>UQVO01000003.1 GCA_900544575.1 uncultured Eubacteriales bacterium | reverse complement strand
ACCGTGGGTGCCCTTTCAGGGGGTACGGTTGCGGGGGAAACCCGCAGGAAGGGGGTTCAATATTCATTATTCAAGAGAGAGGGGAGGAATACCCGAAGGGAAGGAGGGGGGTTCAACACTCCCCTGTCAGAGAATGGAATAAAATCGGGGGCCCCCGCCGAAAGGACGCAGTCGTTTCGGTGGGGTTTAATTTGGGGCCCCCGCCGAGAAATCTCTGATTTTTCGGTGGGGTATTTATTCGGGGTCCCCGTCAAACGGGAGAAGCCCGTTTTACGGGGTATCATTCTATAACGCGGTACATTTCGGAAGCGGACTGTTTGGTCTGTTTTTCGTCGGTGTTCAGGACCTCGAAGGTGAGGGAATTGCTGCCGAAAGACACGGTGACCACGTCGCCGGGTTTGACTTCCTTTGCGGGTTTTGCGGCTTTGCCGTTTATCTCTATGCGTCCGCCCGAACACGCTTCGGCGGCGACCGTGCGGCGTTTTATGACGCGCGAAACTTTCAGAAACTTGTCTATTCTCATCATTTCACCTGTTTATTTCACGATTTTGAGGCGGTTTCGCACGCTGTCGGAAGAGCGCCGCGGAGGGGACGGAGGAGTGAATTCGCGGGGCGGAAAAACAGCCCGAAATTTCCTCAAATCAACCCCTGCGGACTGTTGACAGCCTTGCAAAACGCTGATATAATAGGAAAATGCGCAATAATGCTTATCCCTGCCCTCGAAATTCCGTGTTTTGGGGGTAGGGGGTTATAACTAACAGCGTAAGTATAGCGCAGGGCAACAAAAAAAACAAGTGCTTTCCGCGAAAGTCGGATTTTCTGAAAATTTTTTTGCGGGGAACAAAATCGGTAATTTCAAGGAGTAAAACATGTCCCAAAGAATTCACAAGGTCATGTACGGAAACACCGAGCGTCAGGATTTTTCCAGAATCAAGGACGTGCTGGACATTCCGTATCTCATCGAGGTGCAAAAGGATTCCTACCGTAATTTCATCGGCGACGGCATAAGGGAAGTCTTCCGCGACTATTCTCCCATCGTGGACTTCGCCGGCAAACTGAAACTGGAATTCCTGTCCCACTCCCTCGAAGGCGAGCCCAAGTATTCCGTCAAGGAGTGCAAGGACCGCGACACCACTTATGCGCTTCCTCTGCGCGTAAAGGCGCGTCTGACCAACAACGACACGGGCGAAGTGGTGGAGCAGGAAGTGTTCATGGGCGATTTCCCGCTTATGACGGAGTCCGGTTCCTTCATCATCAACGGCGCCGAACGCGTCATCGTCAGCCAGCTGGTGAGAAGCCCCGGCGTGTACAGCGAAAAGTCGCTCGACCGCAACGGCACTCCGCGCTATAAGACCACGGTCATTCCCAACAGGGGCGCGTGGCTGGAATTCGAACAGGACCAGAACGACGTGCAGTGGGTGCACGTCGACCGCACCAGGAAAATCACCGCGACCACGCTGCTGCGCGCGCTCGGATACGGCACGGACGAAGAGCTTATGGACCTCTTCGGCGGCGACGATATGATGGCGGCGACCTGCGCCAAGGACGTCAACTGCAAGACGGAAGAGCAGGGCAAGACCGACCTCTTCAAGCGTCTGCGTCCGGGCGAAGTTCCCACGATTGAGGGCGCGGACATCCTCATCAACAACACGTTCTTCGAGTACAAGAAGTATGACCTCGCGAGGGTCGGAAGATACAAGTATAACAAGAAACTCTCCGTCGCAAACCGCATCGAAGGGCAGGAGCTTGCGCAGGACGTCGTCAGCCCCGTGACGGGCGAGATACTCGCGCAGAAGGGCGAGCGTCCCGACGCGGCGAAGGCGAAAGAGATACAGAACAACGCGGTCAACGTCGTCTTCCTCGCATACCGTGACGCGGACGGCACGGCGAGAGAATACAAGGTCATCGGCAACAACACCGTCGACCTCGACGCTTTCGTGGACTGCAACCCCCGCGAGCTCGGCATCTGCGAAAAGGTGTATTATCCCACGCTCAAAGCGTTGATGGAAGAGTTCTCCGACGCGGACGAACTGCGTCTTGCCATCAAGGCGTCCGCAGACACGCTCGTCTACAAGCACATCACCGTGGACGACATCGTGGCGACCGTGAGCTACAACCTCGGTCTGCGCCACGGTTTCGGCACCTGCGACGACATCGATCACCTCAGCAACAGACGCGTGCGCCCCGTGGGCGAGCTGTTGCAGAACCAGTTCCGCATCGGCGTGTCCAGGCTGGAAAGGGTCGTCAAGGAGAGGATGGCTTCCGCGCAGGAATCCGCCGAAATCACCCCTCAGACCCTCATCAACATCCGTCCCGTGACCAGCGCGATAAAGGAATTCTTCGGGTCTTCGCAGCTGAGCCAGTTTATGGACCAGCCCAACCCCATCGCGGAGCTCACCCACAAGAGGAAGCTCTCCGCACTCGGTCCCGGCGGTCTGAACCGCGAACGCGCAAGTTTCGAAGTCCGCGACGTTCACCACTCCCATTACGGCCGTCTGTGCCCCATCGAAACGCCCGAAGGTCAGAACATCGGTCTTATCTCCTCGCTTTCGACTTATGCGCGTGTGAACGAATACGGTTTTATGGAATCTCCTTACCGCCGTATAGACAAAGAAACGGGCATCGTCACGGACGAGGTCGTCTATATGACCGCGGACGAAGAGGATAAATACGTCGTCGCGCAGGCGAACGAAGAGCTGGACGAAAACAGCAGGTTCGTCCGTGACCGCGTCACCTGCCGCATAAGAAGCGACATCCGCGAAGTCCCCAAGAGTCAGGTCGACTTTATGGACGTTTCGCCCAAACAGCTGGTTTCCATCGCGACCGCGCTCATTCCCTTCCTCGAAAACGACGATACCAACCGCGCGCTGATGGGCTCCAATATGCAGCGCCAGGCGGTCCCGCTTCTCAAACCCGAAGCGCCTATGATTGCCACGGGCGTCGAACACAGGATTGCATACGACAGCGGCGCGCTCAAACTCGCAAAACACGACGGTTTCGTCAAGTATGTGGACTCCGACAGGATTGAAATCCAGACCGAGAGCGGCGACGTGGACGTTTACACGATGTCCAAATTCGAGCGTTCCAACCAGTCCACCTGCATAAATCAGCACCCCATCGTCGCAAAAGGCGACAGAGTGTTTGCCGAACAGCGCGACGAGAAGGGCAAAGTGGTGCGCGAAGCCACCGTGCTTGCCGACGGTCCCGCGACGGACAACGGCGAGCTCGCCCTCGGCAGAAACATCCTCGTCGGCTTTATGAGCTGGGAGGGCTACAACTACGAGGACGCCATCCTCATCAGCGAGGATTTGGTCAAGAACGACGTGTTCACCTCCATCCACATCGAGGAACACGAGATTGAGGCGCGTGACACCAAGCTCGGCGAAGAGCAGATTACGCGCGACATCCCCAACCTCTCCGAAGACGCGCTCAAAAACCTGGACGAGGACGGCATCGTCCGCGTCGGTGCGGAAGTCAGGAGCGGGGATATCCTCGTCGGCAAAGTCACCCCGAAGGGCGAGACGGAGCTCACTCCCGAAGAGAGACTGCTCCGCGCGATATTCGGCGAAAAGGCGAGAGAAGTGCGCGACACTTCGCTCAGAGTGCCCAACGGCGAGGGCGGCATAGTCGTGGACGTCAAAATCTTCACGAGGAAGAACCGCGACGAACTCAGCCCCGGCGTCAACAAGCTCGTGCGCGTCTACATCGCACAGAAGAGAAAGATATCCGTCGGCGACAAGATGGCGGGACGCCACGGCAACAAGGGCGTCATCTCCCGCGTGCTTCCCAAGGAGGATATGCCTTTCCTCGCGGACGGCACTCCCTTGCAGATAGTCCTGAACCCCCTCGGCGTGCCTTCGCGTATGAACATCGGACAGGTCCTCGAAGTTCACCTCGGACTTGTCGCGAATATGCTGGGCTGGAAGGTTGCGACCCCCGTCTTCGACGGCGCGGACGAGCAGGACATCAAGAAGCTCTTTGCCGACTGCGGCATAGTCAACGAAGAGGGCAAGGTCGACGGCAAAATCAAGCTGTACGACGGCAGGACGGGCGAGCCTTTCGAAAACCCCGTCACGGTCGGCTATATGTATATGCTCAAACTGCACCACCTCGTCGACGACAAGATACACGCCAGAAGCACGGGTCCGTACAGTCTGGTCACGCAGCAGCCGCTCGGCGGCAAGGCGCAGTTCGGCGGACAGCGTTTCGGCGAAATGGAAGTCTGGGCGCTGGAAGCGTACGGCGCGGCGAATATGCTGCAAGAGATTCTCACCGTCAAGTCCGACGACGTGGTCGGCAGGGTGAAGACTTACGAGTCCATCGTCAAGGGCAACAACATCTCCGAACCGGGCATCCCCGAGTCGTTCAAAGTCCTGGTCAAGGAATTGCAGTCGCTTGCGCTCGACGTCAAAGTGCTCACCGAGGACCGCGACGAAGTCAAGCTCCGCGACTACGACGAGGATATGGACTTCGACACCCCCGTCAGCAGAAAGCCGGAGGAACTCAAAGAAGTGGACATCCTCGGCGACGCGAACATCTTCGACGGCTTTGCGAAGGAGAGCACGGGCATCGACAATATGTTCGACACCGGCGAAGACGACGACGAGAACATTTTCAGCGCGCTGACGGAAACCGTCCCCGATGTGTTCAGCAGCATATTCGGCGACAAGGACGATTCCGACGAGGAATAAGGAGGTCAGTATAGTATGTACGAACTCAGCAATTTCGACGCAATACAAATCGGCATCGCATCTCCCGAAAAAATCAGGGAATGGTCTTACGGCGAGGTGACGAAGCCCGAAACCATAAATTACCGCACACAGAAACCCGAACGCGACGGCCTCTTCTGCGAGAAGATTTTCGGGCCTACCCGCGACTGGGAATGCCATTGCGGCCGCTATAAGAGAATACGCTACAAGGGCGTCATCTGCGAAAAGTGCGGCGTCGAGGTCACCAAGTCCAAGGTGCGCCGCGAGAGAATGGGGCACATCGAGCTTGCCACTCCCGTTTCGCACATCTGGTATTTCCGCGGCGTGCCTTCCCGCATAAGCCTGCTCCTCGACATTTCCCCCAAGGACCTCGAACAGGTGCTTTACTTCGTGGCGTTCATCGTGCTCGACCCGGGCATCGTCCAGGGGCTGAGCAAGAAGCAGGTCATCACGGACAGAGAGTACCGCGAGCTGCTCGAAACCTACGACGCGAAAGATTTCCGCGTCGGTATGGGTGCGGAAGCCATCAAGGAACTCCTTATGGAGATTGACCTCGACCGCGACAGCGAAGAGCTCAAAGCCGTCATAGCCAACAGCACGGGGCAGAAGCGCATCCGTGCGGTCAAGAGGCTGGAAATCGTCGAGGCGTTCCGCGTGAGCGGCAACCGTCCCGAATGGATGATACTCGACGTGCTGCCCGTGCTTCCGCCCGAACTGCGTCCTATGGTGCAGCTTGACGGCGGCAGGTTCGCCACGTCCGACCTCAACGACCTCTACCGCAGGGTCATCAACCGCAACAACCGTCTGAAAAAGCTCAAAGAACTCGGCGCGCCCGACATCATCGTCCGCAACGAGAAACGTATGCTTCAGGAGGCGGTGGACGCGCTCATCGACAACGGCAGGAGAGGCAAGGCGGTCAGCGGTCCCGGCAACAGGGAGCTGAAATCCCTTTCCGGTATGCTGCGCGGCAAGCAGGGACGTTTCAGACAGAACCTGCTCGGCAAACGCGTGGACTATTCCGGACGTTCCGTTATCGTCGTCGGACCCGAACTCAAACTTTATCAGTGCGGTTTACCCAAAGAAATGGCACTTGAGCTGTTCAAGCCCTTCATTATGAAGAAGCTCGTCGAACAGAACCTCTGCCACAACATCAAGACCGCGAAGCGCTTTGTCGACACGGGCAAGAACCAGGTGTGGGACATCCTCGAAGAGATAATCAAGGACCATCCCGTCCTGCTCAACCGCGCGCCTACGCTTCACCGTCTGGGCATTCAGGCGTTCGAGCCCGTCCTCGTGGAGGGCAGAGCGATAAAACTCCATCCGCTCGCCTGCGGCGCGTTCAACGCCGACTTCGACGGCGACCAGATGGCGGTGCACGTCCCCTTGTCCATTGAGTCGCAGGTGGAAGCGCGCATCCTGATGCTGTGCACCAACAACATCCTCAAACTTTCGGACGGCAAACCCATCGTTTCCCCGACGCAGGATATGGTCATAGGTTCTTATTACCTCACCATCGTCCGTCCCGGCGACAAGGGCGAGGGCAAGTGTTTCAGCTCCTTCGACGAAGCGGTCATGGCGTATCAGGACGGCGACATCACGCTGCAATCCCTCGTGTGGATACGCACTCCCTACACCGCGGAGGACGGCACGGAATGCACGAGAATGCTGCACACCACCGTCGGACGCTGCATCTTCAACTCCAACCTGCCGCAGGACCTGCAATTCGTCAACCGCCGCAATCCCAAAAACGCGGGACTGCTGGAAATCGACGGCATACTCGGCATAGGCGCGGTCATCGACAACAGACAGCTTGCCGCTCTTGCCAAAGTCCTGCGCGGCAGCAATCTCACGGACGCTGAGAGGAACAAGGCGCGCGACATACTGCGCAATCCCGACCTCGCCGACGCGAAAATCGACGCGATAGCCGCCGCATTCAACGCTTCCGACGCGGACGTCGAAGGCCCCGAAGTGCGCGAAAAGACGGACCTGCGCAAACAGGTGCTGAAAATCCTCGGCGAGAAGGCTATGGCTATCGGCAAGAAGCAGCTCTCCCTCATTGTCGACAACTGCTTCAAGTATCACGGCGCGACAGAAACCGCGGCGGTGCTGGACAAAATCAAAGCCCTCGGCTATAAGTATTCCACCATCGGCGCAATCACCGCGAGCGTGTTCGATATGCACATTCCCGGCGCGAAGAAGGAAATCATCGCGGACGCGGAGAAAAAGGTCATCAACATCGAGAAAAACTTCGCCCGCGGCATTCTCACCGACGAGGAACGCTATCAGACCGTCGTCAAGATTTGGAAAGAGGCTTCCGACAAGGTCGAGAAAGAGCTCGTCAAGGGTCTGGACGACTTCAACCCCATCTGGATGATGGCGAACTCCGGCGCCCGAGGCAATATGGGTCAGATACGTCAGCTCGCAGGTATGCGCGGTCTGATGGCGGACCCCTCCGGCCGTACGATAGAGCTGCCCGTGCGTTCTTCCTTCCGTGAAGGTCTGTCCGTTCTGGAATACTTCATTTCCTCCCACGGCGGCAGAAAAGGTCTGGCGGACACCGCGCTTAAAACCGCGGACTCCGGTTACCTCACCAGACGTCTTGTCGACGTTTCCCACTCCGTCATCGTGCGCGAGCAGGACTGCGGCGACAGCAAGGGTACGGAAATCACCGCCATCCGCGACGGCAAGAGCGAAATCGAGTCGCTTGCCGACCGTATCGCGGGCAGGTTCACCATCGAACCCATCGTGCACCCCGAAACGGGTGAAATCATCGTCGAGGCGGACAGTATGATTACCGCCGACCAGGCAAAGGAAATCGAGGACGCGGGCATACAGAAAGTGCTCATCCGTTCCGTCCTCACCTGCAAGACGAGGAACGGCGTGTGCGCGAAGTGCTACGGCAAGAATATGGCAAGCGGCCAGCCCGTCAAACTCGGCGAAGCGGTCGGCATAATCGCCGCACAGTCCATCGGCGAGCCCGGTACGCAGCTCACGATGAGAACCTTCCACACGGGCGGCGTCGCGACGGGCGACGACATCACGCAGGGTCTTCCCCGCGTCGAAGAGCTGTTCGAAGCGCGCAAACCCAAGGGACAGGCGGTCATCACCGAGAACAACGGCGCGGTGCACATCGGAGAGGGCAACCGCGAGATAACGGTCACCGGAGCGGACGGCGAAACCAGAAGCTATGCCATTCCCTACGGAGCGAAACTCAAAGTGGAAGAGGGCGACCTCGTGGAAGCGGGCGACCCGCTCACCGCAGGTTCCATCAATCCGCAGGATATGCTCCGCGCAAAAGGCGTCAAGGGCGTGCAGGAATACCTCACCAAGGAAGTCCAGTCCGCATACCGTCTTTCCGGCGTCGAAATCAACGACAAGCATATCGAAGTCATAGTACGTCAGATGCTGCGTAAAGTAAGAGTGGAGAATCAGGGCGACACGGATATGCTTCCCGGCTCGCTCGTGGACATCTTCACCTATGAAGACGAGAACGAAAAGGCGCTCGAAAACGGCGGCGTGCCCGCCAGCGCGAAGCGCACGCTGCTCGGCATCACCAAGGCGGCGCTCGCAACGGAGTCCTTCCTTTCGGCGGCGTCCTTCCAGGAAACCGCGCGCGTGCTCACCGAGGCGGCGATTAAGAACAAGATTGACCCGCTCATCGGTCTCAAAGAAAACGTCATCATAGGTAAGCTCATCCCCGCAGGTACGGGAATGAAGAACTACAAGAACATCTCCACCGCTCCCGCGGACGCGGACAGCGTACCCAGCGGCGCGGCGAACGAAATGATTTGATATGAAAGAAGAAAGCAGAAAGAGGTTTTTCACTTCCGAAAGCGTGACGGAAGGTCATCCCGACAAGGTGTGCGACCAGATTGCGGACGCGATACTCGACGACATCTTCACGGAAGACCCTTCCGCCCGTGTCGCGGTCGAGGTGTGCGCCACCACCGGTATGGTGATGGTGTTCGGCGAGGTGTCGACATCCCATTACTGCGACATCCCCGGCATCGTGCGCGGCGTCGTCAAAGACGTCGGCTATGACGACAGTTCGCTCGGGTTCGATTACAAGACCTGCGCGGTGCTGTCCTCTCTGGACGAGCAGTCGCCCGATATCGCGAGGGGGGTGGACGAGGCCTCCGACTACGTCGGATGCGACGAGATAGACAAGCTCGGCGCAGGCGACCAGGGGATGATGTTCGGATGCGCGACGGACGAAATGCCCGAACTTATGCCTCTGCCCATTATGCTTTCCCACGCGCTGACCAGGCGGCTTACGGAGGCGAGAAAGTCGGGTGAGATACCCTGGCTGCGTCCCGACGGCAAAGCGCAGGTCACCGTGGAATACGTCGACGGCGAACCCAAACGCGTGGACGTCGTGGTGCTCTCCGCCCAGCACGGCGAGGAAGCGGACGCGCACGAAATCGAAAGCACGCTCGTCGAAAAAGTCATCAGACAGGCAATTCCCGCAAAGTGGCTGGACGAGAACACCAAGTTCTACGTCAATCCCACGGGCAGGTTCGTCATAGGCGGACCTGCGGGCGACAGCGGCGTCACGGGCAGGAAGATTATCGTGGATACATACGGCGGCTACTGTCCCCACGGCGGCGGCGCGCTGTCCGGCAAGGACCCCACCAAGGTGGACAGGAGCGGGACTTATATGGCGAGGTACGTCTGCAAGAACCTCGTCGCCGCGGGCATATGCCGCAGGGTGGAACTGCAAGTGGCGTACGCCATAGGCAGGGCGCATCCCGTTTCGGTGTACGTCGACACTTTCGGCACGGGCGTCGTGGATGACGAAACGGTGGCGAAGATAGTTTCCGAGGTGTTCGACCTGCGTCCGAGAGCGATAATCCGAAAGCTCAGACTCAACCGTCCCATCTACCGCGCCACGTCCAATTACGGACACTTCGGCAGGGCGGAATTCAGCTGGGAAAAGACGGATATGACGGACGCGCTGAAAAAGGCCCTCGCGAAATACACACTTTAAGATACGAAAGAGGAAGCAAGGCGAGCCTTGCTTTTTCTTCATATGCGCGCGTGCGCGCTCACCGAAAGACAATGGAATTGAAGGGCGAGATTAAAAACCTGATATTCCGCAGCGAGGAAACGGGCTACACGGTGCTCGACCTCAGATGCGAAGACGGCGTGTTTACCGTCGTCGGCACGATGCCCCCCGTCAGCGAGGGGCAGAATTTGCGCGTGGAAGGAGATTTCAGAACGCGCAGTATGTACGGCAGACAGTTCACGGCGGAAAAGGTTTATGTCAGCGCGCCCTCGAAGCTGGACGGGATAATCAAATTTCTGGGCAGCGGACTCATCAAAGGTATGGGGCCGGCAACCGCGACGGCGATTGCGTCCTATCACGGAGTGAACACGCTGGAAGCGATGAAGTATCCCGTGGAGATTGCCAAGGTCAAAGGGATATCGCTGCGCCGCGCGACGGAGTTCTGTCTGGAATATTCCAAGTTGCAGAAGATGCAGTCCGCGGTGATGTTCCTGCAAGAGCTGGGCATCACGATAAACCTCGCGCTCAAAATCTACCGCGTGTACGGCGACGCGACCGAAACCAACGTGCGCAAGAATCCTTATACGCTTGTGGACGACGTGGACGGCATAGGCTTTCAGACCGCGGACAGAATAGCGGGGGAGCTCGGCATTGCGCGTGACGGCGACTACCGCATTTGCGCCGCGATAACCTATGTCCTCAAAGAGGCGTCGGTGCGCTATGGGCACAACTATTTGCCCGAAAACGAACTTGTAGCGTCCTCAATCGAACTTTTAAGGCTCGATATCGAAGAAACGGAGAGGAGAGTCCGCGACAACATCGAGGATATGGTTTTGCTGGGCGACCTCGTGAGATACGACACGGGGGAGTGCGTCGCGATACTCACGCGGCAGAACTACAACATAGAAAAAGGCATCGCGCGCAGGCTGATACGCTTGCAGGCGGAGGCGGCGGATTTCAGGGTGGACACCGACTACGAGGTGTCGCGTTTCGAGCAGGAGGCGGGGTTCAGGCTGCATCCCAATCAGGTGGAAGCGGTGCGCGCCGCGGTGGAAAACGGCGTGCAGATAGTGACGGGCGGTCCCGGAACGGGCAAGACCACGATTGTGAAGTGCATAATGCACCTCTTCCGCAACCTCGGGCAGAAGGTCGCGCTCTGCGCCCCGACGGGAAGAGCGGCAAAAAGACTCTCCGCCGCTACGGGCGAGGAGGCGAAGACCATACACCGTATGCTCGACCTCGACTGGAAGGACGGCGGCGGCAGGTTTGCGTACAACGAGGACAGAAAACTGCCACTCGACGCCGTAATCGTGGACGAAGTCAGTATGGTGGACGAATACGTTTTCAACGCGTTGCTCAAAGCGTTGGAACGCGGCAGCAGGCTTGTTCTGGTCGGAGACAAGGACCAGCTGGCGTCGGTGGGAGCGGGCAACGTGCTCAGCGACCTCATAAAGTGCGGCAGATTCCCGGTCAGCGAGCTTACGCAGATATACAGACAGTCCGAGGACAGCAAAATCGTCGTCAACGCGCACCGCATCAACCGGGGCGAGATGCCGGAGCTGGACAACAAGAGCCGCGATTTCTTTTTCGAGGAGAGAGAGGACGCGGAGTCGATTGCGGCAACGGCGGCGGAACTCGTCACGAAAAGGCTGCCGAAATATCTCGGCGTGTCGCCTATGGACATCCAGCTGCTTTGCCCGATGAAGAGGGGAAGCGCGGGGACTGTCAATCTCAACCGCATTTTGCAGGCGGCGATAAACCCGCCGTCGCGCGACAAAAAGGAAGCGCGCCAGAACGACGTGCTTTTCCGCGAAGGCGACAAAGTGATGCAGACCCAGAACAATTATCAGCAGGAATGGGTGCAGCAGGTGGGCAGCAGGTTTGAGAGCGGCACCGGCGTCTTCAACGGCGACATAGGCGTCATAGAAAGCATAAATCCGCAGATTATGCAGTTTACCGTGCGGTTTGATGACGATAAAGTGGCGGTTTATCAATATTCCGACGTCGAGCAGCTTGCTCTCGCTTACGCCGTCACCATACACAAATCGCAGGGCTGCGAGTTCGACGCCGTGGTCATCGCACTGGACGCGAACTATATGCTGCAAACGCGCAATCTGCTTTACACCGCCGTCACCCGCGCAAAGAAGCTCGTGGTCATCACGGGGTCGCGCAAGACGGTGGCGAAGATGATAAAAAACAACGAAACCGCAAGGAGATACTCTTTGCTCATCAATCTCATAGAGGAAGAATTCCGCGGAGAAGTGTTCTGATGAGCGGCGTGGGAAAGACGGCTTCTGGCGGCGGGGACGGCAAGTCTTTCCGCGAAAAGTGCAGAGAGTTTTTCTTCCGCGCGGTATGCGGGCTGAAAGACGCGGTGTATCCCGAACGGGTGACCTGCGACCTCTGCGAGGCCGAGCTCACCGCCGACACGCGTTATCCGCTTTGTGCCGACTGCACGGAAAAGATGCCTTTCGTCCGCGGACACAGGTGTCTTGTCTGCGGCGTGCCGATAAACGACGAGGCGGACTACTGCCTGCGCTGTCAGCGCACCGAAAGCGCGTACGGGCGCAACGTGTCGCCGCTGGTGTACGACGGCAAGGCGAGGGAACTTGTGTATGCGCTGAAATTCGGCGGGAAGAAATATATCGCGCGCACTCTCGGCGCAATGATGTCCGACGCGTTCCTGTCCTCGGGTGCGGAAGGGGAAATCATCGTTCCCGTACCCATGACGGACGCGGAGCGGAAGAAGAGAGGGTTCAACCAGTCCGAACTGCTTGCGCGTGAGGTGGGCAGGAGGCTGAACATCCCCGTGCTGCCCGCGCTCGTGAAGACCCGCGACACGCGTCCGCAGAAAGAGCTTTCGGGCAGGGAGAGGGCGGACAATCTGAAAGGATGTTTCGCCGTGGCTTACGGAGAGTATATCGCGGGGAGAAAAATCCTGTTGGTGGACGACGTTTTCACCACGGGCGCGACGGCGGACGAATGCGCAAGGGCGCTGCTCAAAGGCAAGGCTCGCAAAGTCAACGTGCTCACCGCGGCGGTCACGAAGACCGCGCCGAAGGCGGAACCGCCCGCCGAAGACCGAGGGGTATAGCGGATTTTATTGCCATTTTAACGAAATGGCTTTATTATGTAAGTTAAACGCACGGCGTGTGCGCGCGGAATGCGCGCGGGTGCGGTGCGGCGCCTCTGCCGAGGCGGAATAAAACTGCGCTTCGGGCGCACGGGCTTTGCCCGAAAGGACGGCAAATGGCTTCTATCTTCAACGAAAACGAAAGAAAGGTGCGCCGCCTCCGCAAAATGGCGGAAAAGGTGGACGCGCTTGCAGACAAATACGGCAAAATGACGGATGCGGAGCTTGCGGGACAGACTGCCGTGTTCAAGGACAGGCTGGCAGCGGGCGAAACGCTCGACGACATCCTTTACGACGCTTTCGCCGCACTCCGCGAAGCGGCGGCGAGGGTGCTGGGGATGCGTCCGTTCTTCGTGCAGGTTATGGGCGGTATCGCGCTGCATCAGGGCAGGATTGCCGAGATGGGCACGGGCGAAGGCAAGACGCTGGTCGCGACAATGCCGTCCTATCTCAACGCGCTTGCGGGACACGGCGTGCACATAGTCACCGTCAACGATTATCTCGCCAGGCGCGACGCGGCGTGGATGGGCAAGGTGCACCGCTTTATGGGGCTGACCGTGGGCGTGATAGTGCCCGGGATGACCAACGAGGAAAAGCGCGCGGCATACAACTGCGACATCACTTACTGCACCAACAACGAGCTCGGATTCGATTTCCTGCGCGACAATATGGTCGTCCGCAAGGAGATGAAGATGCAGCGCGAGCTCAACTTCGCCATCATCGACGAGGTGGACTCCATCCTCATCGACGAGGCGCGCACCCCGCTCATCATTTCGGGCAAGGGCGGAAAATCCAGCGAGCTGTACAAGTCCGCGGACGCTTTTGCGAGGACGGTGCGCGAGGGGACGGATTTCACGATTGAGGAGAAAGAGAAGACGGTTATGCTCACCGACGAGGGCGTGGCGAAGGCGGAGAGATATTTCCACGTCGACAACCTCACGGACATCGGGAACACCGAGCTTTACAACCATATCCAGCGCGCCCTCAAAGCGCACTTCATTATGAAAAAGGACCGCGATTATATCGTGTCCGACGGCGAAGTGCTGATTGTGGACGAGTTCACGGGGCGCGTGCTCGTCGGACGCCGTTACAGCGACGGACTGCATCAGGCGGTCGAAGCGAAGGAACACGTCGTCATCAGAAGCGAGAACAAGACCCTCGCCACCATCACTTTCCAGAATTTCTTCCGTATGTACAAAAAGCTGTCCGGTATGACGGGCACCGCGAAGACGGAAGAGGAGGAATTCAAGGGTATTTACGCGCTCGACGTCGTCACCATTCCGCCCAACGTGCCGTCGCGCAGGAAGGACGAGAACGACCGCATTTACACCAAGATACCCGGCAAACTCAACGCGATAGTCGCGGACATTGCCGACTGCTACAAGCGCGGTCAGCCCGTCCTCGTCGGCACGGTCAGCGTCGAGAAGTCCGAGGAGCTCAGCAATATGCTCAAACGCAAGGGCATACGCCACAACGTGCTGAATGCCAAGTTCCACAAGCGCGAGGCGGAGATTATCGCGCAGGCGGGCAGATGGCAGGCGGTGACGATAGCCACCAATATGGCGGGTCGAGGCACGGACATTATGCTGGGCGGCAACGCGGACTATCAGGCGAAGGAGAGGATGGAGCGCGAAGGCTACGCGCCCGAAGTCATCGAGATGGCGACGTCCCCTCACGATTACGACGACGAGCAGGTGAAAGAGGCCAAGGAAAAATACCGCGCTTACTTTGCCGCTTACAAGAAAGAGTGCGACGCGGAGCGCGAAAAGGTGCTGGATGTGGGCGGCTTGCGCGTCATAGGCACGGAACGCCACGAGAGCAGGCGTATCGACAACCAGCTTCGAGGCAGAAGCGGCCGTCAGGGCGACCCCGGCAGCACGGCGTTCTACATTTCGATGGAAGACGACGTGGCGCGCATATTCGGCGGCGACAAGATGAAATCCATCGCCGAAACGATGAAGTTCGACGACAACGAGCCCATCTCCAATTCTTTCATCACCAAGCAGATTGAGCGCGCCCAGAAGATGGTGGAAAACCGCAACTTCTCCATCCGCAAACAGGTGCTGAATTACGACGACGTGATGAACGCGCAGCGCGAGATAATCTACAAAGAGCGCGGCAAGGTCCTGGACGGTCTGGACGTGCACGACCAAATCGTGGAGATGATAGGGGAGCTTGCGGAAGAGGTCATAGGCTACTATGCGGACTACAAGGTGGACTACAACACCTGGGATTACGAGGCGTTCAACAACGCTCTCGAACAGCGTATGCTGCCCAAGGGCACGAACCTGATGACGCCGGAGCTTTGCTCCTGCTACGACGTGTACAAGCTCAAAGACGCCGTGCTCAAAGTCGCGCTCGAAAATTTCGAGGCGGAAAAGAAACACGCGGAGGAGCTGGGGCTCAATTTCGGCGACCTCGAACGCGTGGTTCTGCTCAAAACGGTGGACGCCAAATGGATGGACCACATCGACGCGATGGACGCTCTGCGCCGCGGCATAGGTCTGCGCGGTTACGGTCAGCGCGACCCCGTCGTCGCATACAGGCAGGAAGGCTGGGAGATGTTCGACGATATGGTCAGCCGCATACACACCGAAACGGCGCAGATACTGCTCAAAGTCCACGTCGAGAAAAAAGAGGAAGGCAAGTCGCCGAGCGTGTCGCGCGGCATCGCCTCGTCCGCACGTCCCGCGTCGGGCGGCGACAAAAAGGTGGGCAGGAACGACCCGTGCCCCTGCGGAAGCGGAAAGAAATATAAGAACTGCTGCGGCAGAAACGTGTAAGAAATGCTGAATTATCAAGACAAGAAAAATGAGTTGAAATCGCTGAAAGCGGAGTTAAACACCGCATTTCAGGGGATAAACCCCGACAAATTGCGCGCACGCATTGCGGAGCTCGAAGCGTTGCAGAACTCGGAGGGGTTCTGGAACGACGTCGAGAACGCGCAGAAAGTGTCCAAGGAATCCAGCCAGCTGACGAGCAAGATAGCGCGCTTCGAGAAGCTGCTTGCCGAGCTTGACGACGCCATAGAAACGGTGGACATAGTCGAGCTGGAAAACAGCGAGGAAGAGGACGCGGCGCTCGTGGCGCGCATAGCGCAGCTTTCCGAAGAGGTGGAGCACCTCACTCTCTCCACGCTGCTTTCGGGAAAGTACGACGCGCTGAACGCCATCCTCACCCTGCACGCGGGAGCGGGCGGCACGGAAGCGCAGGACTGGTGCGAAATGCTTTACCGTATGTACACGCGCTTTGTGGAAAGAGAAGGGTGGTCCTGCACCGAACTCGACAGTCTGGCGGGCGACGAAGCGGGGCTGAAAAGCGTCACTTTCCGCGTGGAGGGCGACAACGCTTACGGCTATCTGAAAGCGGAGAAGGGAGTGCACCGTCTGGTGCGCATTTCGCCGTTTGACAGCCAGGCGCGCAGGCACACTTCTTTCGCGTCGCTGGAAGTTATGCCCGAGATTGTGGATACGTCCGAAATCGAGATACGTCCCGAAGACCTGAAAGTGGACACTTACCGCAGCAGCGGAGCGGGCGGACAGCACGTCAACAAGACGGAGTCGGCGGTGCGCATAACGCATATTCCGACGGGCATCATAGTGGCGTGCCAGAACGAGCGCAGTCAGATACAGAACCGCGAGGTCGCGATGCAGATGCTCAGGAGCAAGCTCATCGAACGCCGCGAGCGCGAGCGCGAAGAAGAGGCGGCGGCGATTTCGGGCAAGCTCAAAAAGATTGAATGGGGCAGTCAGATAAGAAGCTACGTTTTCTGCCCTTACACTATGGTCAAGGACCACCGCACGGGCTACGAAACGGGCAACGTGCAGGCGGTGATGGACGGCGACCTCGAAGGCTTTATCAACGAATATCTGAAAATGTCCGTCGCCGAATAGGTTTTCCCGACAGTCGGAAGGGAAAAACACCGCGTTAGATATGGGAAAACGGGTGGAAGTATGAAAATACTCGCGATAGAATCCAGCTGTGACGAAACCGCCGCCGCCGTCGTAGAAGACGGCAGGCGCGTGCTCGGCAACGTTGTCGCGTCGCAGATTGAGATACACCGCCGTTTCGGGGGCGTCGTGCCCGAAATCGCCAGCCGCAACCATACTCTCGCCATAGACAACGTGGTGGGGCAGGCTCTGGACGCCGCGGGCTGCGGAAGGGAAGACATCGACGCGCTTGCGGTGACTTACGGCGCAGGACTGCTGGGCGCGCTGCTGGTGGGCGTCAATTACGCAAAGGCGCTCGCGTACGCGTGGAAAAAGCCGCTCTATGCGGTGTCGCACATAAGGGGGCATCTCGCCGCCAATTACATCGACAGCGGGCTCGAACCGCCGTATGTGTGTCTGCTCGCAAGCGGCGGGCATACCGCCCTTCTGGAAGTGGACGGTTACGAAGACGTGAAACTTATGGGACAGTCCGGCGACGACGCGGCGGGCGAAGCCTTCGACAAAGTGGCGCGCGTGCTCGGTCTGCCTTATCCGGGAGGACCCGAGATACAGAAACTCGCAAGAGAGGGCAGTCCCGTTTACAAAATGCCCCTTCCCGTTTTCAAGACGGAGGGGGAACTGAAATTTTCTTACAGCGGTCTGAAAACTTTCGTCATAAACCTCGTGCACGGAATGGAGCAGCGCGGAGAGAGCGTCCCGAAAGCGGACGTGGCCTGCTCGTTCCAGGAGTGCGCGGTGGAGCAGCTGGTGCGCGCGTCGGAGTGCGCATTGAGGCGCACGGGGATGAAAAAGATTGCCGTTGCGGGCGGCGTGAGCGCAAACGAGCGCCTGCGCGGGCGTTTCGACGCACTGGGGCGCGAACTCGGAGCGGAAGTGTTCTATCCGCAGCTGCGCTATTGCACGGACAACGCCGCAATGATAGGCGCGGCGGCTTATTTTCTCGCGAAATCGGGCGCGGCTCCCGCGGGCGCGGAGCTGGACGCGAAAGCCACGGTGCCGCTGGGTTAAGGCGCGCACTTGTGCTCCTGCGCGGCCGTGCGCTACTATATCTTGACAGTATATTTTATATTAGATTTTTTTTGGCGAAAAGCCGCCATTTCGTTTGACATCGACTGCGGAAGTTGATAATATGATTAGGCTTGCGTAACGGCGAGCTGTTTTTAGCTTATGGAAAAACGTGTCATGAGCAGGGAAAACGAAATACTCAGTTTGCTGAAACTCTCCTCGAAAGTTGTCGGAACGAAACAGGTTTTGAGGGGTATATCCGAAGGGACGGTCGGGTGTGTGATTGTCGCGGAGGATGCCGAGCGCGCCTTGACGGACAAAGTGGTCGGGGCTGCCGAGAGTGCCGGGATTCCCGTGTTGCACGCGCCGGATATGGCGTGGTTGGGAAGAGCGTCGGGCATCGAGGTGGGCGCCGCCGCCGTGGGCGTCGGAGTGCGCGAGGACTAGATTCATGATTGCACTTGCATAGGGTTGAGCAGGTACATTCGAAAATAACACAGGAGGAACGAGAATGCCAACCATCAATCAGCTTATCAGAAAAGGCAGGGAGAAACAGGTGAAGAAGTCCATGACTCCTATCATGGGCCAGTGCCCGCAGAAACGCGGCATATGCCTTTCCGTGACGACGACTTCCCCCAAGAAGCCGAACTCCGCGCTCCGCAAGATTGCAAGAGTACGCCTCGTCAACGGACAGGAAGGCACCATCTACATCCCCGGCGTCGGCCACAATCTGCAAGAGCACAGCGTTGTTCTCATCAGAGGCGGAAGAGTCAGGGACCTGCCCGGTGTGCGTTATCACATCATACGCGGCACTCTGGATACGGCAGGCGTTGCGAAGAGAAAGCAAGCCAGGTCCAAGTACGGCGCGAAACGCCCCAAATAAACGATAACAGAATTTTTCGAATGTAATTACCCAAGGAGGTCAATATGCCCAGAAGAAGCGGCGTGCCCAAGAGAGATGTTCTGCCCGACCCCGTTTACGGCAGCAAGGTTGTGACCAAGCTCGTCAACCAAGTTATGCTGGACGGCAAGAAAGGGACTGCGCAGACCATCGTCTACGAGGCTTTCGATATTGCATCAAAAAAACTCGGAGTCGAGGCGATAGACATTTTCACCAAGGCTCTCGAAAACGCTATGCCTCTCCTCGAAGTCAAAGCGAGAAGAGTAGGCGGCTCGACCTATCAGGTTCCTATGGAAATCCGTCCCGAACGCAGACAGACGCTGGCCATCCGCTGGCTGGTTTCCTTTGCGAGAAAGCGCGGCGAGAAGACTATGAAGGAAAGACTCGCGGGCGAGCTCATGGACGCTTACAACCTCACCGGCGGCGCGGTCAAGAAGAAGGACGAAATGCACCGTATGGCAGAGGCAAATAAGGCGTTCGCACATTACAGGTGGTAGTCTTTATGCAGCGCAACTTTGCACTTGACAAGGTCCGGAACATCGGCATCATGGCTCACATCGACGCCGGAAAAACCACGACCACCGAGCGCATTCTGTTCTATACGGGCATGACGCGCAAGCTCGGCGAGGTGCACGACGGCGCAGCGGTTATGGATTACATGGTGCAGGAGCGCGAAAGGGGGATAACCATCACCTCCGCCGCCACTACCACCGTGTGGAAGGGTCATCAGATTAACATCATCGACACTCCCGGCCACGTCGACTTTTCCGTTGAGGTCGAACGCAGCCTGAGAGTGCTGGACGGAGCGGTCGCGGTGTTCTGCGCCAAAGGAGGCGTCGAACCCCAGTCCGAAAACGTGTGGCGTCAGGCCAACACCTACAAGGTGCCGCGCATCGCGTTCGTCAACAAAATGGACATCAACGGAGCGAACTTTGACAACGTAGTCAAGATGATGCACGAAAGGCTGCGCACCAATGCGGTGCCCGTCGTGCTGCCCATCGGTCAGGAAAGCGAGTTCAAAGGCATCGTCGACCTCATTACGATGAAAGCCAGCTACTATTCCGCGGCCGACAACGGCATCACCGTCACCGTGGAGGACATCCCCGCGGATATGGCGGAAGCGGCGGCGGCAGCCCGCAGGAAACTTGTGGAAGAGGCGGCGAACTTTGACGACGCCATCTTCGAGAAGTGCATCATGGACGAGAGCGAATCCGTCACGGAAGAGGAGCTCAAAAAGGCAATCAGAAAGGGGACGATTGAAATGGGTATGACGCCCGTGCTGTGCGGCAGTTCCTACCGCAACAAGGGCATACAGCGTCTGCTCGACGCCATCGTCGAATTTCTGCCCGCGCCCACCGATATCCCTTCCATCACGGGCAAGAACCCCAGAGTGGACAGAGAGGAAGTGCGCCATCCCGGCGACGACGAGCCTTTCTCCGCGCTGGTGTTCAAAATCCTGACGGACGAATATGTCGGCAAACTCGCCTTCATCCGCATTTACAGCGGCACGATAAAGACGGGTATGATGGTGTTCAATCCCGGCAAGAACGAGAACGAACGCATCGGCAGAATCCTGCGTATGAACGCGGACGACAGGGAGGACCTGACGGAAGCGGGCGCGGGCGACATAGTTGCTCTTGTCGGGCTCAAAAAGAGCACCACGGGCGACACGCTCTGCGACAAGTCGCACCAGATAGTGCTGGAAAATATGGTGTTCCCCGAGCCGGTCATCAAGGTGGCAATCGAGCCCAAGACCAAGGCAAGTCAGGAACGTATGAACACCGCCATCCTCAAATTGCAGGAAGAGGACCCCACCTTCAAGGCGTACACCGACAAGGATACGGGGCAGATTATCATCGCGGGTATGGGCGAGCTTCACCTCGAAATCATCGTGGACAGAATGTTCCGCGAGTTCAGAGTGGAGGCAAACGTCGGCAAGCCGCAGGTGAGCTACCGCGAGACAATCACGCGGCCCGCAAAAGCGGAAGGCAAGTTCGTGCGTCAGACGGGCGGTCACGGGCAGTACGGTCACTGCGTCATCGAGATTGAACCCAATCCCGGCGGAGGATACGAGTTTTCCAACGAAACGGTGGGCGGCGTAGTGCCCAAAGAGTTCGCGAACGCGGTCAGCGAAGGCATCAAGGAAGCTGCCAAAGCGGGCGTTATGGCGGGCTACGAAGTGGTGGATTTCAAGGTCAGGCTGGTGGACGGCAGCACTCACGAAGTGGACAGCTCGGAAATGGCGTTCCGCGTCGCGGGGTCGATGGCGTTCCGCTCCGCCGCGGAAAAGGCGAAGCCCATCCTGCTCGAACCCATCATGAAGGTGGAAATCGACGTGCCGGACGAATATGTCGGCGACGTCATGAGCAACCTCAACTCCCGCCGCGGAAGCGTGCGCGGTATGGAGATGAAGAACGGCGTTCAGGCCATCGAAAGCGACGTCCCGCTCTCCGAAATGTTCGGGTACGCGACGACGCTGCGCAGCATCACGCAGGGCAGGGCGACGTTCACGATGCTCTTCGACCATTACGCGGAAGTGCCGCAGAGCATAGCGGAAAAGGTCACGGGCAAAAAATTCCAGAGATGATATATATCGGTATTACTTCTAATATCCTTATATATTCTCTATAAAACACTACTCAAAACAAAAACCAATTGGAGGAATTCAAAATGGCAAAAGCGAAGTTTGAAAGAACCAAACCTCACGTCAACATCGGCACCATCGGCCACGTTGACCACGGCAAGACCACTCTTACCGCCGCAATCACCATGTACTGCGCGTCCAAGGGTCAGGCCCAGGTCATGAAGTACGATGAAATCGACAAGGCCCCCGAAGAGAAAGCGAGAGGCATCACAATCAACACCGCTCACGTCGAGTACGAGACCGCAAAGCGTCACTATGCACACGTTGACTGCCCCGGCCACGCGGACTATGTCAAGAACATGATTACCGGTGCCGCGCAGATGGACGGCGCAATCCTCGTCGTTGCCGCATCCGACGGCCCCATGCCTCAGACCCGTGAGCACATCCTGCTCGCCCGTCAGGTCGGCGTGCCTTACATCATCGTCTTCCTGAACAAGTGCGACCAGGTTGACGACGAAGAACTGCTCGAACTCGTCGAAATGGAAGTCCGCGAACTTCTGAACGAGTACGGCTTCCCTGGCGACGACACCCCCATCATCCGCGGTTCCGCTCTCAAAGCGATGGAAGCGGGTCTTGCCGGCAAGTGGGATGACCCCGCTTTCAACTGCATCCAGGAGCTCCTCGACGCAGTCGACAGCTACATCCCCGACCCCCAGCGCGACACCGACAAGCCCTTCCTTATGCCTGTCGAAGACGTCTTCACCATCACCGGACGCGGCACGGTCGCAACGGGCAGAGTGGAGCGCGGTATGCTCAAACTCGGCGACAAGGTCGAAATCGTCGGTCTCTCTGACGAGAAGCGCGAGACGACCGTCACCGGTATCGAAATGTTCCGCAAGCTGCTTGACTACGCAGAGGGCGGCGACAACATCGGCGCACTGCTCCGCGGCGTGCAGCGCAACGAAATCGAACGCGGTCAGGTTCTTGCCAAGCCCGGTTCCATTCATCCCCACACCCACTTCACCGCTCAGGTTTACGTCCTGACCAAGGAAGAAGGCGGCCGTCACACCCCGTTCTTCGACGGCTATCGTCCTCAGTTCTATTTCAGAACGACGGACGTCACCGGTTCCATCAAACTGCCCGCGGGCGTTGAGATGGTTATGCCCGGCGACCACATCGACATGGAAATCACCCTCATCACCCCCATCGCCATCGAGGAAGGACTGCGCTTCGCAATCCGTGAGGGCGGCAGAACGGTCGGTTCCGGCGTCGTTGCAAAGATAATCGAGTAAGTGTTCTTTCAAACTTGCGTTACTCTGCGCGGCGGCGCAATGCCGCCGTGCAGGGTATGCCTGTGAGTCGAACGCTTAAAGGAGGCTACAAATGGCTCAAAAAGGAGCAAGAGTCAGGATTACGCTCGCTTGCACCGAGTGCAAACAGCGCAATTACAATCTCAAAAAGAACAAGCAGAAGCATCCCGACAGAATGGAGCTGCAAAAGTATTGTAGATTCTGCAAAAAGCACACCTTGCACAGAGAGACCAAGTAAGGTTCAGGAGGCAATATGGCTAAAAAAACGCCGGATAACAACTCGATTCCCGGGGCTGGCGCCGACGGCAGAATGAGCAGGAAAATGAGCGGAGAGCTGGAAAAGCCCGTCGCTTACGAAGAGGCTCCGCGCGAGAGCGCTCCTGCCGATAAAAAGGTCAAAAAGACCGCTAAGTCCGCGAAATCCGACAAGCCCAACATCTTCAAAAGGATGTGGAAGGGCATAAAGGGCGTCGTTTCCGAGCTTAAAAAGGTCACCTGGCCGAAGGGAAAAGATGTTGCAAAATCCACCGCGGTAGTGCTAGTGGTCGTCATTGTGTTCTTCGTGGTATTGTTCGGCATCGACTACGTCCTGTCGGGGCTTTCTTCTCTTGTCGTCGACGGTACGTGGGCGTCTATCGTTTGAGAGGAGCGGAATGGAAAACAAAGAACAAGCGCAGTGGTACGTCATCCACACCTACTCCGGTTATGAGGCGATGGTGGAAGGAAACCTGCACAATATGGTTGAAAACAACAGTTTGCAGGACTACATCTTCGAGGTGAAGGTCCCCGTCGAGGATGACGTCGTCGAAAAAAACGGCAAGAGAAAGATAGTGCAGAGGAAGAAATTCCCCAGCTATGTCTTTATCAAGATGATTTACACCAGCCACATCTGGTTTATGGTCACCAACACCCGCGGAGTCACCGGTTTTGTCGGTCCCGCAGGCCGTCCTTTGCCCTTGCGCGACGACGAAGTCAAACGTCTGGGTCTGGAAGCGATAGATTTCGAGGACCTCGACATCAAGGTCGGCGACAACGTACGCGTCATCAGCGGTGCGCTTGAAAACTTCGACGGAGTGATTGACTCCATCAGCGCGGAGCGCCAGAAGGTCAAGGTCATCATCTCCATGTTCGGCAGGGATACCCCCGTCGAGCTCGACTTCTCGCAGGTCGAAAAACTGTGAGCGCCTGTGCGGCGTCAGGCACAAGTGGGAGAAGATAAATCTTTCTGTCTTCGTCAAACCACATTAGTCAGGAGGTAATATGGCTAAGAAAATCACGGCAGTCGTCAAACTGCAACTCCCCGCGGGAAAAGCGACCCCCGGTCCGCCCGTAGGTTCTTCCCTCGGTCCTCACGGCATCAACATCCCCGCGTTCACCAAGGAATTCAACGAAAAGACTTCCAAACAGGCAGGTCTTATCATCCCCGTAGTCATCACGATTTATCAGGACCGTTCCTTCACCTTCATTCTGAAGACGCCTCCCGCCCCCGTTCTCATCAAAAAGGCGTGCGGCATAGAGAGCGCGTCCGCGCGTCCCAACCGCGACAAAGTCGCCACCATCACCAAGGCGCAGGTCAAGGAGATTGCGGAACTCAAAATGCCCGACCTCAATGCAGGCTCTCTCGAAGCAGCCATGAGCATGATAGCAGGCACCGCCCGCAGTATGGGCATCCTCGTCGAGGAATAAGGAGGGCAGAGTATGAAACGCGGTAAGAATTATATCGATTCAAAAAAACTCATCGAAAACAACAAACTTTACGACAGCGCGGAAGCGATGGCGCTCGCCATTCAGACCGCAAAGTCCAAGTTTGACGAAACGATAGAACTTCACGTCAAGCTGGGCGTCGACCCCCGTCACGCGGACCAGCAGGTCAGAGGCGTCGTCGTCCTTCCTCACGGAACGGGCAAGACCGTGCGCGTCCTCGTCATCGCCAAGGGCGAAAAAGCGGACGAAGCGGCAGCGGCAGGCGCCGATTACGTCGGTGCGGAAGATATGATTCAGAAAATCACTTCCGAGAACTGGTTCGATTTCGACGCGGTCGTCACCACTCCCGATATGATGGGTCTGGTCGGCAGACTCGGTAAAATCCTCGGCCCCAAAGGACTTATGCCTAACCCCAAGTCCGGTACGGTCACTATGGATGTCACCCGCGCGATACACGACATCAAAGCAGGTAAGGTCGAATACCGTGTCGACAAGACCGCCATCGTCCACGTCCCCATCGGCAAGAAGTCTTTCGGCCAGGAAAAACTGATGGACAACTTCAACACCGTTATGGAAGCGCTCGTCAAGGCAAAACCCGCCGCGGCGAAGGGACAGTATCTCAAATCCGTCTACATCGCTTCCACGATGGGTCCCAGCGTGAAGATACTCTACAAGATGGCGTAATCCGTCTTGAACGGAAATCTTGAACGGAAAGCGGCTCGCAAGAGCCGCTTTTTTGTTTGTCCGTGCGGCTAACGCCCGTGCGGATTTCTTATGCGCCCGGCGCATTCTGCGCGAAACAGCATATTATACGGCGCAATAGTCGATTAAACGCCGTTTTATGGCATATGCGCGGCGGAAAAGCGTCGGCGCGAGAATATAGCTGTTGCGCGGGCGTTAATTTCAGTGCACAATTTATACGATAGGGAGGGAACTATGAGCAGAGCCCAAAAAGCCGTTGTCGGCACAATCGTCGCGGTGGCGGTGCTCGGTGTGCTTATCGGCATTTATTTCGCGAGCGGCGGGAAAGGCGGAAGCGAAGCCGAAACGGCCGCGCCGCGGGAGCGGGGAGAGACGCGCTTTCTGTGTGCCGCCGCACGCAGGTGCGCGGCAAGTGCGCGGCAGGAGAAAAACAGCGTTCAAACGCTTGACTTGACGGTGTGTTTTATATAAAATATTTACGTTCCTGAGACAGCAAGCGGCGAAAGCCTCAATGCAATGCTTGCCGAGGAGTGTATAGTACCGGTGTTGGTATTCGTCATTCTGTGTCTCGGGATGACGAATTATTTTTATAAGGAGGTAATGATGGCATCCAAGGAAGTTCTTGAACTGAAACAACAACAGGTTGAAGAGATTAAGGCGAAGATTTCCTCGGCAAAGTCCCTCGTCATCATCGACTATATGGGGCTCAACGTCGCGGAAGACACCGCTTTCAGAAAGGAACTCAGAAATGCGGGCGTCGACTATCAGGTGCTCAAAAACCGTCTTGTCAAGCGCGCATTCGACGATCTCGGATACACCCAGTTCGACGAAGCTCTGAACGGACCCACCGCCGTCGCGTTCTCCGACAAGGACGCGGTCGCACCGGCGAAAATCATCGTTGACAGCATCAAAAAGCTCAACAAGATGAAAGCCAAATGCGGTATGGTGGAAGGCGAGTTTATGGACGAGAGCGGCATCAAGATGATTGCTTCCATTCCGTCCAAAGAGATTCTCATCGCGAAGATGCTCGGCAGTATGCAGTCGCCCATCACGGGTCTGGCGGTCTGCCTGAACAAGATAGCGGAAAAGATGGAGCAACAGGCGTAACATTCACTCTCGCCGCACAGAGGCGGCGCACAAAACAAAATAAAATTACGGAGAATATCAAAATGGCAGATTTGCAGAAACTTATGGAAGAAATCAAGAGCATGACCGTTCTCGAACTTTCCAAGTTCGTCAAAGAGCTTGAAGAGGAGTTCGGCGTCAGCGCGGCGGCTCCCGTCGCAGTCGTGGCAGGCGGTGCGGCAGAGGCTGCTCCCGCGGAAGAAGAGAAGACCGAATTCGACGTCATCCTGAAAGAAGTCGGCCCCAACAAAGTCCAGGTCATCAAAGTCGTCAAGGACGCGACCGGTCTTGGTCTTGTCGAGGCGAAGGGCGTTGTCGACGGCGCACCCAAGGCTGTCAAGGAAGGCATTCCGAAGGACGCTGCGGAAGCACTCGTCGCCAAGTTCAAGGAAGTCGGAGCGACCGCGGAGATTAAGTAATCGCCGCATAACGGACCGCATTTGCGTATGCGGATAACCGGACTTTACGGGCGCGGAAGCGGCACCGTTGTGTTGTTTCCGCGCTTTTGAGCATTCACCGCCGTTTTCGGATTGCGGCGGGGGATTACCACGGACAAAAGCCAACAAAGGGAAAGGATTATGAAACACAAATCAGGGGCGAATTATGCCAAGATTGCGGTAATCGCAGTCGCTCTTGCCGTAGCCGCAACCTGTACCGTGTCGGGTACGCTCGCGGCGTTCAGCGCGACGTATACCTGGAACTCGGATTCCGCTTCCGCGGGCGACATAGGATTCAGGGATACGGTTTATTCTTTCGGACTCTTCAACAACTCTTTCATTGTCCCGGGCGACAGCGGTTCGGCGACGCTCACGGGCGCGGACTTCGGCGGCCACGCCGTCGAATGGACGTTTGAGTCGCACAACGAGAACGCTATGCCCGTAGTGTTCTATTCGCTGGACGAGGAGGGCAACCCCGACTTTTCTTCGTTTTATTCGGAATACGATTTCACGGATTTGGCGGGATTTTATGCGCTCTGCGAGGACGGGACGGCAGTCCCCGTTTCCGAGGTCTCCGTCGACCCCGCCGCAATCGCGCAGAGACTCGGCATAGGGAAGACGGTATGCTGGGCGTGGTTCGACACTTTCTATACCGACCAAACGTGCGAAACGGAAGCGAGCGGCTCCGAAGTGGACGCTTACGAGGAATACTGCCGCAACATCTGTACTATGACATATACGTTTGACCCGTATGTTGCTACGTGGCTTACCGACGTAAAGTCGCACGCGTTTGTCACGGGAACGGACGGCGATGCGTCTTTGTCTTTAAGTTCCTATTCTATTGAAGTGTCCGTGACCGAATTCGACGGATTGGTCAAATATGGCGAAGATACGGTCATGACGGAATTCAACGGAATGTTCACCTTGCCGGGGTCGTCTGTCGAGTTGTATGCGCAAAGCGCGTTGTGGATATTGGTGCCCGTCGGCAATGCCACCGACGAGAATGAGGCGAAACTTGCCGAAGCCGGCATCACGTTCGAACGCGGAGATAAGTATATGCCTGACGGAGATGCATATAACGCCACAAGTGCGACGCAGAATGACGGCGGAAGCAGAGTGCTTTACAAAATCTTCCCGTCGGAAGCGGGCGAGCGGGCGCAGATTTCGGTCACGATAAGCGCGACGGTCACGGTGTGACGCGACCGATGCGTGCGAGGGCAGCGATGAGCGCCGCCTCACGTTCGGCGGCGAAGTTATTGTTTTCGCTGGCGGTTGCATTGGGCGTAAGCGTGGCGGTGCTTTGTCTTGCCGTGCTCTCGTGCACCGCGGCGGAAGGCTATCCCAATCTGTTCGGCGACGGTTTTGTGCTGAATTGCGGAGGATATTGCCCGGAGCTTCCGGAGGGCGACCTCGTTTTCTTCACGGAATGCGACCCGACGGAACTTGCCGAGGGAGATTTCGTCGTGTGGCGCAATTCCGCGGGTATGCGCGTCGGACGCGTGTATTCGACGTCCGAGAGTTACGTCACCGTACGCGGCGATGGATATGTCACGGCGCTGCCGGTTTCCGTCGTGCTGGGAAAGGCGACTCGGCATAACCCCGGTTTCGGAGTTTTTCTCTCCGCCGTTTCTGAGAATTCGGAGTTCGGGACGGCGGCGGGCATAGCGATTGCGCTCATCGCGCTCATATCCCTGATTTCAGACCTGACAAGACGAGCGGGCTCCGCTTTGGCGGAAATCTGAACGGGAAAGACAAAACGCGCGGGGATACGCGCGTTTTCTTCGGGGCGAATTCGGGAATGACGCGATTGCCCGAAAGTAAACCGCGCGGTCAGTCGTCGGCGCGGTTTTCTCCGTCGTTTTGCGTCGGAGAAAATGAGGAGAGGGCGGAAAACCATTCCTTTTTGTCGAAACGCGGGTTTGCGGGGCTTGTCGAGGGAAGCACGCGGCAAATCGGGGCAAGGTCGGGAAATGTGCCGAGCAATATTCCGAGCGCGCGTTTGCCGTTGACGAACACGCGGCGTATTCCGTGCGTGCGCACGAATGCGTCCACGTCCGCCACGACGTAGTCGCGTATGCTTTGGTCGCTCGACCCCACAATCTCGCACTCCGTCACCACGTCCCAGAGCGCTATGCCGTGCGCGGCGAGGAAACTTTTCTTTTCGTCGTTGGTCGACGGCGTTTTTTCGCCGAAGTATTCCGCAAGCGTGCGCCAGAACCTGTTCTGCGGATGTCCGTAATAAAAATCCGTTTCCCGCGATTTGACGCTTGGGAAACTGCCCAGAATAAGGGTGTGGCATTCGCCCTCGCAGAATGGACCGAAACCTGTCGCTCTCATGCCGCAATGTTAACAAGGCGCGCAAAGATTGTCAACCGTACCGAAATATGCGCGTTTGAGTTGTGTGCAAAGGATAATGGTGGTATTATATTTATAATTTTGTTCCGCAGGCGTGCCGCCGTTGGACGGCAGGAGGAAATATGACGAAATTCGCGAAGAAATTCTCGCAATTTGCCTACACGGATTTTTATCTTTTCGCATTTGCGGCAATAGTCACGATAGCCTGGACCGTGGAAAGCGCGGAGTTCGGGTTTGTTGCGCTGGCGCTTCTCACCTGCATTGCGCTCGTGACCCTGAACGATATCCTGCCGCTCACCGCTCCGTTGTTTTATGCAATGTGTATGATTTTCACGGACAAGGTGGAAGATTTCATCTTTATGTGGCCGACTTTCATTCCGCTGGGCATAGCTCTCGCGATATTCGTGGTGCGCAACAGGGCGCGCATACGTTTAGGAAAAATGTTCGTGCCGCAGCTTCTCGTATCTGCCGCGCTGCTGCTGGGCGGCGTCGGGGTGTGTACGGCGGAGGAATACTTGCGTGCGCTGCCCAACACGCTCTTTCTCGGCATAGGTGTGCTTGCGATATATATGCTGATTTACCAGTTCGCGGGACGCGACGACAGGCGCGACGTCGGGCTGTATTTTTCCAAAATGCTGATGTGGCTGGGGTTCGCCGTGCTGGCGGAGACAGCCGTATGGTACATCCGCGCGGACCTCGCTCCGTCGGAGTGGGGGACGGTGGCGCGCGATTTCGGCTGGGGCATAGAAAACAACGCCGCGACCATACTCAGCCTGACGGCGCCGATGTGTTTCTATCTCGCGTCGCGCTATCGGAACGGCGGGATATACGCACTCTGCGGCGTGGCGCAGTATGTCGGAATAGTGCTGACTTATTCCCGCGGCGGAATACTGATGGCTGCCGTGACGGGACCCGTATGCGCCGTGTGCACGCTTGTCAAAGCCGTGGACAAGAAACGTATGGGCATTGCCTATGCGGTCATAATCGCGGCTGCGGCGGTCGTGTGCGGCGTGCTCTTCGACGAAATCGCCGCGGCGATAGACAGCCTGTTCGACCAGGGGTTCGGAGTGTCCAGTCGCGACCTCCTCTATGCGGAAGCGTGGCGGCTCTTTGCGGGCCATCCCTTCCTCGGCGTCGGGCTGGGATATGTCGGGGAGAATTTCAGCATCAACACGATGCAGTTTTATTGGTTCCATTCCACGCTGTTTCAGGTGCTCGCCAATATGGGGGTGGTCGGGCTTGCCGCGTACGCCGTGTATTACGTCGCGCGCTTCAGGATTGTGTGCGCAAAGCTCCGCAATCCGTTCAACCTTTTCGTCCTCGTGGCGTGGCTGGGTTTCGAAGGATATTCGATGATGGACACGGGCACGTTTGTGCCTTTCCCGACTATGGCGCTGGTGCTCGTGATGACCGCAATGCTCGAAATCACCGGTTCGCGTCCGCAGTTCACGGGCGAACCCGACGCATACAACCGCACCTTTGCGCGCGGCGGAGTGTGCGCGGAGGCGCGCAGATACGACTCTTTCACGCCCGCATACATCCGCGCGGCGGCGTGATGGGGCGGAACGGAAATGCGCCAAAGTAACAAAAAACGCCGTTTATACGGCGTTTTTCAATGTTTAATCGTCATCATTTGCCGGATGAAATTATGCGGGATTTGCACTTTGCGGCAAAAGGCGCGTCTTTGACGGTGATTTTGTCCGCGGTGCACACGCCGCCGGAGTTCAGGGCGCATTCGGCGGAACATTGCACTATGCTGTCGTTTTTTGCGCCGTGAAATTCTTCGCCCGCTTCCACATCCGCAAAGGACTGTGCGAGCGCGCCGCCTTCGCGCTTTATGCGGCTGAGGCATTTCGCGCTGTCGCCGACGGAGATTATCCCCGCAAGACATCTGCATTTGAGATTATGTTCGCAGTTGGACGTTTCGCAAATTATTTCTTTCATAGTTACCTCCTAGGATAGTTTTGCCAAAAAAATTCTTTTTACACGTCCGCGCGTCAAGTCGGGAAAATCCTCGTTTTTTGCGGGGAAGGGAAAGATTTTGCGGTTTGCGGCGGCGGAAGCGGTTTATGTGTGCCGTGCGTATTGTCAGTTCGCGCGCCGTGTGTTATAATCCGTGAAAAGGAGAACATTATGAAAGTAATTCTCAATCAGGATGTGAAAGGTACGGGCAAAAAGGGCGAGATTGTCGAGGTCAACGACGGATACGCCCGCAATTTCCTGCTCAAAAAGGGGCTTGCCACCGAGGGCACGACGCAGAATCTGTACGTCGCCGAACAGCGCAGGAAAGCGCACGAGGCAAAAGTCGCCGCCGAGCGTGCCGAAGCTCTCGAAACGGTGAAGAAACTCAAAGACACGGTCGTCGTCGTAAAAATGCGCGGCGGTGACAACGGCGGGAAGATGTTCGGCTCCGTCACGGGCGAGAACATCTCGGCTGCGCTTGCGGAGCTCGGCTTCGACATCGACAAGAAAAAGATAGAAATCAAGGACACCATCCGCGACTTCGGAGAGGCGGAAGTGCTTGTGCGCGTCTATCCCGAAATCTCCGCTCACGTCAAAATCCGCGTGGAACGCGCCTGATGGAATACGAAGTCACGCTTGACGCGGCGGGGCATTCCGTTTTGCAGGATACGGAAGGCTACCGTTTTTCGCAGGACTCCGTCATCTGCGCCAATCTGCTTTCCGCTGGCAGCCGCGACAGGCTGCTCGACCTCGGCTGCGGCGGCGGGATAATGTGCGTGCTCGCTCTGCTCAAAAAGGGCGTGAAAGAGGCGGTCGGCGTCGAAATCGACGCGCGTGCGGCGGAACTTGCCGCAAAGAATGCCGCCCGCAACGGGCTTGACGGGCGTATGCGCGTCCTGTGCCGCGACGTTCGCGGGGCGTGGGAAGAGCTCGGAAGGGAAAGTTTCGACAAAGTCGTGTGCAATCCGCCCTATTTCGATTTCGCCGACGGCACGGACGGAGGAAAGACGGCGGGCGCGAAGAGGGAAGGAGAGGCGACTCTCGACGATTTCATCCGCGCGGGAGCGGAATGCCTGCGTTTCGGAGGCGACTTCACGCTGGTTATGCGCGCGGACAGACTGTGCGACGCGGTGACTTCGTTCAGGGCATACGGGCTGGAACCGAAAAAGACGACTTTCGTGTTTCCTCGCGTCGGGGCGGGCGCAAACGCGTTTGTTATGACCGCACGCAAAGGCGGAAAGACGGGGATGACCGCGGACGCCCTTTACGTCCTGGACGCCGACGGCGCGCGGACGCGTGAGATAGAGGAGCTTTACTGCTGATGGCAAAACTTTACATCGTGGGCACGCCGATAGGCAATATGGGTGACCTGACCCGCCGCGCGGAGGAAACTCTGCGCGCCGCGGACGTCATTGCCTGCGAAGATACGCGGCACAGCAGACCGTTGCTTGCGCATATAGGCGCGAAAGGACAGCTTGTGTCATATCACAAGTTTAACGAAGCGGAATGCGCACTTAAACTTGCGGAATTTGTCGAAAACGGCAAAAACGTCGCGCTCATTACGGACGCGGGTATGCCTTCCGTGTCCGACCCCGGCGCGGAAGTCGTCGCACTTTGCAGAAAGCGCGGGGTCAGTGTCGAAAGCGTTCCGGGACCGAGCGCCGCGACCACCGCCGTTGCGCTCGTCGGGCTGAAAAGCAGCGGGTTCGTTTTCCTTGGATTTTTGCCCGAAAAGGCGTCGGCACGCAGGCTCGCGGTCGAACGTGCGGCGCAGGCGGGACTGCCTCTCGTCATATATGCCGCGCCCCACGACGTGAAAAAGACGGCGGCGGAGCTCGGCGGCATACTCGGCGACCGCAAGGTTTACGCTGTGCGCGAGATGACCAAACTTCACGAGTGCGTGACGGAGAGCACCCTGCTTTCCTTCGAGTGCGAGGAGAGAGGGGAAATCGTGCTTGTCGTGGAAGCGGGAGAGGAAGAAAACCCGATGCTAGCGCTTTCTCCCGAGGAACATCTTGCAGCATATCTGGGCGGCGGGATGGACAAGAAGGAAGCCGTAAAGCGGGTCGCTGCGGAACGCGGGGTCCCGAAGAACGAGATTTACAGACTCACGCTTTGAGTTGCGCGCCGACTGCGGCGCGTTTTTGTTTGAGTTTTTCTTTTAATGCCGCGCAGGAGAAGGCGTCCGCTTCGGTGAGGGTGGGTTTTCGGCACGCTTCGGCAGCTTTCGACCGTATGCAGGAGAAGAAGCCGTTTTTCGCGGAGGGCGGAGTGTTAGCGTTGAATGCGGAGGTGGCTATGCTCGGCGGAAAAACGGAAGCGCCGCGGCTCAATACGACCGTGGACGGAACGGAGATATACACAGGCAGAGGTTATGTCGGCGAACTGCCGGAGGCGGTGGCGGAATTTCTGGAAAGCGGGCGCATTCTGCTTGTGACGGACGCGGACGCGGGGAAAACGGCGGAAGAAATAAGCAAGGCGCTGAAAGGTTTCGGGTTCAGGGTGACGGAGCGGAGTGCGCGTGACGGCGGGGACGCGGACGAATGCTGCCGGCTTGTGCTCGGAGCGGGGGCTGCCGAGGCGGCGGAAGCGGCGAAAGCGGCGGCAAAAAAGCTGGACGCGGAATGCGTGCTTTTCCCGACCGTACCTTGCGAGGACGGACTTCTGAAAGGCGGCGGGGTGCGCGCGGTGTTCTTTGACGGGGAAGTGCTTGACAGATGTCCCAAGGAATGCGAGGCGGCGGGAGCGGGGTTGCTTTACGCTCTGCCCGTGCGCAGGTTCGAGGACTGTTATGCGCGCAAGATAACGGCGCGGGTCGTTCCCGAAAGAAAACAGACGGAAACCGTGTGCGGGGACAGGACGGAGCTTGCGGTGCGCGTGCTGGAAAGCGGCGCGGAGTACGGCGACGGATATGCCTGCGACAGAATGGCGGAACTGCTCGCGGGGATTGCGGAGAAAAAGGGGAAGACGCCGCGGCGGCGCGGAGAGTACGTCTTTCTGTCCGCGTGTGCGCTTGCCGTGTTCTATACGTCCTTTCTTTCGTCGCCGGCGATAGACACTCTCGTGCCCGCCGACCACGACGCGGCGCTGGACGAGATTGCGCGCCTTACCGGCAGGGAGCGCGTCAATCTTATGCAGGCGTTTGACTTTTTCGACACGGACGTTTATTTTAGAATTAATTATATTCTCGGCGAATACAGGATGGACCTGCTTGCCGAGCTGTCCGTGCAGGATATGCGCGCCGCCGAAAGGCGTTGGCGGCGCATTTACGACGACGCGGGCTATTGGCTCAAAAGCGCGGTGACCGCGCGCGACGTGCTGGATGCGATGTCCCTTGCGGGAGAGCTTTCGGGCGGTCTGCTCGGCTATGCCGCCGCGACGGGGTTTCTGTCCGTGATGACTGCCGGGACGGAGAGGGAAGAGGGCAGAAAGAGCGCCTGACTGGCGCACCGCTCACAAAGGAAGGAATATGGCGAAAAACATCAGGGAAGTCGAACTTTTTCTGTTCGACCTCGACGGCACCGTTTACATCGGCGACAACGAAATAGAAGGTTCGTTTGCCGCCGTCAACCGCTTGCGCGAAATGGGCAAGCGCATCTGCTTTTTCACCAACAACAGTTCCAGAATGCATACGGACTACATCGCGCGCCTGAACAATCTCGGTCTGCGCGTGTATTCCGACGAGATTTACACCAGCGGACAGGTCACCTGCGAATATCTTCTCGACAATTACCGCGGCAAAAAAGTTTATCTGCTCGGCAACGACCGTCTGCGCTCGGAATTCGAGATGTACGGCATCGAGCTCGTCGAGGACGACCCCGACCTTGCCGTCATAGGTTTCGACACTTCTCTCACTTACGACAAACTTTACAAATTCTGTCGTTTCGTGAACGACGGACTGCCGTTTATTGCGACGCACCCCGACAATTTCTGCCCCGCGGAAGGATGCCCGATGCCCGACGTCGGGGCGATGCTTTCCGCGATAAAACTCACCGTCGGGAGGGAACCCGACCTGGTGATGGGCAAGCCGCACCGTACGGCGGGGCAGAGGATAGCGCTGAAATACAACCTGCCGCCGCGCAAGATAGCGATGGTCGGCGACAGGCTTTACACGGACATCGCCTTCGGCAAGAACTGCGGTTTCGTGTCCGTGCTGGTTCTGTCGGGCGAAACCACGGCGGAGGCGGCGGCGAAGTCGAAGGTGAAGCCGGACTATATCCTGAGTGCGGTGAGAGAGATACCCGATATGCTCGTGTGAGCATATGTATATGCGCATGAATGCGCATTTTATCATACGTTTTTGCGTGTATGAATTCGCATATGTGCAAATTCGGCGGCGGCTATGTGCGCAAAGGTACATATGCGCCCGCGGGGCGCGCGTCCTTTTTGCGGGCAGAAGCGCCAAGGACGGAAAATCTGCGCATATGCGCTTGCAAGGAGATATAAGATGCCCTCATTGATTTCCGAGGCGGGAGGCGAAGTCTGGCCGCAATGGCTGATTTTCGGAGTGTATATGGCGGTCATTCTCGCCGTTGCGCTCATCACGCGCCGCAAGAGTACGAGCGTGGAAGGTTTTATGTTCGCCAACAAGGGCGTGGGCGGCTGGCTGTCCGCATTCGCTTACGGCGCGACGTACTTTTCCGCCGTGGTTTTCGTCGGATACGCGGGCAAATTCGGCTGGAATTTCGGGCTTTCCGCGGTCTGGATAGGCATCGGGAATATGATTATCGGCACGCTTGCCGCGTGGCTGGTGCTGGCAAACAGGACCAAGGTCATGACCGCGAAACTCGGCGCGCGCACGATGCCGGAATTTTTCGAGAAAAGGTATGAGAGTAAGTATATAAAACTCTTTGCCGCCCTTACGATATTCGTGTTTTTGCTGCCTTATTCCGCGTCGGTCTATCAGGGGATGGGCTATATATTCGAAGCGGCGCTCGGCATCGACTCTATGTGGTGCATTCTGATACTCGCGGCGCTGACGGCGGCGTATCTTTTCCTCGGCGGCTATTTCGCCACCACAATCACGGACTTCATCCAGGGGCTTATAATGATTGTCGGCATTGTCGTCACGGTGTTTATGCTGCTCGACCTGCCGCAGATGAACTGGGGAGAGGGGCTCGGTGCGCTGTTTGCGGACCCCGACCTCACCCTCATTCCCAACCCCGTCACCCCCGAAGGCGGCACATTCCTCGACAATCAGCTGTTCAACATAATCATACTCGTGTGCCTGACGTCTTTCGGTATGTGGGGTATGCCGCAGTCCATACACAAGTTTTATGCCATAAAAGACAAAGCCGCCATACGCAAAGGGGCGGTCATTTCCACGGTGTTTTCCGCGATAGTCGGCTGCGGAGCGTACTTTATGGGAAGTATGATTACGCGTTTCGTCAGCGAGGTGCCGGACGGCAACTTCGACAGGCTCGTGCCCACGATGCTGGTGGAAAATCTGCCTTCCGCATTGCTGGGGCTCATTATAGTGCTGCTGTTTTCCGCGTCTATGTCCACGCTTGCCGCGCTGTCGTTGTCTTCCAGCTCCACCGTGACCGTGGACTTTTATAAGGGCTACGTCAGAAAAACCGCTCCCGAAAGCAATCTCAACATACTGATACGCGTGCTGTGCCTGGTGTTCGTGGCGGTGTCCGCCGTGCTCGCCATAGTGGAGATAGACGCCATAGTCAGTATGATGAGCCTGAGCTGGGGCGCGATAGCGGGCTGCTTTATGGGCCCGTACGTTTACGGGCTGTACAGCAAAAAGGCGAACAAAGCGGGCGCGTACGCTTCCATAATCTTCTCGCTCCTGCTCACTTTCGCGCTCATCGTCGGGCTCGGCTATTTCTCGCTGCGCTCGGACGGGCTGGACCCCGCATTCGGGGAAGCGTTCAAGGCGGGCATAGGTCAGTCGCCTTTCATAGGCGTGGTGACGATGGCGGCGAGTATGATAGTGACCCCCGTCGCGAGCCTGATATTCTCGCGCAAATGCGCGGTCAGCCGCGAACTTCTGGACTCGATTTTCTCCGCCGCGCTGCCGAAGCATCTCGTATACTCCCGCGCCGCGAAACAGGATTGAATGTGCGCGCGCATAACGCGAAAGGCGAGGCAGGTGCCTCGCCTTTCTGCGTAAGGGGGGAGATTATTTCATCATAAGTGATGTCGTAAATCGGTTGCGGTGGTCACTTCTCTTCGAGCACGAGGACGTCGAGAGGATTGATGTCCGTGCCGTCCTTGCTCATCTCGAAGTGGAGATGGTTGCCCGCAAGGCTTTCCGAGCCGCGGGAAGCGGACATCGTGCCGAGAAGCTGACCTTTTTCCACTGTGTCGCCCTTGGCGACTTCTATGTTCTCGTCGAGAGAGTAGTAGCGGGTCTGATAGCCGTCTTCGTGGTCGATGACGACGTAATTGCCTTCAAGCACGTCCGTGCCGACTTCCGAAACCGTGCCCGCTTCCGCCGCAAAGACGGAGAGGTCGTCACCCGTAAAGTCCACGCCGAGGTGCACTTCGTACTGTCCGAGGGTGTCGTTCCACACGAGGACGGTGTCGCTGTATTCGAGAGATACCGTGCCGTTGACGGGGGACTCGAAGGAGAGAGTGGGCTCTTCGGGTTCGTCGGGCTTTTCGTCGGGGTCGTCGGGTTCGTCGGGCGTACCGGGGTCGTCGGGTTCGGGCTGAACGACTGCGGAACCGGGGTCGGAACCGAAATCACCGCTGGCTGCAAGCGCAATGACGGTTGCCACCGACGCTATGCAGAGCACGATGAGAAGATAGAAAGCGTTTCTCTTCATAAATTCGCCGATTTTTTTTGCGGCAACTGAAATTTTGCTCATAGCATTACCTCCGTTTGGCGTGATTATCGACTGCGCGGGGAGGATTTATACATATCGGACAAAAAAATTTTTTTGTGTTCTTATCCTGCGGCAAGTAGGTTTTGCATATTGACGACGCGCGCGTGTGCGACTTATAATAAAGCCATGGTAAAGGAGAATGCGTCGTTTTACGATTATATGCGCACCTACCGCCCGAAGGACGGCAAGGCTGCGGCATTTATAAGAGGCAGCAGGCGCATGACTTTCGGCAGGCTTTTCCGCGAGGTCGAACGCGTCGCGGGCGGGCTTGCGGCGCTCGGCATAGGCAGAGGCGACGTGGTTATGCTCGCGCTGCCCACGATAGAGCAGGGCATAGTGGCTTTTTATGCGGTTTCGCGTATCGGGGCGGTCGCGTCAATGATACATCCGCTGATGGCGAGGGGGGAATTCGACAGAGCGGTCGCAGAACAGCGGCCGAAAGCGGTTTTTCTTTCCGACATCAATTTCAGAAGACTGGGCAAAGGGCTGAAAGGCGTGAAGAGGATTGTGTGTCCTTACGCCGCTTACGGCTATATCGGGCTTCCGCGTCCCGCGAAGTTCACGCCCTACGAAGGCGACGGGTCCGAGCCCGCGGTGTATATGCGTTCGGGCGGCACGTCGGGCGAGCCTAAGACGGTGGTTTTGTCTGCCGCGGCGGCAAACGCTCTTACGGGCAATCTGTTCACGACGCTTGCGGGCGACACCTTCGACGAACGCGACAGGATGCTCACCGCGCTGCCTATGTTCCACGGTTTCGGGCTGCTGGTCGGGCTGCACACGGTGATGTGCGTTTCCGCGGCGCCCGTGCTTATGCCCGTATTCCGCGCGGACAAGGCGGTGCGCGCCATAGCGAAGCACGGCGTCACGCTTATGATAGCCGTGCCGGGTATGATAAACAAACTGCTCGCGCAGGAAGAATTCCGCGGCGCGAACGTGCGCACTCTGCGTCACGTCTATGTCGGCGGCGACACCGTCGATGCGGAGCTCGAAAAGCGTTTCGACGAGCGTATGAGGGAGGCGGGCACGGAGTGCGTGCTTTCACCCGGATACGGGCTCACCGAAACGGGGAGCGTGTGCGTGCTTTCTCCCGAAAAGGCGGGCGGCGCGGCGCTGGGGAAACCGCTTGCGAATATGCGCTGCCGCATAGTCGGCGAGGACGGAAAAGACGTCGCGAAGGGCGAAACGGGCGAACTGCTGCTGACGGGCAACCAGCTTATGCTGGGTTACCTCGACGACGAGGAGGGGACGCGCGCCGTGTATGCCCGCGAGGACGGCACGGACTGGCTGAAAACGGGGGATATGTTCAAGGAACTTCCCGACGGCTCGCTGTTCTTTATGGGGCGGAAAAAAAGGCTCATCAAGATATCGGGCGTCAACGTGTTCCCCGCGGAAATCGAGCGGGCGGCGGTGGAACTGCCTTTCGTCGGACCTTGCGCCGCGATAGAGGTCAGGGAGAACAACAAGCCGTTTATCGCGCTGTTTGTGACGGGTAAACTGTCCGATGAGCAAATAAAGACGGTGAAGAAACATATCGTGGACCAACTTTCCAAGTGGCACGAACCGAAATACGTTTTGTGCGTGGACGCGCTTCCGCGCACGCAGATAGGAAAAACGGACTATGTGAGGTTGAGCGATGAATTTGAACAAAATCGCAAAAAAAGTTCATAAAATAGCCCCCTCCGTAAAGGTGGAGGAGTACCGCGGCTGCGTGAGGCTGACAGGGGAGCTCGACAGCTGGGACGCGATATACCGCTGCGGCGTCGCCGCGGTGAGCAAGAAGTCCATCGGCGTGCTGAACGACATCCGTCTGAAAGGCTTCCGCGAGGAGATGAAGGTGCCTTCGCTGCGCGACGGAGCGCTTGAAGGCAGGACCCCCGACGTGATGATTATAGGCGGCGGAATAATGGGCTGTTCGCTTGCGCGCGAGCTTTCCAGACTGGACATCGACGTGCTGATGGTGGACAAAGCCAACGACGTCGCGACGGGTGCGTCGTCCAGAAACGACGGCTGCATACATCCCGGCATAGACCTGCACAAGGGACAGCTCAAACTGCATTACGTCCTGCGCGGCAACGCGATGTACTCCAAGCTGTGCGAGGAGCTGGGGTGCGACTTCGAACGCTGGGCGCAGACGTTTATGTTCAGCACGAAGTGGGAGAGATACATAATCGCGCCGCTTATGCTGCTCAAAGGCAAGCTGCTCGGCGTGCCGGATATGAGTTTCAAGTCGCCCGAGGAGATGAAAAAAATCGAACCTCATCCGCCGAAGTGGCTGACGGGGGCGGTGTATATGGCGTCCGCAGGCGTGGTGTCGCCTTACAAGGTCACAATCGCGCTGGCGGAGAATGCGGCGGAAAACGGCGCGCAGATTTCGCTCAATACCGTGGTCGAGGGGATGGATGTCAGAGACGGCGTCGTCACCGCCGTGCACACCAACCGCGGCACGGTGCGTCCGAAGATAGTCGTCAACGCGGCGGGCGCGTACAGCGACGTAATCGCGGAGATGGCGGGGGACAGGACTTTCACCATTCACCCCCGCAAGGGCACGGACCTCATTCTCGACAAGAAGAAGGCGTACTACGCCGTGTCGTCTTTTGCGCGCAGTTATTTCGCGCCGCTGCCCAAAGAGGCGCAGGAGCAGACGCACGCGGCGGTGGGACACACCAAAGGCGGCGGCGTAATGCGCACCGTGGACGGCAACATTCTCGTCGGACCCAACGCGGTGGAGCAGCCGTACCGCGAGGACACTTCCACCAATCTGGACGACGTAATGGCGATAATCAGGAAACAGAAGGTCGCGGCGGACGAGCTTTCCACCGCCGACATCATCACTTATTTCGCGGGAGTGCGCGCGGCGACGTACGAAGAGGATTTCGTTGTGCGCAAGGGCATTTTCACAAAGAACGTCATCGAAACCGCGGGCATACAGTCGCCGGGCATAACGGCGGCTCCCGCCATTGCGTGCGACGTGCGTGCGTGGGTCAAGGAAATGCTGGGCGCGAAGGACAGGAAGGATTTCAATCCCGTGCGCAAGCATACGCCCAAACTTGCCGACCTTACGGAAGCGGAGCGCGAGGAGTTCGTGAAGCGCAATCCCGCTTACGGCGAAATCGTATGCAGATGTGAAGAAGTGAGCAAAGGAGAAATCGTCGACGCGCTGGAATCCCCCCTCAAAGTCTGCACCGTGGACGGCATTAAGCGCCGTGTGCGCCCGGGTATGGGCAGATGTCAGGGCGGGTTCTGTTCGCCTCTCGTCATCAAAATCATCGCCGAGCACGAGGGCATAGCGCCCGAAGACGTGCTCAAAGGGGACGAGGGCAGCGTGATACTTTACGGAGATACGAAGAAAGCGGCGGAGGGCAAGGAATGAAGAATTACGACGTTGTGGTCATAGGCGGCGGTCCCGCGGGACTTGCCGCGGCGGAGAGCGCGTGCAAGGCGGGCGCGAAAACCGCGGTTCTCGAAAGGGAAGCGAGGCTGGGCGGCATACTCAAACAGTGCGTGCACGACGGTTTCGGACTGATACGCTTCGGCGAGAAACTTGCAGGACCGGAGTATGCGGAAAGGTATATAGATTTCGTGAAAGCCCTTCCCATCGACGCGTATACGCTCACTTTCGTGACGAAACTCGAAAAGAAGGCGGACGGCTTTGCCATCACCTGCGTGAGCCGCGAAGGTATGCTGGATTTCACCGCAAAGGCAATAGTCCTCGCCACGGGCTGCCGCGAAAGGACGGCGAAACAGGTGCTCATCCAGGGCACCCGTCCCGCGGGCGTTTTCACGGCGGGCACGGCGCAGAATTTCGTCAACCTGATGGGCAAAATGCCCGCGAAAAAGTGCGTCATACTCGGCAGCGGCGACATAGGGCTCATTATGGCGCGCCGCCTTACGTTGGAAGGCGCGGAGGTCGAGGGCGTGTACGAAGTCAAGCCCGAACCCAGCGGACTGACCAGAAACATACATCAGTGCCTGCACGACTTTGACATCCCTCTCCACCTTTCGCACACCGTCACCCGCGTGTTCGGCGCGGACAGGCTGACTGCCGTCGAAGTCGCAAAGGTGGATGACAAGATGAAACCCGTCAAGGGCACGGAGAGGATAATCGAGTGCGACGCGCTCATCCTTTCCGTCGGACTCATCCCCGAAAACGAGCTTGCCGAAAGCCTCGGCGTGAAGATAAATCCCTTCACGAAAGGTCCCGACTGCGACCAGACGTATATGAGTTCCGTGGACGGAGTGTTCTCCGCGGGCAACGCGCTCAATGTGTTCGACCTTGTGGACTACGTTTCGGAATGCGCCGCGGACGCGGGCGCGAATGCGGCGAAACTCTCGCCGTCTTCCTCTTGCGTCAGGCTGGAAAGAGGGCAGGGACTGCTATCGTATGTGCCTCACCGCATAGACCTCGGCAAGCCGCAGGACAAGGTTGTGTTCTTCTTCCGTTCCGCGAAGGATATGGACCGCGGCACTCTGCGCATTCTCGCGGACGGCAAAGAAGTGTACAAGAAGAAGTTCTCCTTCCTGCGTCCGCCCGAAATGCAGAGAGTGGAGATAGATTTCTCCGCATTCGGACTGAACGCGAAGAGCAAACTCACCGTCGAATTGGAGGAAAACTGATGGAACTGGTATGTATCGTATGTCCGAAAGGATGCAGAATGACAGTCGAAAACGGCGTCGTGACGGGCAACACCTGTAAAAAGGGCGAAGCGTTCGCAAAAGCGGAAGCGACCTGCCCGATGCGTACGGTGTGCAGCACCGTCGCCACCGCTTTCGCCGGTATGCCCGTGCTGCCCGTGCGCACGGACGGCGAAATCCCGAAGAGCAAGATAGGGGAACTGATGCAGCTGATAAACGGCATCAGAGTCACGGAGAAATTGCACCGCGGCGACGTCGTCGCGGCTTCCGTGGTGGGGACGGACGTCAACCTCATCGCCACGGCAACCATATATTGAGTGCAAGTTAAAGGAGAAGATTATGTCTAACAAACCCTACAAAGATTTCGAGCCCAAGTGGATTACCGACCCGCCCGTCGAAAAGAGCTACCGTTCCATTATGAAATGGGGCGACCCCGCGGCTTACAAACGCCCGAAAGAGGGGCTGTACAAGCTCATCAAACAGACTTTCAACCTCACCGACGACGATTTCAAGGAAATGGTGGACGTCGGCAACGAAGTCGTGGATTTCAAGGCGCCGTCCCGTCTTACGGACGCACAGCTCGACGAGCTGCGCTCCATAGTGGGCGAGGACAACGTCACCACGGACGAGTTCAAACGCACGCAGGTCTGCTACGGCAAGACTATGATTGACATTATGAGGCTGAGGAAGGGCATTGTGGAAAACCTGCCCGACGTCGTCGTCTATCCTTCCACTACGGAGGATATGGAAAAGCTCATAGCGTTCTCAAAGAAACACAAAGTGTATCTTTACGTCTATGCGGGCGGCAGCAGCGTCACGCGCGGCACCGAGTGTATGTGCTCGCCGAATATGATTCTGGACCTCAGAAAGAATTTCAACAAGGTCATAGCTTTCAACGAGGTCAACCAGACCATCACCGTCCAGCCCGGCATCAGCGGACCCGAACTCGAAAAGATACTCAACAACGCGCCCGAAAACTTCGGCGCGGCGCACCGTCTCACCTGCGGGCATTTCCCGCAGTCGTTCGAGTACAGCTGCGTGGGCGGCTGGGTGGTCACCCGCGGAAGCGGTCAGAACTCGACCTACTACGGCTGCGCGGCGGACCTGGTGCTTTGCCAGGAATACGTCACCCCGATAGGCAGGATACGCACCGACTCCGCCCCCAGAAAAGCGACCGGTCCCAACATCGACCAGATTATGATGGGCAGCGAGGGTACATACGGCATTCTGACCGAAGTGACGCTTAAAGTGTTCAAAAAGTCCGCTAAACACCGCAAATTCTCGTATATGTTCCCCACTTGGGAGGACGGTATGGCGGCAATGCGCGAGGTGATGCAGGGCGAATTCGGCTATCCTTCCGTGTTCAGACTCTCCGACGCGGAAGAGACGGATATGATGATGCATATGTACGGCATAGCCGACAGCCCGCTCAACGCTTTGCTCGCCGCGAAAGGCTTCAAGCCCAGTCAGAGATGTCTGTTGCTCGGCTTTGCGGACGGCGAGGACGGCTTGCAGCGCAACATAGTCAAGAATGTCCGCAAAATCGCCCACAAGTACAACGCGATGTCCCTTACGGGTTACGTCACCACGTCCTGGGAGCACGGCAGATTCTCCGACCCCTATATGCGCGACACCATTCAGGACTACGGCATCATCATCGACACGCTGGAATGCGCGGTCAACTGGGACAATATGGCGCAGGTGCACCGCGACGTGCGCAAGGCGGTCAAGGCGTGGCCCAACGCAATCTGCACCACGCACATCTCCCACAGCTATCCGCAGGGCGCCAACCTCTACTTCATTTTCGTCATAAAGACGACCGACCTCGAAGAGTTCAAGCGCTATCATTCCACAATCCTCGAAGCCATAATGAAATCCGGCGCGGCGCTGTCGCACCATCACGGAATAGGCAAGCTCTTCGCGCCCTTCCTCGAAGGCTCGATAGGCACGGAACAGCTCAACGTTTACAAGGCGCTGAAACACTATTTCGACCCCGACGGGCTACTCAATGCGGGCGGCACGCTCGCGCTTGACGGCAAGCTGAACGTGGAAGGTCAATTCCGTTCCGACAAGTAATCACGCCTTACGAAAGGCAGAAGGACGCGGTGCGCCGCGTCCTTTTCTTTTGCGGGCGGAAGCGCTTCCGTCTCCCGGTTGCGCGCGGGTTTCGGCGGCTTCCGCAAATCCGCGCGGCGGAGGACGGAAATTGCGGGAAAGGTACGCGCGCGGGAATTGCGGCATATAATTCAGTATGCCTGAACTCGACGGGGAAAGAGTGCATTTCATAGGTGCGGGCGGCGCGAGTATGAGCGCGCTTGCCGAATACTGCCTGCTTTCGGGCGCGGAGGTGACGGGCAGCGACAGAACCTTCGGCGAGAATATGGAAAAACTTGCGGCGCTCGGCGCAGAGGTTTATACGGGAGCGCGCAGGGACATAATCGCGAGAGCGGGCGTCGTCGTTTATTCTTCCGCGGTGCCCGAAAGCGATACGGAACTGTCCGCCGCGCGCGCTATGGGAAAGCGTGTGACGGAGCGCCACGAGTTTCTGGCGGAAATCGCGTCGGGGTTTTCCGTCGTCGCAGCGGTGAGCGGCACGCACGGGAAAACCACGGTGACGGCGATGACGGCGCATACTCTCAAAGCGCTCGGCATACCTTTCGTCGCGCATATAGGCGGCGAACCCGTGGGAATGGGCAATCTGACCGTACTGCGCGAAAAGGACGGAAGTCTGCCGCGCGGCATATTTCTGACGGAAGCGTGCGAATTCGGACGTCATTTGCTTGCGCTCGCACCCTCCGTCGCCGTCGTCACTAATATGGAATGCGACCATCCCGACTGTTACGCCTCCCCCCGCGAAGTCCACGACGTTTTTGCGAAATTTGTCGAAAAGTGTCCTCTCACGATAGTCCGTGCCGAGGACGCTTTCATATGTTCGGGTGCGCATACGGTCATACGGGAAACCTGCGGCACACCGTGCGGCGAACTCTGCGGCGGAAAAAGCCCGACGCACGGCGGCTGTACGGGCGGGAACACGGGGGAGAAAGAGTGTTCCCGTATGCCCGTATGTGCATATACGCTTTCGAGAGTTCTCGAATGGGAGAGCGGGCAGACGGACGCACTCTCCGACGGCGCGCATACGGCGGGATTTACTCTGCCGTTTGCGGGCGCGCATTATGCGGCGGACGCGGCGTTCGCGGTCGCGCTTGCCGTCGCGCTCGGAGCGGACTTCGGAAAAGCGTGCGGAGCGCTGTCATCTTTTGGCGGGGTGAAGAGAAGATACGAAAGAGCGGGGACGCTGCACGGAGCGGAAGTGATTTTCGACTATGCCCACCATCCGACAGAGCTCAGGTGCACCCTGCGCACGGCGGACGCGGGCGGCAGGACGCTTGCGGTTTTTCAGCCGCATACATATTCCCGCACGGCAAGTTATATGGCGGATTTCGTCGAGGTGCTCGGCAGCAGAAAAGAGGTGGTGCTGCTGCCCACATACGCGGCGCGGGAGCGCGGGACGCAGGGCGCGTCAAGCGCGGATTTGGCGGCTGCGATTTCGGCAAAATATCCGGAATGTAAAGTTTATCTCGCCGTTTCGCACGATGACGTGTGGAATTATGTCGAAAACAATGCTTCTCGCTTTGACAAAATCCTTATGCTCGGAGCGGGCGATATATACGACCTCAGAAAGCGTCTGGACGGGGAGTAGGGACGGCAAGGAAAGCCCGCCCGCGAACGCCGCGCCGCTGCCCGTCAGATGATGTCGGCGGCGTTGAAGTCGAGAATGTTGCGGATGTTTTTAGCCATTGTGAGCAGGGACTGACATTTGCTCAATGCGTTCATATCGTCGCCGCATTCCAGCGAGCCTTCCGTTTCCGCAAGCGCGACGGAAAACGCGCGCATATCGGGGGACCAGGTGTAAAGCTCCATCCCCGCGCGCTTGTCTTCCCACCACGCGGTCAGTTCCTTGACCTCGTCCAAAGCGTCGTCGTCGGGGCTTTTGATTGCGGTTTCCAAGGCGCACAGCCGCGCTTCGAGTTCGTCGAATGTCTTGTTTGCCGCCACGGATTCCAGCACTCCGGCTACAATGATGACGGCGAGTATCACGACGGCGATGACGAGTCTTTTCACTTGTTTTCCTCCTCACGCGGGAACGCCACCGTCATACTGTCGCCGACGTAGGGCTGCACGAAGACTTCGTTGCCCGTGACGAGCAGCAGGAGCACGTCGGACTGTTTCATCCCCAGGGTGTCGAGGAGTTTCAGCACGCGTTCCTTGCCGACGTCCGGCAGTCCTTTCATATTCGCGCCCATAAAATTGCCTTCCATCACGATGGTGACGGGCATATCGGCAGGCTCTGTTTTCAACGACACGTCGGAGGGAGTGAGCGGTTTGAACTGAGATTTGGGCAGCACGGTCATACTGCCGTTGGTTTCGATGATGGCGTACTCCACCTCGCCGGGATTGAAATATCCGCTGCTGCGCAGGGATTCCAGCATATCGTCTATGTTCATATTGAGTTCTTTGAGCACGTCGGGGAGCAGATTGCCTTTTTCGATGACCACTATGGGTTTGCCGTTGAGCAGTTTGCGGAAGCGCAGGCTGCCCGACGCGAGTTTCGTGATTATGATGTGCACGACAAAGAGGGTGAAGACGGGAATGATGCCGTAGATTATTGGTATGGTGGGGTCGCTCATCGGAATGCAGGCGAGCTCGCTCGCGACGAGTGTTATGGCGAGTTCGAAGGGCTGCAATTCGCCCAGCTGCCGCTTGCCCATAAGGCGCATCGCAATGAGCAGAAAGAAATAGATGACTATACAGCGCACAAAGAGGTTCAGCATAGGGCTATTTTGCCGCTATGCCGTGCTTTTATGCGCGCGTCCGTGCCCTCTGCCTGCGCGGGAGCACCATAGAAAGGAACGCTCTCACGTCCACTATCCCGAACACGGTCACGAACACCGCGAAGAATGCGAACATAACGGCTGCGATGAGGATGATGGTCACCGTATTGCCCAGATACGGCGAGAGCAGATTGGTGAGGAAAAGCCCCAGCACCGCAAGCGGAACGGAGAAAGAGCACACTCCGAATATTTTCCCCAGTCCCTGCGGTCTGCCCAGCCTGCGTATGAGGAAGACGGAGTTCACCGCCGCCGTGACGGCAAATCCCACGCCGCTCGCAACTGCCGCGGCGTAAATGCCTATCACCTGCGGCAGGAAGAAAATGCAGGGCAGAGAGCAGACGAGCCCGCAGATGTAGCCCGCGAAAGAGTATTTTTCCATTCCGAGAGAGTTCAGCACGGGCGTGGTGATGTTTCCGAGCGCGAGGGGAAAAATTATGACCGCGGCGTAGGAAACCAGCTTGCCCGCTTCCTCGTCGCCGAAGAAGAATTTGCCCAGTTCTCTGCCGAGGGGGACGTACGCCGCGAAGAATGCCGACGCGACGATTGCCGCAAACAGCAACGCGGTGCGCAGTTTTGCGCGGATTTCGGCGTAATCGCCCTTGGATGCGAGTTCGGCAAGGTCCGGGATAAGCACGACGGAGAGCGCGGAGATTATTGTCACGGGCGCCATTATGAGAGGCAGCGCCATACCCGCCACCCTGCCGTACTGCGCCGTGGCGACCGCGACGGACATCCCGCCCGCAACCAGTTGTTTGGGGATGACCAGCGCCGAAAGAGAGGCGGAAAGGGAAGTGAGTATGCGCACCGCGGAAAGGGGCAGGGTGGAGGTGACGAGTTCTTTTGTCCCCTGCGGCTTCGCGAAGCGTCCGCCCGCCTTGAAAAAGAGGATGAAGAGCACCAGCACGGACACGGTGTCGGAGAGCACCAGCGCGAGCGCAACGCCCGCCGCTCCCGTAAGCGCGGCGAAAAATCCGCCCGCGAACAGCATTGCGAAGCCGATTTTCAGCACTTCGTCCACGAGTTCGAGCGAGGAGAAAGTCAGAAAGTTCTTGCGTCCCCAGAACCAGCTCCGCAGGGGCGCATACAGCGACGACGTGACGAGCGCGGGAAGCATAATGAGGAATATGGGCACACAGCGTTCGTCCGCAAACAGCCCGCCGAGGTGGTCCGAGAGCGCAAGGAAAAGCACGCATATGGCGACGGACGAGCCTAGTCCTATGAGCAGAGAAGCGGTGGTGAGCGCGTTCTGCCTTTTCGTGTCGCCGCGCGCCGCGCATTCCGCCACTTTGCGGGAGAGCACCGTGGGCGCGCCCGCCGTAAAGGAAAAGAGGAGCAGCAGGACGCTGAACGCAATCTGATAGACGCCGACCGCTTCCGCTCCGAGAGTGCGGGACATCCAGATTTTGAAGAGGAAAGACAGCAGCCTTGTCACCACCGCAAATCCCGTAACTATCGAAAAAGATTTTACCGTTCCGTTCAATTTGTCGCCTCGAAGGAAAATATATGCCGCGGCGGCGGAATAAATTCGCGCGCCGAAGCGACTGTCGCGGCGGATTCGGCGGCAAAACAAAACCCCTGCCGCGGGGGCAGGGGTCCGTTTTAACGGTCACGGTCATTCGTTGAAGTTGTCGTAATCGTTCTTCTTCTTGTTGACGTTGGACGCGGACACGTTGTCCGTGGGCTCGTCCGTGGTCTTCTTGGTGAACTTCTTCTTGTACTTCCTCACATAGTACACTACCACGACCGCTATGATGGCAAGACCTATGAGGATGGTCGGAATCATCCACCACAGGTTGTCGAGGTTGAAGGTGGCGGAAGGCACGTCGGTGTTGTCGTCGTCGCCGTCCGTCGCTCCCTGTTCGCCCTCTTCGGGGATGGTGTAGTTGAGATAGGTGCCGTAGCCCTCTTCGCCTTCGCCGGGCATCGCTTCGACCGCTTCGTTGTAGTCGTTCACGTCGCCGATGACTTCGATGGTGACCGCGTCGAAGAACGCATAGCCGCTGACGAGTTTGCTTTCGTCGTCCGCGTCATAAATGCCGAGTCCGAGGCGCACCGACACGTCCGTCACGTCCTTGGAGGGAGCGAGGATATAGAAAGTGTATTCGCTCCAACCGTCGCCCGTGTTGATGTTCTCGAAACGCAGAGGTTCGGCGTCGTCGCTGTCGGAAGAGCCGAGATATATCTCGATGTAGGCGCCGCGGTCGTCCGCCGCCGTGAACACGTTGTCGTCGCCGACGTGACCTATGCCGTAGGTGAACACGCGGACGCTTATCTTGTAGGCGACTTCCGCGGTCAGGGTATATCCGTCAGAGCCGTAGCGATACGCGCTGTCCAGCATATTGTTGATGACGAGCACGTTGTCGCCGTCGACGAAGCCTTCGGGGAAGACGTCGAGCGGGAGCATCCTGTCGGCTATCGCCCGCGCGAGTTTGGCTTCTTTTATCGCGTTGGTTGCGGCGAGGATATTCGCTTCGGAGTCGTCGCCGCCGAAGTTGTCGCGGATATATTCGTCGATTTCGGCGTCTGTCGCCGTGAAGTCGTCCGCGGTGAGTTCGGGACCGAGACCGACGATATAGTCGCCGTCGGTGGAGAAGTCGCTCGTGTCAAGCACGCCCGCGTTGGTGTTGTCGCGGTCCTGGTCGGTGCCGACGGAGCTGGTCCAGCCGTTGGGAGAGGTGAGGTCGGTGGTGTCTTCCTCTTCGTCGTCGGTGGAGGTGCTTTCCTCCATCGTGTCGAAGCTGTCGGTGAAGAAGGAGATTCTCTTCACTTCCTCATACGGTTCGCCGTTGTAGGTGGCGGGAGTGTAGTCCTCGATTTCCTGTTCCGTAAGACCTTCGTGCATCGTGACGGAGTCGAAGAGGACTATGCCCGTCGAAGTGACCTCATCCTGTCCGGTTATGCCGGAGTTCTGCCCCAGCCACAGACCGAGACGCAGGGAAACGTCGGTGAGACCGACCTCGATGTTGAAGGTGTATTTATGCCACTCGCCGTCGCCCGTGAACGCGAAGTAGAGAGTGTCGCCCTCCTCGCCGTCCACGAGGGAGCCGGACGCTTCGCCTTGCAGGAATATCATTCCCTGCGTGCCGGTCTCCGCTTTCGCCCACACGCTTACGGAGTAGTTGGTGGAGGCGGAAAGCGTGAAGCTGTCGGAGAGATAGCCCGCCGCAAATCTCTCGTTGTTTTTGCCTGCAATGGCAAGCAAAGAGGGCGCGCCCTGCGCCTCGACGGGAGAGTCGGCGTAAATGTTGTTGAAGAAATCGGTGTAGCTGTCGCCGAAGAGGGCGTCTGTCTGAGGGCTGCCGCCCCAGCTGCCCGCGCCTTCTTCTTCGAGTCTGATGACGCCGCCGACAAAGTCCGCATTGTCTTTCAGGCTGCTGTCGCTCAGGGTCCAGCTTTCGGGCACGCCTGCGACGTCGCCGCCTTGCAGAGTGCCGTCGCCCGCGGTTATCGCGTCTTCCATTTCGTCGAAGTCGACGTTGTCGAAAGAGCCGTTGTCGAAGGAGCCGCTCACGGAGGTGGAGAGGTCGGATTTGGCGATATAAGTGCCCGCCGTCGCGTCCGAGAAGTCGGAGTAGGTGACGTCAATCATACTCATATTCGCAAAGTACGCCGCGCCGCTCGCAAGCGTGGAGGACTCCCATCTCGTGCCGGAGCCGAGTGCGAATTCCAGCCACACTTTCGTCGTCCCTTCGCCGGAGCCTTTGATGTAGAAGGTGTATTCGGACCAGCCGTTGTAGGTTTCCACTTCCGCGGTGTTGACCGCCGTGAAGGAGGAAAGCGTCGTTTCGCCGGACTCGTTTTCTTCGTCCTCGTAGGATTTCAGATACAGATACGCGCCGGAGGTGTCTTTCACGCCGTCCGTCTTCACCCATACGCTTATGGCGTACGCCCTGTTCGCCTTTATCTCGATGATGTCGGACTTCATCGTGAACGCGGTATCCTGCGTCGCGCGTATCATAAGCCCGGTGTTTGCGACGGTGTCATAGGGCAGACCGGGGGCGGTAAGACCGCGAGAGGTGAAGTAATCCTCCGCGTCGAGATAGACCGTGCCCGCGGTGACCATATCGGGAGTCGCCACGGGGGCGTCGGTGTCGTCGTCCTCCGCAGCTTTATGTTCCCATCCCGAAGGAGTGCCTTCCGTGTCGCCCGCGAATTCGTCGCTGCTGCCGCTGCCGGTGCGGAAATCGCCGAAAATGGTGCCGTGCGTATTGTCGCCGCCGTCGTCGGTCATAAAGTAGCTGTCGGAAGAGAGGTCGACGGAAATTGCGGTGTAGTCCGTGCCGCTGACGTCGACGGAATAGCCGCCGTCTTTGCTCACGGCAGTGCCCGCGCCCTCGACGGCTTCGTCGTACGCACCCTGGTCCGCAAACTCGGTGAGCGTCACGTCATCGAAGAAAGCCCAGCCGGAAGAGAAGGTGCCGTCCGCGGTGTAAGTGGTGCGCGAAGTGCCCGTCGCGGAAGTGGAAGAGTAATAGGTGTAGGTGGCTTCCGTGTTGTCTTCCGCGTCACCCGTGCCCAGCCACAGCGTCAGATTGTAGGACATATCCTTGTACTGGTTGCCCTTGATGTAGAAAATGTATCTCGTCCATTCGCCGTTTTCGGGGGCGGTTGCGTCTCCGTCGGGCTCGCCGAAACGGACTATGCCGTCGTAGAGATTCTGCGCTATGCCCTCTATGACTATGTCTTCGCCGTCGCCCGAAAGGATGAGGGAAACGCCCGCGCCGTACACGTTGCGGGTGAGCACGTCGACGCTCAGGGCATAGTACTTGTTCTTTTCTATGACTATGGAACGGGAGGTCCTGATGCCCTGTGCGGTCATCATCTGCTGGGAGAGCATATACACGCTGTCGCCCACGCTGCCGCCGTTCATATGGTCGGTGAAGAGGTCAACCGCCCCGACAAGATGTTCGCTCGCGGGAGTGGTTGCGAGGGGCAGATAATAGGTGCCTGCGTATGAGGTGTAATTGTCCTCGAATTCGGACGCGCTTATCACGCCGTTGAAACGGTAGGACGTGGGAGCGCCGTCGCCCGTCACGAGCGTCCAGCCGGAGGGCGCGGAAGTGCCGACGGAGGTGGAACCGTAGTCAAACCTGCCGTTGGAAACCCTGAGAGTAAGGGTGCGGACTTCGGTGGCAAGATAGCGCGCGGAGAGGGATTTCACTTTCGCAAGCGCGTCTTCGTCGTCACCTGCCGCATTGATGTCTGCGGTGTACGCTTCGCGAGCTTCCGCATACAGCGTGGCTTCTTCCTGCACCGCCTCTGTGTACCGGCTTGCGGCTTCGTCGACCGTCACTTCGTCGGAATTGATTTTTTCCAGCATCACGTTGTCGAAGAAAGCGTAGCCCGTGGTGAGCCCGTCCTTGTAGTAGGAACTGTATTTGCCGAGTCCGAGGTTGAGGGTGAGAGAGGTGGAGCCCGTCGCCGCGCTCTGGATATAAATGGTGTACGTCTTCCATTCGCCCTGCGTGTCGATGCCGGAAATCTCGGCGTAACCCGCGGAGGAAACGTATATCCTCGCTCCGGGGACGTTGTCCTCGTCGTCCGTGCCCGCGATGTTGTAGGTGAGCACGTCAACCGTCAGCTTATAGTAAGAGTTCGCGTCCAGGGAGAAGGAAGGAGAAGTGTAGCCGTAGGCGGTGGGACCGAAATCGTCATCGTCGTTTTCGGCGCTGTCTTCCGTGGGCATATAAATCATCAGCACGTTGTTGACCGCGTCTTCTGCGGAAGAGTAGTGCGTGCTCAGCCTGTCGTAAAGCGTCTTTCCGCCGTCGTCCGCGCTGCCGTCGTCGTCCCAGAGTTCGCGGTTGGCGGCGTAGAGCGCCTCTTCGAGGCTTATCGCGCCCGAGGTGACGTCGCCGGGAACGGTGGACGAGGAGTAAATCTTCGCGCCGGACCAGTCGGTGATGGAGCGGGGATAATCACCGCTCGTGCCGATGACTTTGAAGTCTGAGTTGCCGATGAGCAGACCTTCGGTCGCTTCGATTGCTTCGGAGGTGTCGTCCGAAGACGAGTTGTCGCACGCCGCGAACAGCACCGCGGAGAATGCGACCACGACAATCAGAAGCAAAACCAAAATCGAAAGTTTTTTTCTTTTCATAGCGTCCTTTATGTGTAAAGTTGTTGATTGGTTTGCACGCGGCGCGCGCGTTGCGTGTGCGCCGTTACCTAAAATTATAGGCTTTTGTATTCTAAATCATATCATATCTTTTTGCAAACGATTTGCGGCGGCATTTCATATTTTCACGGAAATTATAAAGACTAATGCGGAAAAGGAGAAAATGCGATGTCTTACAGCGTTCTCGTTTCGAAGTCGGGGACGGCGAAATTCGCCGCGGCAAAGCCACGGGAAAGGAAAAAGAAAGCGATTTTGCTCGCGGTATGCGGGCTTGCGGTCGGCGCCGTCAACGGACTTTTCGGCGCGGGCGGCGGAATGCTCGCGGTGCCCGTGCTCACCTTTGCGGCGGGACTCGGCGAGAAAAAGGCGCACGCCACCGCGATTGCGGTCATACTGCCTTTGTGCCTTGTGAGCACGGTTGTTTACGCGGTGCGGGGAACTTTCGATTATTCCGTGCTGCCTCCGACGATAGCGGGTGTGCTCATCGGCGGACTGACAGGCGCGGTCGCCCTGAAAAAACTTTCCGCTCCCGTGCTTAACTTCCTCTTCTACGGGCTTATGCTGTTTGCGGGAGTGAAGATGATGATGTGACGCGCGCACGGCGGACGTCTGCCGAAAAATGCGAAAGGCGACGTTTAGCGTGCAAAATAATAGCTTAAACTGTGCGAATGCGCGAAATTTTAAGGATAGATTAACGGAGAAGATATAGATGCAGTGGCTTTGGTTCGCGGCGGCGGGAATATGCGGGGGAGTGCTTGCGGGAATGGGAATGGGCGGCGGCACGCTGACCATTCCCATACTCGTGCTTCTGCTTTCCGTCGACCAGCTGACGGCGCAGTTTGCCAATCTCATAGCCTTTCTGCCGACGGGCGCGGCGGCGCTCGGAGTGCACCTGAAAAACGGACTTGTGGAGCGGGCGCCGCTGCCGTGGGTGCTTCTGCCCGCGCTTGCGGCGACGGCGGCGACATCCTTTTTTGCCGCCGACTCTTCGGAAGTGCTGGGAAAGCTGTACGGCGGCTTTCTCGTGCTCATAGCTCTCGGCGGGCTTATCGGCGGCGTGGCGGCGAATTTTTCCGCCCGCAAATGATTTTTTTCGGGCGTGTTTTCCGCATTCCGCGCCGCCTGAACGGGTCCCGCGGGCGCGTGTGCGGAATTTTCGGTATTTACATTGTCTCCAAAGTGTCTTATAATTTATAAGAAAAGCGCGGCTATGCGCTTGTTTGTGCTACGTTCACACCACAGGAGAGAAAGACTTGACGTTTTTCGGCAAAACCTTCCGCAGGGGAACTCATCCGCCTGCGCGTAAAATCACGGCGGATATGCCCCTCGCCGAGTTCGATGCCCCCGAAAGGCTTTATTTTGCGTTGGCGCAGCATATAGGCGCGCCCGCGCAGCCTGTCGTTTCGGAGGGCGAACGCGTGCTCGCCGGGCAGCTCATCGCGGAAGCGGCGGGCTACGTTTCCGCCCGCGTGCATTCTTCGGTGTCCGGTACGGTGGCGGGGATTAAGGAACTGCCCACCGCAACGGGCGGAAAATGCAGGCATATCGAGATTATCAACGACTTTGCGTACGAGAGCGTTTCCCTTCCCCCTCTCGCCGACCCGTCGGCGGAAGAGATAATCGCGAGGGTCAGGGAGTGCGGCATAATCGGTATGGGCGGCGCGGGATTCCCCACGCACGTCAAACTCGCGCCGAAAAACGCCGTCGACACGCTCGTCCTGAACGGCGCGGAGTGCGAACCGTACATCACCTGCGACTGCCGTCTTATGACGGAGCGCGCGGCGGAAGTCGTGCGCGGTGCGGAGCTGCTTATGACCGCGCTCGGCGCAGGGCGTACGCTCATCGGAGTGGAGGCGAACAAGAAAGAGGCGTTCGCCGCGCTTTCCGAGGCGTGCGCTGGGAATGCGGCGGTGACGCCCGTGCTTCTTCGCACCAAGTATCCGCAGGGCGCGGAGAAACAGCTGGTGTTTGCGCTCACCCGCAGGCAGGTGCCGCCGGGAGGACTTCCCGCCGACGTCGGCTGCGTGGTGGACAACGTGCACACCGCATACGCCGTCGCGAGAGCGGTGGACAAGGGCGAGCCGCTGTATATGCGTGCCGTGACGGTCAGCGGAGGCGCCGCGGGAGTGCGCGGCAACTTTATGATGAGGACGGGCATACCGTTTTCCTTTGTGCGGGAAAAGACGCGCGGAGAAACGTCCGACGACGACGTCGCGAAGGTTATAAGCGGCGGACCTATGATGGGCTTCGCACAGGCGGGGCTGGACGCGTGCGTCACGAAAGGGACGTCGTCCGTGCTGTTTATGGACGGCAGGGAAGCCGCTATGCGTGAGCCGACGCAGTGCATCAACTGCGGCAGGTGCATCAGGCAGTGCCCGATGAAACTTATGCCGCGCGACATAGAAAAAGCGGTGCTGTCGGGCGACTTCGCAAGGACGGAAGAGCTGTTTGTCGCAAGCTGTATGGAATGCGGGGTGTGCTCGTACGTCTGTCCCGCGAAACGACCTTTGGTGCAGGCTATACGCCTTGCCAAAAAGACGCTGAAAGAAGGGAGGGCAGGCAAATGAAAAATCTCGTTGTGTCTTCCTCTCCCCACATAACGTCCCCGTCCACGACCCGACGCATAATGGCGGACGTCATCATTGCGCTGTGCCCCGCGCTCATCGCGATGGTGCTGCTTTACGGGTTTTATCCGCTGTTTCTGACGGTGTTAAGCGTCGGTACGGCGATGTTCTGCGAATGGGTGTTCAACGTCGTCACAAAAAGGCAGCAGACCGCGGGCGACTTGTCCGCCGTCGTGACGGGCATAATCCTTGCGCTCAATCTGCCTCCCGTCGTGCCCTTTTACGTCCCGATGGTTGGCGCGGCATTCGCGATAATCATCGTGAAAATGCTCTTCGGCGGAATAGGCAAGAACTTCGCCAATCCCGCCATCACCGCGCGCATTTTCCTTATGCTCGCGTGGACGGGAGTGATGACGCAGTTCGTCGCGCCCATAGACCTTTCGGACGGAAGCAAGCTGTTCTCGTTCTTTACGCAGGGCGTGAGCATAAATCTCCCCGACGCGATAACCACTTCCACGCCGTTGCAGACGGTCAAGGACGCGGTTGCGGCGGGCACCAACCCCGCGGAAGGGCTGAGCGCGCTGGATATGTTCCTCGGAAGGATAGGCGGCAGCGCGGGCGAAGTCAGCGCGCTGGCGGTGCTTATCGGCGGGGCGTATCTTGCCGTCCGCCGCGTGATAGACGTCAAGATACCCGTGATTTACATCGCGTCAACGGCGGTGTTCACGGCGATATTCTTCGCGGACAGCGGATATGTGGGCGAGTACGTCTGGACCTATCTGCTCGGCGGCGGTCTGATGTTCGGAGCGTTCTTTATGGCTACGGACTACGCCACGTCGCCCAAGACCCCCGTTGCGGTCGCGGTGTACGGCATAGGACTGGGGCTTCTGACCGTGATAATAAGGAAATTCGGCACGATGAACGAGGGCGTGTCGTTTGCGATACTGCTGATGAACATAGTCACTCCGCTTTTGGAGAAAATAAAGAGAAAACCTTTCGGCACTCCCGTGAAAGGGATAAAGGAAAGAGCGGACGCTCTCAAAGCGAAATTCTCGAAAAAAGGCGCTGTCGCCTCGGAAGGAGGTGAGAGCGTTGGCTGAACGGACGGATGCGATTTTGAACGCCGCTTCGGGCGCGGAAGAAAAGGATATGACGGCAGTCGCTGCCGCAAACGTGGAGCGGCAGGCGTCTTTCGACGCGTGGAACGGCGGCAATGAACGACACGCGTTTTCTAATGCAGAGAACGACGGCAATGAGCGGCAGACGTCTTCCGGTGCAGAGGACGGCAGTAATGGTCGGCAGATGTCTTTCGGTGCAGGGGACGGCAGTAATAGTAAAAGAACAAAGTTCTTGACGAAGGATGTCGTGATGTGCGTCGTCGTGCTCGCCGCCATCGCGCTGATTGCGGGCGTGCTGCTCGGAGTGATGAACTGGGTGACTTACGTCGACCCGGAGGCGGCGATAATGGAGCAGATTGCCAAGTATTACGGCGTGGCGGCGGACGACGTGACGAGCGTGCCCGAAAGAGTGGTCGGCGGCGGCAGCAGTTATGTGGACGGCTGTTATGCGGTGACTGCGGAAGACGGGACGCTGATTTACGTTTATCACGCGGTCGGGAGCGGCGCGAAAGACGGCACTCTCGAACTGCTCGTGCACATAGCCGCAGACGGCACGATAAAGGAAGTGGAGGAATATTCGCAGTCCGAGACGGCGGGATATTTCGACAGGGTCATTTCCGCCAACCGCGGGAAATATGTCGGCAAAAATGCAAAGGACGTGGGACAGTTCGACCTCGTCAAGGGCGAAGGGTCGGTCACGGACGACGGCGACATCGACGCCGTATCGCAGGCGACGCTCACTTCGCGCGGCATCAACAATGCCGTGAACGCGGCGGTCGCGGCGTTCAACGCGTATGAGGAGGCGGCGGTATGAAAAAGGCTTCCATGACGCGGGAACTCAGGTTCGATTTCAGGGGAAAGAGCAAGATAGTCGCGAACGGCATCTTTGCCTCCAACCCCGTGTTCCGCCTTGTGCTCGGAATGTGTCCGACGCTCGCCATCTCCACCAGCGCGTTCAATGGGCTGGGTATGGGGCTTGCCGCAACGATAGTGCTGGTGTGTTCAAACGCGCTGGTGTCGTTGCTGCGTAAAGTCATCCCGGACAAAGTGCGCATTCCCGCTTATGTGCTCATCATAGCGACGTTCGTGACGCTGGTGGAAATGCTGCTCAGAAAGTTTGTGCCCGCGCTGTATGACGCGCTGGGGATATATCTGCCGCTGATTGTCGTCAACTGTATCATACTTGCGCGCGCGGAAGCGTTCGCAAGCACAAACAAGGTGGGCGACTCCGTGCTCGACGGACTCGGTATGGGGCTGGGCTTCACCCTCGCGCTGGTGCTCATCGGCGTGATACGCGAATTCCTCGGGTCGGGCACGTTCTTCGTCGGGTCCTTCGGCGACGCGGAATTCGGCGTGCATTTCGGCGATTTGTCCGACTATTCGCTGGCGGTCTTCGTGATGCCCGCGGGCGGCTTCCTCACTCTCGGTCTGCTGATGGCGGCGATAAACGCGCTGTCGGACAGGGCCGCGAAAAAGAGGGAGGAAAAGCACGAAGAGGAAGGCAGAATCATAGACGAACGCGTGCAGGCGCACGTGGAAGCGGAAACCGCGAAAGCGGAAGCGGAGAGCGCGGAAAATGCGGCGCAGAGCGTTGAACGTGTCGAAACGGCGGCAGAAACCCCCGTTTTGAGCGAAACGGCGGTGTCCCGTGCGGAGGAGGGAGAGAGATGACTTACTTCCTGCTGATTATCGGGGCAATGTTCGTCAACAACTTCGTGCTGTGCCAATTCCTTGGCTGCTGCCCATTCCTCGGCGTGTCCAAGAAGACGGACACCGCGCTCGGGATGGGGCTTGCGGTCATCTTCGTTATGGGCATTGCGTCCGTGTTCACGTGGCTGGTGCAGAAACTGCTTGTGGCGGCGGGGATAGACTATTTGCAGACGATTGCGTTCATTCTCGTCATCGCGGCGCTCGTACAGCTGGTGGAAATGGTGCTCAAAAAGTTTATGCCGTCGCTGTACAGCGCGCTGGGCGTATATCTGCCCCTCATCACAACCAACTGCGCCGTGCTCGGCGTGGCGATACTCAACATTCAGTCCTACGGCATTGCGGGCGCGGAAAGCCTGCTTCTCTCCTTCCTGAACGGCGTGTTCAGCGGCGTAGGGTTCACGATTGCGATTCTGCTGCTTGCGGGCATTCGCGAACGTATGGACATCTCGTCCGTGCCCAAACCGTTCAGAGGGTTCCCCATCACGCTCGTCGCGGCTTCCATAATGAGCCTTGCGTTCACGGCGTTTTCGGGAATGATATCGTGAGGAGGTGAGAAGATGACGTTGCTTTCTGTTCTTTCCGCCGTCGACCCGATGACCATACTCTGGTCCGCGCTGGTGCTACTCGCGCTTGCGGCGGTGTTCGGCATTCTGCTTGCGGTGCTGGGCAAGAAATTTGCCGTCAAGGAGAACGAAAAGGAGAAAGAGATACGCTCGCACCTTTCGGGAGCGAACTGCGGCGCGTGCGGGTATGCCGGCTGCGACGCTTTCGCCAAGGCGCTCGCGGAAGGCAAAGCGGACGTGAACTCCTGTTCCGCCACGGCGGCGTCCGAGAAGAAGATTATAGGCGAAATCCTCGGCGTGTCCGTGGACGCGGCGGAGACGAAGATTGTCGTCGCCTGCAACGGCGGAAACGCCGCGAAGGACAAGTACGAGTATATGGGCTACGGCAACTGCCGCAGTATGGAACTTCTGGGCGGCGGCAGAAAGGTGTGCCCGTGGGGATGCCTCGGAATGGGGTCGTGCACGGACGCGTGTCCCGAACACGCCATAGACGTCCGCGACGGAGGCTATGCGGAAGTGGACCGCGAGAAGTGCATCGTGTGCGGCAAATGCGTCGCCGCGTGTCCCAAGAAACTGATAAAACGCGTGCCCGCGGATGCGAAAGTTTACATTGCCTGTTCCAACTGCCTGCGCGGCGGCAAGGAAGTGAAGGCAATGTGCGCCAACGGGTGCCTGGGGTGCGGGCTGTGCGCAAAGCTGTGTCCCGCGCACGCCATAACGATGACGGACAATCTGCCCGTCATAGACTACTCGAAATGTACGGGGTGCGGACTGTGTGCGTCCAAGTGCCCCGCCAAGTGCATAAAACACTGCGACTGAAAAGACAATATCAGCCCGGTCCCGCAGGCGGCGGGACAGAGCGGCGAAACGGCGCTTTGCGCCGAAAGGAGACCATATGGAAAAAATCGCTGTCATCGACCTCGGGTCAAACTCCGCAAGACTCGTCCTCGTCAACATTCTGGAAGGCGGCTATTTCGTCGTGTTCGACGAGCTGAAAGAAACCGTGCGGCTGGGGCAGGATATGGACTGGGACGGCATAATCAAACCCCAGCGCATAGCGCAGACAATCAAGACGCTGACTATGTTCAGAAGACTTTGCGACGCAAACCACGTCGACAAGATATTCGCCTACGCCACCGCCGCGGTGCGCCGTGCGAAAAACCAGAAGAGTTTTCTCGACGAAGTCGCGATGACGTGCGGGATAAAGATTAAAGTGCTCACCGTGGAGGAGCAGGCTCTGCTCATCTATCAGGGCGTCATAAATTCGATGGACATCCCCAAAGGGCTGATTATGGAGATGGGCGGCGGTTCTACCAATCTCATCTACTACAACCGCAGGAACCTCATCCATTACGAAACTCTGCCTTTCGGGACGGTCACGCTTACGGACCTGTTCAAGAGTTACAGCTCCGAGCCCGAAACGCGCGCGGACAAGATAGAGGCGTTCATAGGAGAGCAGCTCGACAAGATAAGCTGGCTGGACAGCATAGAGCCCGACACGGCGTTCGTGGGCGTCGGCGGTGCATTCCGCAATCTCGGCAGGATAAGCCGTATGGTGAGGAAATATCCTTTCAATATGACGCACGGATACGAAATCCCGATGTCGGAGTTCGACGGGCTTTACGCCACCATCCGCAAGCTGGACCTCGACTCGACGATGAAGATAAAAGGGCTTTCCAGCGGCAGGGCGGACATCTTCCCCAGTTCTCTCGCGGTCATCAAAGCGGTGCTTTCCCGCTTCGACTTCCCGAAGATAACCGTCAGCGGGTGCGGGCTGAGAGAGGGCGCGATGTTCCGTTATGCCGTGCCCGGTGTCAACGAACGGCCGCTCACCGACGTGCTCGGACATTCTTTGCATACGCAGATGAAATACTATGACGTCAACGTCAATCACGCGGAGCACGTCTACAACCTCTGCATCCAGCTCTTCAAACAGCTCAAAGTCCTGCACAAGATGCCGAGGATGTATGTCCGCGTGCTCAAAATCGCGGCATTAATGCACGACACGGGGATGAGGATAAAGTATTATCATCACGAGCAGCATTCCTGCTACATCATCCTCAACAGCAACCTTTACGGCGTGCCGCACAAGGACCTCGTGCTGGCGGCTTTCGTAGCGGCGGGACACAGGAAGAACGAGATTGTAAAAGAAGACCTTATGCGCTACAAGGATATGCTCACCGTCGAGGACGTGGACGCAATGCGTAAGCTCAGCGTCATCCTCCGCATAGCGGAGAGTTTCGACCGCAGCCAGAGCGGCGTCATCACGGGCATAACCTGCGACGTGCTGGGCGACAGCGTCATCATCAAGACGGAAACGGAAGGGGACTGCTCGCTGGAAGTGAAGGACGCACTCTCCGCGGCGCAGGAGTTCAAAGCCGCGTATGGCAAGAACCTGGAAATTCTGTAAACCCGTCGTTCTCGCCTCGGCGTCGCCGCGCAGACTCGCGTTGCTTTCGGAAGTCGCGGACGACATCACCGTGCTGCCCTCCGACGTGGACGAAAGCCGTGTGACGGCGTCTTCGCCGCGTGCGCTGGTCAGGGAGCTGTCGCGGCTGAAAGCGCTTTCCGTGGCGGAACGGCTGAACGGGGGCGACGTCGTCATAGGCGCGGATACGGTGGTTTATCTCGACAAATTGTACGGTAAACCCCGCGACCGTGCGGATGCGATAAGAATGCTTTCCGAGCTGAACGGAAAGGAACACTACGTCTTTACGGGTGTTACGGTCGTCGCCGACGGAGGGGTGCGCACGTTTTCGGTGCGCTCCGCGGTGCGCTTCCGTTCGCTTGCGAAGGAAGAGATAGAAAGATACGTGGACGAATACCGTCCATACGACAAGGCGGGCGCGTATGCCGTTCAGGAAGGCGTCGTCGTCGGGTCTTACAAGGGCAGTCTCAGCAATATCATAGGGCTGCCTATGGAAAAACTCGTGAAGGTACTCAAAGAGGTGCAGAGTGGCTCAGATAGAATTATCCGTTGACCTCGGAAGCAAGTTCGTCACCATTTATCAGAAAGGCATAGGGCTGGTGCTGCGCGAACCCGCGATTGCCCTTGCGGAAAAATCCGGCGACAAATACGTCATCCGCGAGGCGGGTTACCGCGCGGAAAGCATTATGTCCACCTCTCTCGGCGGCGCGAGGGTGATTGCCCCCATACGCGAAGGGCTCATCGTCGACGACGAGATGTGCGTGCTTCTGCTGAAACATTTCCTCAAAAAAATACTTCCGTCCGGGCTGTTTCCGCCCCGCGTCGTTGCGATAGTCAGCATAAGCTGCGCTATGACGGGCAGCGACCGCAAAGCGGTGGAGAAGTGCTTCCTCAAAGCGGGCGTGAAAGAAGTCACGCTGGTGGAGTCCCCTCTGTCGCTGCTTGCTTACACGGGCAGCATAGGCGGGCTTTTCATCGACATCGGCGGCGGCAAGACGGAAGTCGCGTCCGTCACCAACCGCGGCATTGCCTGCGGCGTTGCGGTCAACATTGCGGGCGACGCGTTCAACGCCGCGATAATTGACGAGGTGTACACACGTTACGGAGTGAAACTCGGCGACTATACGGTGGAGAAGATAAAGACTTCCGCGCTGTCGTTCTACCTCAACGACGAGGGCAGTTACGCCGTGTCGGGCGGCGGCAGGGACGGCGCGCCCCGCAGCGTGATGATTACGGCGGCGGATATGCGCGACGCGGTGCTTCCGCTCGTCGACGACATCATCGAAGTCGTTATGAACGTGCTCAATCAGACTCCGCCCGAACTTTCCGCCGAAATCCTCCGCAAAGGCATTTTCGTCACGGGCGGGTCCAGCCGCATTCCGGGGCTGAAAGAGTATATGGAGCAGGCGTTCGAGCTGCCGCTCACCCCTCTTTACGACGGACCGAACAGCGTGGCGATAGGCGGCGCGAAGTTTCTGGACGACAAGAGGCTGCTCAGCGACCTCCTCGGCGTCAAACTCGACTGACTGCCGCATTTGCGCGTTGAACGTCCGATTGCGCGTTGAACGTCCGAATGAAAAACAAAGCCGTGCGCAGGCACGGCTTTTTGTATGCCCGGTTCTGCGGGCTTTTGCATACGGGCAGGGCGGAGTGCCGTGCGGGCGTCAATGTCTGGCTTCGTCGGGGTGAGGACCGAGGCGGCCTATCGATGAAACGGAGTCGAGCAGGGCGAGGTCGTCGGCGTCGAGGGCGAAGGAAAAGACGTCCGCGTTTTCCTTTATGCGCGACGGGGTCGCGGATTTCGGAAGGGGAAGAATGCCGTGTTCGAGGCAGAAACGCACCAGCACCTGCGCTTCCGTTTTGCCGTGTTCTTCCGCGACTTTCCTGAGGGCGGGGTTGCCGAACGCTTTGCCGCGGCAGAGCGGCGCCCACGCTTCGACGACGAGCCCGTGCTCTTCGGAAAAAGCGACGGCTTCCAGCTGGTCCGCGTCCGTGAAACCGAAATGATATTCCAGCTGATTGACGGCGGGCATAACCTTGCATTCGCCGAAAAGCACGTTGAGATGACTTTTCAGGCAGTTACAAACCCCGATTGCGCGCACATGCCCCTCTGCGTAAAGTTTTTCGAGGGCGCGCCACGTCGCAAGGAAGGGGGCGGGGTATTCGGCTTTGAAATCTTTCGCAATCGGCCAATGGACGAGGTAGAGGTCGACGGTGTCCAGCCCCAGTTTTTTTGCCGACTCGTCAAACGCGGCGAGGGTGGCGTCGTAGCCCTGGTGCGTGTTCCAGACCTTTGTGGTGACGAAAATTTCGTCGCGCGGCACGCCGCTTTCCGCTATGGCTCTGCCCACGCTTTCCTCGTTGAAATAAAACTCCGCGGTGTCGATGTGACGGTAGCCCGCTCCGAGTGCGGTCAGCACGCTCTCCACGCACGCGGCGCCGTCGGGAGTCTTGTATGTGCCGAAACCCACGCAGGGGATGCGCACTCCGTTCGGAAGATTGAAACAGTCGGTGAGAGAGTTGAACACTTGACGCCTCATTTTGCGGTTTTCAGTCCCGGGATGGGGACGTTGATGAAACGGGGCCTTTCCGCGCCGATGAAGAACACCGCGAGCGCGCCCGGACCCGCGTGCGCCCCGACGGGATAGCCGACGTTGCAGAATTCGATTTTCGCCTCTGGCAGCACCGTTTTGATTTTGTTTGCCAGCACTTCGGCGTTCGCTATGTCGTCGCCGTGCTCGACGAGAATGAAATCGTTCAGCTCCGGCTTGTAGAATTTGGCGACCTGCTCGGTGATTGCCGAAAGAGCCTTTTTCTTGCCCATCACTTTGAGCAGAGGCATTATCTTGCCGTAATGGTTGAGTTCCAGCAAGGGTTTTATGCCCAGCACCGTGCCGACCGCCGCTTCCAGCCTGCTGAGCCTGCCGCCGCGGTAAAGGGTGTTCAGGTCTTCCACGATGAAAAAGTGGTGATAGTTCATACGTTCCGCTTCCAGAGCGTCCGCCGTTTCTTCGAGGGACAGTCCTTTCTCGCGCAGTCTGAGCGCGCGGTAAACCATAAGCCCCTGTCCGCCGCTGCCCGAAAGGCTGTCGAGCACGCGTATTCTGCCGTCGCGGTATTTGACGAGCAGCTCCTCCGCCGCGCGGGAGATGTTCTCGAAGCTGCCGCTCATTCCCGAAGAAAACGAGATGTGCAGGACGTCTTCACCCGCCGCGAGATGTTTCTCGAAAGTGTGTATGGCGGCATAAGCGGAAGTCTGCGAAGTGTTTGCGGTCGCGCCGCCGCGCATTTTGCCGTAGAATTCGGGAAATGAGGGCAGTCCCTCGTCGAAATATTCGTTGCCGTCGACGGAAAAGGGCATAGGTATGACGTCCACGCCGTGTCCGGAGAAGAACCCCTCGGGCATATCCGCCGCCAAATCCGTCGTAATCGCAAATTTTCTCATAAGCTCTCCTTGCGGATATGATAGCATTTCCGAAACGGGTTTTCAACAACTGTCGCGCATTTGACAAAACTCGACCGCATATTTCATTTGCCGCCGCGCTCCGACGCGCGCGGGCGTTTAGACTGTTGCTATGAGAAAAATCGTGGTAACTTCGGGAAAGGGAGGGGTCGGGAAGACCACCGTCACCGCATCTCTGGGCAGAAAACTCGCGGATATGGGCTATCGGGTCGTGCTCGCGGACGCGGACGTCGGGCTCAACAATCTGGACGTCGTCACGGGGGTGGACAGCCGAGTCGTGTACGACATAGGTGACGTGCTTTCGGGCAAATGCCGCATCTTTCAGGCGCTCGTGCCCGACCACGAGAGCACGGCGAAGATACTGCCTTCCGCGGGCAGCGGCGAGAATATGTCCGCGCAGGCGTTCCGCGGCGTGATAGACTCTCTTTCCGACTTCGATTTCGTGCTCATAGACTGTCCCGCGGGCATAGAAAACGGGTTTCACCGCGCCGTATCCGCCGCAACGGAAGCGATAGTCGTGACGACGCCGTCAGCCTCCGCGATACGCGACGCGGACAAGGTGGTGTCCCTGCTTTCCGCCTACCGTCTGGAAGACGTTTCGCTGGTGGTCAACCGCGTGCGGCACGATATGGTGGCGCGGGGCGAGATGATGGATGCGGCGGACATAGCGCGTCTGCTGCACACCCCCGCGGTCGGCGTCATCCCCGAGGACGACTGCGTCACGCTCTATCAGCAGCTGGGGCGGGTGCCGTCTTTCGCGCTGTCGGAGAAGGCGTTCTGTCTGCTTGCGGACAACATAGCCAACCGCACCAAGAAGTATGCGGAGGTGCGCGGCAGGATGAGGAGGAAAAGAAGATGGCTGTAAAACCCTCGCGCATTATGGCGGACAGGATGAGAGAGATGCTCACGCGCGACAAAATGGGCGTGCACGAAGGATTTATGTCCGCCTTCGCCAACGACCTCGCACGCGTCATAGGGGATTATTTCGACCCGCTCGCGCCGCCCGCGGTCAGCGTGCGCAGGAACGACGAGGGGGAGTTCGAGGTGCTGATTTCCGCAAGAGCGTCGGGCATAAAGCGTTTCGAGACCACGGGCGACCTGCCGAAGCCCGAATGTTGAGGTCATATTCGCCGCGCCTTGCGAATACGCTTTAAGGCGAGGTGAATTATGGATTTTGACCAGACCAAAAAAATCGAAGTCGAAGTGAGCGAAAACGTCATTGCGGAGAACGAGGTGCACGCCCGTCCCGTACACGGCGTCAGAAAGAAGAGGAATTTCGCCGCGCTCAAAAACGTGGACATCCTCGACGTTGCGCTCGTGCCCGTCATCGTCGGCGTGTTCGTATCGCTGGGATTTTTGTTTGCGGGACTGTTCAGAGCCACTTCCGCCGCAGACGCGGTGGCTGAAATAGGGAATATCGTGGCAGCCGTGCTCTGATGAAATTCCGCGTTCATCCTCTCTTTTACGCGCTTGCCCTTCTGCTCGTGCTCTTCGGACAGGCGGCGGCTTTCGTGTGGGCGTTTGCCGCCGTGTGCCTGCACGAAGCGGGTCACGCGCTTGCCGCGCGTGCGCGGGGGTATGTGCTCAAAAATCTCACCCTGCTGCCTTACGGGGCGCAGATGAGCGCGGAAGAAGAGATGGACGGCGCTTCCTGCGTTATAGTGGGGTTGGCGGGACCTGCCGCCAACCTCTTTTTCGCCGTGCTTACGCTGGGGCTGTGGTGGCTCTTTCCGGGGATTTATCCTTTCACGCGCTGGTTCTTTACGGCAAACGTCGCCATCGCGCTCTTCAATCTGCTGCCTGTCTATCCTCTGGACGGTTCGCGCGTCGCGCTAGGGCTTGCCAGAAACCGCCTGAAAGCCGTTAAGGGAATGCAGACGGCAGGGATATGCGTGAGCATAGTCCTGTTTGTGCTGTTCGGGGTGTCGTTCTTTCTGCGTGCGGCGAGTTTCAGCATCGGGGTGGCGGCGGTGTTCCTCTTTTACGGCGCGGCGTTTGCGGCAGGGCGCGACTCCTACGTCAGCGTGCTTGCTGCGGGGCGCAAAAATTACGGCGCGGGAGTGCGGGAGAGGCAGGTCGTGGTGTCGGAGGACGCGCCGCTCGTCAGGCTGTTTCATCACGTGGACGGGCGCAGCGTGACCACCTTCCGCGTGGTGCGTGAAAACGGCGGGGACCCGGACGCGCCGCCGCAGGCGCTTTATACGCTCACCGAGCCGCAGCTCCGTGCGTTGGCGGCGTCGGGCAAACTCTCGCGCAGCGTGGAAAGATGCGTGCGCGAAAGCGGAGCGCCCGTCGGCGGGCACGCCCTTCCGCCGGGGAGCGCGGGACGGAAACTTCCTTGACGGCGTCCGCAGCGCTCCGTCCTTCGGAACAAACGTCTTTTGCAAATCCGCGGATAACGGACGGAAAGAGTGCTCCGCACCTGCCGCGGGGTTGACATAGTTTCCCTTTTGCTTTAAAATGATTGAAAAAAATAAGCGCGCGGACGCGCGCGTTTTCCTGCGCATCTGCGCACGGGAGGATGTATGCTGTATATCGGCGTTGACATAGGCGGGATGTCCGTCAAAGCGGGGCTCGTGGACGAAAACGGGAAGATAACCGTCAAATCTTCCGCCGTCACGCGCGCGGACGTCCCTGCGGAGGAAATAGTCGCGGACATTGCCGCACTCGTGGAAAAGGTCGCGGAGCTCGGCGGCGTCAAGGTCGGTGAAACGGGCGGAGTCGGCGTGGGGTCGCCCGGGTCGGTCGACGACGCGGCGGGCGTCATACGTTACAGCTGCAACATCAACTTTGTGCGCACCCCCTTTGTCGCGCTAATGCGCTCCCGTCTTGGCATAGACAATGTGAAGATAAGCAACGACGCCAACTGCGCCGCCCTCGGCGAAACGATGTTCGGCGCGGGACGCGGCGCGAAGAACAGCGTCACCGTCACGCTGGGCACGGGCGTCGGCACGGGTATAGTGGTGGACGGCAGACTGCTCACGGGCAACAAGTCCGCGGGAGCGGAGGGCGGTCACGTCATCATCAAAGCGGGCGGAGTGAAGTGCGGCTGCGGTAAGCGGGGCTGTTTCGAGGCGTACGCATCCGCGACGGCGCTGATGCGCCAGACGGCGGAGGCGGCGGCGCGCCATCCCGAAAGTCTGCTTGCAAAGATGGCGGCGGAAAGCGGGATTGACGGAAAGACGGCGTTTATCGCCGCGAAACAGGGCGATAAAACCGCCAAACGCGTGATAAGCAATTATATCCGCTATGTGGGCACGGGGCTTGTGGGCTTTGCCAACGTGTTTTACCCCGAAGTCTTCATAATCGGCGGCGGCATCTCCAAAGAGGGTGATGCGCTCATAGTTCCTCTCCGCCGTTTCATAAAAAAGAACGCTTACGGCGCGGAGTTCAATCCCCCCATCGACGTGGTGGCGGCGACGCTCGGAAACGACGCGGGGATAATAGGCGCGGCGGCGCTTGCGATGGCGGACTGACCTTCGCATTTCCGCCGTGCGGCGAATCTGATGGAAAATTTCGGAGATAGATTGTTCCCCCTGCTTACGCAGGCGGAAAAGCCCGCCCGTTATACGGGCGGCGAGTGGAATGCCGTGAAAAAGACGGGTCCCGTCCGCGCACGGTTTTGTCTTTGTTTTCCCGACCTTTACGAAATCGGAATGAGCAATCTCGGATTGCAGATACTTTACGGCGAGATAAACGCCCGCGACGGATTTGCCGCCGAGAGGTGCTACGCTCCCGCCGAGGATATGGCGGCTCTGCTGCGGAAAAACGGCATCCCGCTGCTTTCGCTGGAAACGGCGACCCCTCTCAAAGAGTTCGATATGATAGGTTTTTCCGTGCAGTTCGAGCTGCTCTACACGGGCATACTCTATATGCTCGACCTGGCGGGCATTCCCTTCCGCGCGGAGGACAGGGGAGAGGATTTTCCGATAATAATGGCGGGCGGTCCGTGCACGGTCAATCCCGAACCGTTCGCCGACTTTTTCGACTGCATAGTCATAGGGGAGGGCGAGGGCGTCGACCTTGCGTTGCTCGAACTCGTTGCGGAAGGCAAAGAAAAGGGGTGGTCCAAGCGCGAAGTGCTCCGCCGCGCGAAAGAGATAACGGGGGTGTACGTCCCGTCAATGCTCGCCGAGGGAGAGATGGTGACGAAGGCGGTGTACAAGGATTTCGAGCACGCTCCCTATCCTCTCCGTCCCGTCGTCGCCAACACGGAAGCGGTGCACGACCGCGCCGTCATCGAGCTTTACCGCGGCTGTGCGAGCGGTTGCAGGTTCTGTCAGGCGGGGTTCTGGTATCGTCCCATCCGCGAGAGAAGCCCCGAAAGATGCGCGGAATACGCCAAGGAAATCGTGAACAATACGGGTTACGGCGAGATTGCGATGTGCTCGCTGTCCACGGGGGATTATTCGGGCTTGCGCCCGCTTATGGACGGACTGCGCGGTTTCGTGCACGAAAACAAAGTCAATCTGTCCCTTCCAAGCCTTCGTCTTTCGAGTTTCAGCGGCGACATCGCGCAGGAGTCCAGGCGCAGTTCGCTCACTTTCGCGCCCGAAGCGGGGACACAGCGGCTGCGCAACGTCATCAACAAGAACGTGACGGACGCGGAGATAGACAACGTCGCAAAGGCGTTCGAGGCGGGCTATGACAGCGTGAAACTCTACTTTATGCTGGGGCTGCCCACCGAAACGGACGAGGACATCGCGGGCATAGCCGCGATATGTTCGCGCCTCAGGGAGCTTTATTTCAGAACGAGAGGGAAGCGCGGCCCCAACATTTCGGTGTCCTGCGCCGTTTTCATTCCCAAGCCCTGCACTCCCTTCCAATGGGAAGCGCAGATATCCTTCGGGGAGATGCTGCGCAAGCAGAACTATCTGCGCGGACTTCTCCGCTGCATAAAGGGAGTGTCTTTTTCGTGGCACGGCGCGGAGTCGTCCGTGCTGGAAGCGGCTCTTGCCCGCGGCGACAGACGGCTTTCGCGCGTGACGGAGCGCGCATACGCGCTGGGAGCGAAGTTCGACAGCTGGTCCGAAAAGTTCGACTGGGAGGCGTGGACGCGCGCTTTCGACGAGTGCGGCGTCGATATGTCCGAATACACGGGTGCGATTGACACGGAAAAGGTTCTGCCGTGGGATTTCATAGACACGGGCGTGAGCAAGCGTTATCTGCTTGCCGAGCGCGAGCGCGCGTATCTCGGCGTCACCACGCCGAGCTGCCGCGAGGGCTGCAACGCCTGCGGGGCGAGCAAGCTGGGGAGGTGCACCGTTATATGATAGTGCTCAGATATTCCCGCTCGGGTGCCGCCCGCTTCGTTTCCCACATAGACGTGCTCAGACAGTTTTCGCGCATAATGCGCCGCGCGGGCGTGCCCGTGGCTTATTCCAACGGCTTCAACCCGCACGCGCTGCTTTTCTTCTCGCCGCCCACTCCCGTGGGGATAGGTTCCTCCGCGGAGTACGTCGCGGCGGACACTCCGCTTTCTCCCGAAGAAACCCTGGCGCGTTACAACGCGGCGGTGACGGAAGATATGCGCGCGTCGGCGGCGTTTTACGTCCCGCGCAACCCCAATCTCGCGGGCAGGACCGCGGCGGCGGACTACGTCTTTCCTTTCCCTACCGACGCGTACGACTTTTCCCGCGGGCTGACGCTGGACTACGTCAAGAAGGGCGTGCGTGTGACGGAAGAGGCGGGTGACAGGATATTCGCGGTCGGAGAAGAGGACGGCAGGCTGAAACTCACTCTTGCGAGCGGTAACGTGACGTTGCGCGCGGACAGGGTTTTCGAAGCGATTGCCGCCGCGGCGACGGGTATAGAGGCGGCTGTGACCGACGTCGTGAAGACCGCACAGTATCTGAAATCCGCGGACGGGACGCTTGTCGAAACGGACGCCGCGCTCGCGGGAGAGGGCGCGGAAATATTCGGAAAATAAATTTTTCGGACATAGATATGAAACAGCTTTTCATCGATTACAATCCCTACTTCGTGCGTGCGGCGCTTGCGGAGGAAGGGGAGCTTGTCGAATTCGGCGTGGAGCACGTCGCTTCGCGCGGTCACGTCGGCAACATCTACAAGGGCAAGGTCGAAAACGTGCTCGGCGGGATGAAGGCGGCTTTCGTCAACATCGGCTTGGAGCGCAACGGCTTCCTTTACGTCGGCGACGCGGCGGACGGCGTCGGGAAAGTTTCTCCCGGCGACATCGTGATGTGCCAGGTGGTCAAGGAGCAGATGGGCACGAAAGGCGCGCGCCTGACCACGGACGTGACCTTGCCGGGATACACCCTCGTGCTTTTGCCCACGGGCGGGTTCAGGGGAGTGTCCCGAAAGATTGAAAGCGACGAGCGCAGGGCGCACCTCGAACGGTTGGTGTCCTCCGTTTGTCCGCAGAATATGGGGTTTATCGTGCGTTCTGCGGCGGTTAAAGCCCGTGATGAGGAAATCACGTGCGAACTCGACGCGCTCATCGCGCTGTGGGACAAGATAAAGGAAAATTACGCTTCGACGGTTCCGACGAGCGTTGTTTACCGCGAGGCGCAGCTGTTGGAGCGCGCCATCCGCGACAACTATGCGGAGGAGGTGGACAGGATTGTCGTCAACGAACCTCTGCTGGCAAAACGGCTGTCTTCCAGGATGACGAAGATTGCGGTGGAATATTACGCGGGCAAAAGGAACATCTTCCGCCACTTCGGGCTGTCCGAACAGATTGACAGGCTTGCCGACCGCAAGGTTATGCTGGAAAACGGCGCGTATCTCGTCGTCGACCGCACGGAAGCGCTCACCGTCATCGACGTCAACACGGGGCGTTTCGTCGGCACGCACAACCTGGAAGACACGGTGTTCAGGACGAATATGACCGCGGCGGTGCAGGTGGCGAAGGTGCTGCGCGCACGCAACATCAGCGGCATTGTGGTCGTGGATTTCATAGATATGCAGACGGAAGAACACAAGCGAGCCGTCGTGGACAAGCTCCGCGAGGAGCTGAAAAAGGACAGGCTCAAAACTTCCGCCGTCGCAATGACGGGGCTGGGGCTTGTAGAGCTCACCAGAAAGCGCACGCGGCTGTCGGCGGACACTTTTATGCTCGAACCGTGCGAAAGCTGTCAGGGCGGTTTCGTGGTGTCCGCCACGCACCTTGCGCTCAAACTCCGCGACGAGCTGACGGAATATTCTTTGGTCAACGATTTCGGCTCTTTCATTGCGCGCGTGAATCCGAGCGTGGTCGAGCGCGTGTTTGCATACCGCGTGATGGCGCGGGAGAGCGCGGAGCTGTGGAAGGGCAAACGCGTCTATCTCATCCCCGACGCGTCGCTTGCGCGGGACGAGTTCGTCATTTCCGGCACGGACGACAAGGTGCTTTCCCTGCCTGCGGAAGCGCGGTTGGTGTTTTAGGCACTTGCGGAAACGGCGTTATTGTGCTATCATAACCTTCCGACGGGTATGCCCGTCGTAATTGTTGGAGGCGGCATATGAAAGCCTGGCATATCGAGAATCTCGAACGCATCAAACTCGTCGAGAGCATCCTTCCCAAAAAGGAGGGAGAGATAAAGCTCAAAATGTCAAAAGTGGCGATTTCGTCCACGGATTTTGCCTATTTCGCTTCCGACGCTCCCGATAAAAATGCGGAACTCACCGTGCCGGGGCACTCCGCCGTGGCGTATATGTCAGAGGACGACCCCTCCGTAGGGCTGAAAATGGGCGCCCGTGTGGTGGTGAGCCCCTTTGTCAGACACGAGGAGCACGGCGTGAAAAAGGTGCGCGTGCTCGGCGTGGACGAAAACGGACTGCTTTCCGACTTCGTGTCCGTCCCTGCGGAAAACGTTTACGCCCTGCCTGACGGAATCCCCGACGACGAGGCGATTTTCGCCGAGTATATCGCCCTCGGCAACAACGTGCTCAACAGCCTCGAAGCGGACAAGGGCGATTTCGTCGTCATAGTCGGCGCAAGCACGCTGGGGCTCATCCTCGCACAGCTCGCGCTGTATTACCAGATGATACCCGTCCTTGTCGACCTCGACGCCGAAAAACTCGCGCTGGCGGCAAGCTGGGGAGTCTATTACACTCTCAATCCCACTTACGACAACCTCGAACGCCGCGTGGAAGAGATAACGGGCGGCAGAATGGCGGAATGTTCCGTTTACGTCGGCGACGGCGTGCCGTTCAACACCGCGCTGCGCCTTGTGAAAGACAAGGGAGAAGTGGTGGTGGCGGGCTATTCCGTGCGGTCGGGACACTCCATCGACGTCAGCGTCGTGCTCACCAAGCAGCTGCGCCTTATCGGCGTCGCGGACGGCTACGGCGAGATGTCGTCGGCGATAAATCTGCTTGCCAACCGCATCGTCAAGACGGACGGGCTGATTGCCTCGCGCATAAACTTCGACGACGTGCCCGAAATGGTCGTCCAATGCGCGCAGTATCCCTATCAGTACAACAAAATCGTCGTTTCGATAGACTGACGAAGTAAGGCCGAGTCAAGCAAAGCAAAGGCAACGGCAAAACAATCGACTGCAACGAAAAGCGCGCCCGACGGGGCGCGCTTTTTGCAACAATCGGAGTGCGGCAAACCCTGCGCGGGTTCAGTCCAGCAATGTGTCGTGTATGAGCGCGTAGGTCTGCGACGCCTTGTCCACCCAGCTTTTGTAGAGATATTTCGCGAGCTGGCGGTTTGCCACGACGAGTTTCAGCTCCATAAGAGTCGCGATGTCGCTGTTTATCTTCATTATCACGGTGTAGGTGCCGTCCGCGTTTTTCGAGTAGTCGCAGAAATAGGACTGGCGCTTTTTGTAGCGCATCCTGTTCTCGCGCGCATATGCGTTCACGTCGTCGCGTACGGATGTCGGAATGCGGGTGAAAAAGAGCGCAAGACAGCCGATTCCGTCCTGCGTGATGTTGATGCAATCGCTCTTCGGCACGCGGTAAAGGAGATTTGTTTCCAGAAGTTCGGCAAGATACTGCTTGCAGTCCATATAGCCCAGCCAGTTGTTTTCGGACGTGCAGATGTCAAGCAAAGCCGCCTCGGAAAGCGGGATTGCCATCCTGTCGAAAACAAACAAAATAATGAGCTTCTGGATTTTGCTGTCCAGACGCGCCGATACGCCGTCCTGCTCGAAGTCCACGTCTTTCTCCTTTGCCTGTATGGGATTAGGATTTTATCACCAAACGCGCGGCATATCAAGACTTTATGCGAAAAAATTCGCGCGGCACAACGTGTAGTGAGCCCACGCGCCCGCGTGCACAAAGCCGAAGTTCAAAGGTCCGTTCTGCCGAGGAGATAGTCCACCGAGACGTCGAAAAAGTCCGCAAGTTTCACGAGATTCGGAGCGCTCGGTTCGCTGCGGTCGGTTTCCCGATAACAGATTATGGAAGCGCCGGAATCGATGAGCACGGCAAGTTGCGGCTGACGTCAGGCGCGGCAGGACGTCGGACCGAAAGCATACGGAAGGCGTGAAAGCGGATTGACCCGCACACCCCGAATTGTGCCGAAATTTCATAAAACACGATAAGTGTTACAGCGGGCTATATGCGGTCGGTGATAGTAAAAATCCCCGTGAAACACGATAAGTGTTTTGCGGGGAATTCTTTTGTTGCGTTGCGCGTGTCGGTATTGCTCGGAGCGCTTGGCTGTTGTGTTTCGTTGCGTTTCGCAGTCTTCCGTTGTGTTTTGCGTTGTCCGTCTTTCGCGCGTGCCGTTCTGCTGCGCAGCCGCGGCAGTCCGCTTGTCGGCGGCAGGAGTTGTCTGCGCCCGATTTTGTCAAACGTCCCGCACGGCTGCGACCGTGCGGGACGTTGAATTACTGTATGGGACGGCGCATTGCCCCGCCGTCAGGCGGAAAGCATTTTGTCGAGGCACTTGACGAAGAACTGAGTGGCTTTTTCGAGCTGGTCGACGTGCAGACGTTCGTTGATGCCGTGAATGCGCGACTGGTCGTCCAGAGAATTGATGAACGGACCGAAACGGAAGACGTTGTCGGTCAGCGGATTGTAGAAGCGCGCGTCGGATGCGGCGATGAACATATAGGGGGCGACCACGATGTCGTCGAAGGTTTCGGTGATGGTGTCGCGCAGGCGCTCGTACGCCGTGCAATGCACGTCCGCCTCCGGGGACGGGTCGGAATAAGTGAGAAGGTTGACTTCCACCTTGTCACCCAGCAGTTTGTTGAGGTACGCCTTGACGTCCTGTGCCGTTTCGCCCGTTATTATGCGGAAGTTGATGTTGGCGCGCGCCTCTTTCGGAATGACGTTGCGCGCGTCGCTGCCCCAAAGCATCGTGGGCGCGAACGTGCTGCGCACGAGCGCGTTGGTCATCGGAGCGACTTTTGTGAAGACGAATTTGAGGAGCGGCGAGAATACGTCGCGGTTGGTCAGGATGAATTTGAACGCGCCCTTGCAGTAAGGCGAAAGGGATTTGAACGTTTCCACGGTCATCGGCGTCCAATAGGTCTTCATCGGGTGGCTTTCCACCTTTGCGACGGCCTGTGAAAGCAGCCCGACCGCCGTCGGCGGCTTGGGATTGGAGGCGTGTCCGCCTGCCTTTTTGACGACGAGTTCGAGGTCGCCGTTGCCCTTTTCGCACGCGCCTATGAGCGCGACCGTGTGCGGAATGCCGAGCAGTTTGCCGTCAAGCACGGTGCCACCTTCGTCGATGACAAACTCCATTTCGACTCCCTTTTCTTTGAGATGGCGGACGATGTTCGCCGCGCCGCTGGTGGAGTTGCCCGGTTCCTCGTCGTGTCCGAAGCAGAGATAGAGGTCGCGGTCGAATTGTTTGCCCTGCGCGAGGTGAAACTCCACGGCTTCGAGGAGAGCTATCATATGGCTCTTCATATCCTGCGCGCCGCGCCCGTAGATGTAGCCGTCGTCGGTCAGCACCGCCTCGAACGGGTCGTATTCCCAGCCGTCTTTCGGAGCGGGGACGACGTCTATGTGGCTGAGATAGCAGCCGCCTTTGAGCGCGGGATTTTTCCCTTTGAGATGATAGATTATTGAGTAGCCTGCGATGATTTCCCTTTCCGCTGCCGCATTGAGCAGGGGATAGGTCTTTTCCAGCCAGTGGCGGTAGTCGATGAACGGCTGCACGTTGTCGGCGTATTCTTCCACCATCGAAACGGTGGGGATGCGTATCGCTTCGCGCAGATGGCGCACGGCGGCGTCCTTGTCCACGGCGGGCAGGTCCGTCGCTTTGCCGGGAGCGACCGCGGGGCGGTTGAGGACTGTTCTTACGGTGAGTACGGCGAAGAAAAGGACTATGAGTCCCGCGATAATTCCGCCGACTATCGCACCTATTGTTTCTGCGGGCATAATATACCTCCCTGTGCCTTTATAAACAGATTATACACGCGTCGGAAGGTTTTTTCAAGACGGAGCGGCAAAGCGGCGCGAAAGAAAGATTTGCGGCGTGACGCCGCCTCCGAAAAGGAGAGGGCGCACGCAAAAGACGGGAAATCCCGCACGAAGAAAAGGTGTCCGCCGCAAAGGACGGAAATCGACTCCTCAGAGAGAAAATGCCTGAAAACGGCTCAAAATCGGGCGCAATATGCAAGAAATTAATTTTTCGGCTTATACAAGGCGGAAGAGGAAGGGGACACCCCGAAATCTTCCGAAACCCTCTGATTGCTGCCTGTGTGCGTCGTTTCCGCCTTTTTCGCAACACGAAGAAAGAAAATCCCCGCGGAATCTCAAATCCGCCGAAAACGCCCCAAAGTACTCTTGTTTTCGATTGTTTTGAGAATAATTTTTCGGCGAGTATTATAATAATCGACTTTTTCGAGAGAAGTATTATCAAAATTTTGCCAATCGAGAATAGTTTTCCCCGAAACCGTACGCAGGCGGGTGCCGCGTCGTGGATACGCAGACCTCCCGCATCCCGCACTTTCCGCACGGGTGAGGAGAAAGAGCGGATTGCTTTCTCAGCGCCGCGTGCTGCGCCGAGGGCGGAATTTGGCGCAATATATGAGAATTGCATTTTTGCATTCCCCGTGCCGTCCCGACCGCGGATTCCGTAAAAACGCATATGAACGGGGAGGGCGGAGGGGCGGCGCGGACGGAGTGGCGCGGTGCTGTTGTGCGTGCCGACGGGGCGCGTATCGCGGGACGTGCCGCGGAAGTTTCAGTATAGGCAGGGCGGAAAAGGTTTTGATTGACACGCGGGGCAAACGGTTGTATCATTTATTACTGATACGGGCGCGCACGGACGCGTCGCGCGGTGGCGCGCGCTTATGTATATTGTATGTGACAACCGTTATTCCGACGTCGGGAACGGCGGACGGAACGGCGGGGCGGCGAAAGCGGCGGCGCGGAAATCGTCCGCGGTATGCCTGACGCTGCGGGGGCGCCGTGCGGCGCCGTAAACTGAATCAAAACACGCGGAGGTTTCTTCGCGTCGGAGGTAATCATGAAGTTTGAAAACAAAGGCGTTCAGAAGTTCATCGATGAGAGCGTTGCTCTCTGCACGCCCGACAAGGTCGTGCTCATCGACGGAAGCGAGGAGCAGCTCGAAGCGCTCCGCAAGGAAGCTTGTTCCACGGGCGAAATGATAAAGCTCAATCAGGAGCTGCTGCCCGGATGCTATCTGCATCGCACGGCGGTCAACGACGTTGCGCGCGTCGAAGGACGCACCTTCATCTGCACCGAAAAGGAAGAGGACGCGGGTCCCACCAACAACTGGATGCAGAAGGATAAAGCGTACGAACTGCTCAAAGGCATTTACAAGGGCGCTATGAAGGGCAGAACGATGTACATCATTCCCTTCTCGATGGGCGCGGTCGGCTCTCCCTTCTCCAAAATCGGCATCGAGCTGACGGACAGCATTTACGTCGTGCTCAATATGGCGATTATGACGCGCGTCGGACAGAACGTGCTCGACACTCTCGGCGACAGCGACGATTTCGTGCGCGGGCTGCACGCGAAAGCAGACCTCGACGAGGAAAAGAGGTATATCTGCCAGTTCCCCGAAGACAACACAATTATGTCCGTCAACTCCGGATACGGCGGAAACGTCTTGCTCGGCAAAAAGTGCTTTGCGCTGCGTATTGCGTCCTATCAGGGCAGAAAAGAGGGCTGGCTTGCCGAACATATGCTCATTCTCGGCGTGGAGAAGCCCAACGGCGAAACCAAATATATCGCGGCGGCATTCCCGTCCGCGTGCGGCAAGACCAATCTCGCGATGCTCATTCCTCCCAAGGAATTTGCCGAAAAGGGATACAAGGTCTACACCGTCGGCGACGACATCGCGTGGATAAGAGTGGGGGCGGACGGCAGACTCTATGCCATCAACCCCGAAAACGGCTTCTTCGGCGTTGCTCCCGGCACCAACGAAAAGTCCAACCCCAACGCTCTCGCGACCACGCGTAAGGGCACGATATTCACCAACGTGGTGCACAACCTCGAAAACAACACCGTGTGGTGGGAAGGGCTCGACAAGAATCCTCCCAAAAAAGCGGTAGACTGGAAGGGCAATCCCTGGACGGAAGAGGACAGGGCAAACGGCGTGAAGGGCGCGCATCCCAACTCCCGTTTCACCGCTCCCGCAAAGAACTGCCCCTGCATTTCGCCCGAATTCGAAAATCCTCAGGGCGTGCCGCTCGACGCGATAGTGTTCGGCGGCAGACGCGCAAAGACCGCGCCGCTCGTTTACGAAGCGCGCGACTGGACGCACGGCGTGTTCGTCGGTTCGATTATGGCTTCCGAAACCACTGCCGCGGCGAGCGGAGCAGTCGGCGTGGTGCGCCGTGACCCGATGGCGATGCTGCCTTTCTGCGGTTACAATATGGGCGACTACTTCAAGCACTGGATTGAGATGGGAGAAAAGGTCACTCACAAGCCCAAGTTCTTCAACGTCAACTGGTTCAGGACGGACGAAGAAGGGCACTTCCTGTGGCCCGGCTTTGGCGACAATCTGCGCGTGCTGGATTGGATTCTGCGCCGCACCGAGGACGCGGCGGACGCGGTGGAAACGCCCATCGGTTACGTGCCCCGTCCCGAAGACATCGACCTGAACGGGCTCGATATGACCAAGGAAGACGTGGCAAATCTGCTCACCGTGGACAAGGAGCTCTGGAAAGAGGACGCGGAAGGCATTGCGGCGTTCTATGCCAAGTTCGGCGACAAGCTGCCCAAGGAACTTGCGGCGGAACTCGATACGCTGAAAAAGAACCTCGAATGACGACGTTCCGTCCGCCCGCGCTTTCGGGTGCGGGCGGACGGGGACGCGCGTAAAATGACGCTTCCGCGGCAGCTTGCAGGAAGCGGAAAAGGGGAAAATTCGACGGAAACGTCCGGATTTTCATTTTATCCGAAATTTGCCGTCCGCCGACGGCGCACGGCATCAACCGGGAGTCCCCGCCAAACGGGTACAGCCCGTTTTACGGGGTTCTAATCGGGGCCCCCGTAAAAAGGACGCAGTCGTTTTTGCGGGGCTTAAATCGGGGTCCCCGTCACGAAATCTTTGATTTTTTGACGGGGCTAAAACAAGGGGGAAAGGAGAATAAGTCAATCCACCCCGAAAGGGGAATAAATTAAAGGAACAAATATGGAACTGTACCAAAGATTTCTGACCGAAAAAGTTGATGCAAACGGGCTGCTTACAGGAATAGATTTCCACGCCCCAGACAACTTCAATTTCGGCTTCGACGTGGTCGACTACTACGGCACCGAGGAGCCGGAGAGAAGAGCCATGATTTGGGTGTCATCCGACGGAGAAGAAAAGATTTTCACTTTCGGCGATATGATGCGCAAGTCCGCACAAACGGCAAACTATCTCAAAGCCCTCGGCATTAAGAAGGGGGACAGGGTCCTCCTCGTCCTCCGCAGGCATTGGGAATTCTGGCCTATAATCGTTGCGCTGCACAAAATCGGCGCCATCAGCATTCCCGCAACCGACCAGTTGAAAGAGAAGGACTTTGTGTACCGTTTCGACGCCGCGGGCGTGAGCGCGATAATCTGCACCACGACGGGCAGCGTCATTGAAGAAGCGGAAGCGGCGATAAAGCATTGCCCGCAGGTTACGGTGAAAATCTCCGCGACGGGAAGACGCGACGGCTGGCACTTTTACAACGAGGAGTGCGAGGCGTATTCCGACGTTTATCCCCGTCCCACGGACGGCACCGCACCTATGCGCGACGAACTTATGCTTATGTACTTCACGTCGGGCACGACTGCTTATCCCAAGATTGCCGCGCACGAGCACACATATGCGCTGGCGCATTTTCTGACCGCCAAATGGTGGCACAATGTGCGCAAGGACGGCATCCATTTCACCGTTGCGGAAACGGGCTGGGGCAAAGCGGTATGGGGCAAGCTCTATGGGCAGTGGATATGCGGCGCGTGCGTGTTCACTTACGATTTCGAGCGCTTCGACCAGGAAAAACTGCTCGGTATGATAGAAAAATACCGCATAACGACGTTCTGTGCGCCGCCCACAATCTACCGCTTTATGATAAAGGCGGACCTCAGCAAACACGACCTTTCTTCGTTGGAATACATCACAACGGCGGGCGAGGCGGTCAATCCCGAGGTGTTCAACCAGCTCAAAGCCGCAACGGGGCACTCGCTTATGGAGGGTTTCGGTCAGACCGAAACGACGCTCACCATTGCAAACCTCGTCGGTATGACGCCGAAACCCGGCAGTATGGGCAAACCTACGCCGATATATAAGCTCAAACTCGTGTCGGCGGACGGCAGCGAAACCCCTATGGGCGAGGCAGGGGAGATTTGCATCGACATCAGCGAAGGCAAACCGTACGGACTCTTCCGCGAGTATTACCGCGACCCCGAAAACACGAAAAGTGTTATGCACGACGGACTGTATCATACGGGCGATATGGCTTACCGTGACGAGGACGGCTATCTGTTCTTTGTCGGACGCACGGACGACATCATCAAGTCCAGCGGCTACCGCATCGGGCCTTTCGAGATAGAGAGCGTGCTGATGGAGCATCCCGCGGTGCTGGAATGCGCGGTTACGGGCGTGCCCGACCCGACGAGAGGGCAGGTGGTCAAGGCGACGATTGTGCTGGTCAAGGGCTACGAGGCGACGGAGGAACTGAAAAAGGAAATCCAGACTTTCGTGAAAAATCTGACCGCGCCGTACAAATATCCGAGGGTGATAGAGTTCGTGACGGAATTGCCGAAGACGATTTCGGGAAAAATAAGACGAACGGAACTCAGGAAATAAGGAAGAAAAGCCGCGCTGCTGCGCGGCTTTAATTTTTCCTTCGGACTCCTGGGGACGGAGCAAAATAGTCCGAAAAACGGACTATTTTGCTCCGTCCCCAGGAGTCCGAATCGATTGACGGATGAAGAGAAACGTGTTATTGTAATGGCAGAACAGAAGGGGAGGGGGCATTATGTCAAGACCGGCTCGCAAAGCGTTTGACACGAATTATTTTCACGTTATCGTGCAAGGTATAGGGAAAGAAAAAATTTTTGAAACAGGCAGATTAAAGTCGGAATATCTGAATGATTTGCAAATGTTCAAGGCTTTTCACGGTATAAAAATTCTGACGTACTGCGTTATGGACAATCATTGTCATTTGCTGGTTTATTCGCCGAGTGCGGAAAACTTGGGCGCATATATGCGCCGTGTGAATACCCGATATGCACAATACTACAACCACATCCGTGACAGAGTCGGATATGTGTTCAGGGACAGATACAAAAGTCAAGCTGTTTTCGAAGGTGGTTATCTCATAAATTGTATGGTGTACATACATAATAATCCTGTAAAAGCCGGAATTGTGCAAAATGCGGCGGATTATACTTACTCCGGACTTCAATGTTATTATTCGCACACCGGAGGAGTGGATTTTGATGAAGCGGAGAAGTTTTTTGACACCGATGCGGACAATGTTGAGGCAATTATGGAAGAAAAGTCCGCCTGCGCCGATGAAAATTGCCCGTTTTGGATTGAAGCGGAAGAAGAAAAAAGAAGCGGTGCAGAGATTGCGCGGGAGATTGTTGCGGCCTGCGGTGATGTGCTTGTTTTGAGAAAAGACCGAGAAAGGCTGAAAAAAATCGTGGCAAAGATGAGGGCGGCAGGGTGCAATATGAGTGACATTGCGAAGGCATTAGGTGTGGCGCGGAGCGTTTTGTTTGACCTCTTAAAATGAAGTAAAATTTAAGGTGCTAGCAGACTCTTGGGGACGGAGCAAAACAGTCCGTTTTTCGGACTGTTTTGCTCCGTCCCCGGGAGTCTGCTTGTCAAAAAGGGAGAGGGATGACTTTTTGCCAGTATATTTAGGGATTTTTGAGGGGAGTGGAGGGGAGTGAAGGGGAGGAGTCGGACTGTTTTGCTCCGTCCCCAAGAGTCTGTTTGTTTGTCCAAAAAATGGAAAGATTAAAATCGGGGAAGGGGAGGGTTAACAGTGGTTGACGGGGAGAGGAATGTTTGGATGAGCGTGGTAATATGATTTTGCGTAAGTTTAATCAAGTGCGCGTAATGCGCGCGTGCGTAAGTAAGTCAATTTTGAAAGCAAACAGGGAAGTTGCTTTTGTGAGGTGGGATTATGAGAACAAACCGCGACGGGCAAAGAAGGTTTTTTGTCAACGTTACCAAATTCGCGATTTTGCTGATGTGTTTTGCGACCGTGTTCGCCGTTGTGCTGACGGCGGGCGTTTTTGACATAAACTCCGACAGCGGCGCGAATGTCGCGGAGGCGGATACTTCCGGCGGTTATGTCAATGCTTTAAATTTGTCATCAGTAAATGCTTCCCTTATGGAAGAAATATGGGATGATATGCATTCCACCGAGACGGGAGACTATACATATACAATTAATTTGGCGGACCAAGGGGTGAGTCCATTAAATTATACCAGTATTTACGGATGGGGGAACTCAAATTCCCTTGAATTTTACAGTGCAGGCAATAACGGCTCATTCGGCGGACATGAAACCAGTAGACACGGTCTGACTGCTAGACCTACGGTAATTGCTGTTCTTAACGTCACCACTCCGACAATATTTTTACAGCTGGCATCCCGCTATTCTATTGATGTTTCATTTTCCGGTACTTTGTATACACAGAATAAAGGACCTTATTCTGGTGATAGGTCTTTCGGAATGGGTATACTCGGAAGTTCTTCCAAAACCAGTGCATCATACTATGTTAATACCGAAAATGATAGCTCAGATTGGTGCGCCAATAGTGGTTATTATTATTTAGAGAATTGGGGCGATGACGGATGGATTACAAGTGCGACAACACGTTGGACCGGTGTGTTGCGCAATTCTTCCGGAAGCACCTCGACACTTCAGAGTTCAATGTCCAATCTTGCGCTCACTCTTTACCGCGCAACCGGTGGCAATGAAACCACGGGCATATATGCGAATGAAGTGCAAATTACTTTCACCGTACATAAAACCAGCGCTGTGCCGACAACAAATGCCAGCGACGGGCATGCGCCTGCAATAACTGCTATTGATACGGAACTCAGTACTTTAACTACTGATGTCACAAATTATTTTGCGTATGATGGAGAGAATACGCTTCATAATGATATCGCAAATTCCGCTGCTCAATTTAATGATAGTGATATAATCGCGGGGACGTCCATTCGACTTGATAGTGCTATCGCAAGAGCAAATTCCATCAATGGCACCTATGCTAAACGACTGGCGGTAACAATTACAGACCAAAATGTTAACGGACAACCTGCCAGCAGGACGTCAGGAGAGTATTTTGCAGGTATAAGTACGGTCAGTTTTGGTACTGCAACGGCAGGGGTGTCATATAACGGTGTGCTTTCAACAGGTAGCGGCACTTATTCGGCTGCTGGCGGAGGGACGGGAAATGTTTATATAGAATTAACTGCTGACCCCGCAAGAGACACGGCAACATTAGTATTATATTTTTCAGACAATACAGATGGTGCAGTTACTTTATATTTAACTGATTCGGGAGACTCTACCAGAGAAATTTCTATTGAGGTTGGCGGAATTGTCGAAAGTCAGACAGATATCAGCACTGCTACTGTCACTCATCAGCAGACACCAGAATGGATAGTTTCAGATACAACAGACGCTTGGTCATGGGTATATAATCAAGTTTTGAGTTCTATACATTTTGCGAATGCCGGCTCTAATAGTAACCCATTGCTTTGGTTTTATTCAGTTGACTATGCAAGCAGTCCGACTTGGGATGAAACATCTGCATTACCCTCTGATGAGAATGCGTGGAGCAGTTGGCATCCATTTGCCTATATAAATAATACAACCGCAACCGCAACTTACGATTTCGGAGGAGGCTCATTTGCCGTCGGCGGTCGTAGTGGAGGTACGGATATCAACGGCAATGTCGGAGCGACGGGGAACGGATATTACCGCTTTACGTTCTATGCGATGAACTATGCCGGGTTTGTGTCGGAAGACACAATAACGGTGTATGTCAAGGTCGACTGCACCGCGCCCGCAAACACGGTGAGGCTGACTTACAACACTTTGGATGGCACGGTCATACCGAGCGGCGACATCAACGGCGACGGCGTCATCGACCACGGCGAAACGGTGTATGTGAGCACGTCCATCACGGCGACAATCAACTTTACGCCCAACATCTCCGGCAACAGAGTGCTCATACTCGGCGCGGACGGGGAAAGCTATGTCGTGTACATCGTAAACAACGCCATAAAGAAAATCACGAGCAGCACGGACGGCAGCGTGCAGTCCGCCGCGTGGAGCGAGGCGGAAGGCGTATGGACTATGACGGGGGACAGTTATGCCCTGGCATCGGTTTCGGTCACCATAGAAGAGGGGGCGGACTCGTCCTATAATCTCACCGTAGTGTACACGGGTAAGCCCAACAGCGACTTCACAAGAGCGCATAACTTTACCGTCAAAAACAACGCGGACGCAACCGGAGCATTCACCACCGAGACCGGAATCAACGGCGGCGCGAGTGCCAAAGACGACGCATGGGCAGATGTCGGCGGAGCGCGTATTTATCTGGACATGACCAAGCCTCTCGCTCCCGACGTGTCCGAGAGCGGCTCGACGGACGAAACCGACCACATCGTCGTTACAACGGGACGCATCCCCACGGGCGGTGACAGGAAGTGGTACACCGACGGTTGGAGTATGTCCGCACAGCCGTCCGTCCAAAGCGACGACTCATATTACAGAATCTATTATTCCACGGCGTATTACGCCACGGAAGCGGCATTTGCCGAGGCATATCAACAGAAGCTTTCCGCTTTCGCGTCAGTCAATGCGGGCGATATCGACGACTTTTTCGACAGATACAGCGATGCCAGTGACGCAATGGACCCGTTTGACCTGCTGTTCCAGAACGACGGTGCAAACGCGGTCGGTTATTACGTCGTGTACATAGCGGGGCTGGACATCGCCGGCAACATAAGCGAGCTTGCGGCGTACGGCGTGCTTGTCGACGCGAACGATTATATCATCGGCGCGCAAATCGCACAGGAAAGCACGGACCACTTCGGCAGTAATCATAACGTGTGGAATTTCACCTTTGTGAACGAAGAAGGGGAAACCGTAGGCAGCTATAAGCGCGGTGAAACCGTGTATTTCTCTGCGGAACTCACGGGCGCGTACGCGTACGTACCTTATGAAATTAAGAAATACGGCGCAGACGGACAGGTCGTAGACACGCCGATTTACACTCATCCTTCCGACAACTTCGAAACCGGTTTCGTTGAGGAAGGAGTCGCCGGCGATTACGCATATACGGATGGCGGCAGGCTTGCGCTTCGCGTCGACCGCAGCGATATTTCCGCGCTTCCTGCCGTAAGAGGCGGGGCGCAGATTGTCTTCTCTTACCGCAGGGTGGTGTCGGCGGCATTCTCCAACAACCAGGCGGACTATACAGGTGCGGCAATCGAATTCCCCGTTGTGCTGACAGGCGTAACGGTTGACGGCACCGTCGGCGAAACGGTCACTTTGACCGACAATCTGCCTTACACCGTCGTCTATCCTTATTCGACGGACAAAGTCACGCACGCGGGGGCGTATTCTCTTGCGATAAGACGTGCCGACTCCGAGTTCTATGTGCTGAACGAGGAAGTGGAAGACTATGCGGTCACCGTCAATAAGGCGGACCTCGAAATTCAGATAACCGTAAACGGTGAGGGCGCGACGTACGGCGACGTCACCGCGGAAAATCTGGCGGGACTGTTCTCGTATGAAATATCGAGCGGGCTCGTCGGAGCGGACAGCGGAGTAAAAGACCCGACAACTCTTGCCGGATGGAATGCGGCTTTTGCGATCGGCGGCATTCAGAGCGGCTATATCCCGGCGGGAACTTATAATAATTTCACCGCCGATGTCTCCGCTCAGGACTATGACGTCACATTCAAGTGGAACGGGGGCGAGCCCTCGCTGACGGTGGCGAAGAGAGGACTGGAAGTCACCGCCGAGAGCGTCATGCTGACATACGGCGACGATATGCCCGACGCGTATACGGTGACGCTGCCGAAAAATCTCGGGTTTGAAGACAGTTTCAATTTGTATAATTCTGCGGCGCAGATCGCCGCGATATTCGGCATAGACGCCTCCTCCGTCACGGACGGCGGCGAGTATTGGAGCGTCACTCTTCCCGCGGACGACGTCGCGACGGACACGGCGAATAATACGTTCGGATTCGTCAACGCAGGCTCCTATGCCTTTACGGGAATAGAGCAGGGCGACATCAACAGCAACTTTACCGTCGCATTCGCAGAGGAAAACGGCGGCATAACCGTGACTGCCGTCACCGTCACGGTCACTCCCGCGGAAGGACAGGAGTTTACGGCGGAGGACGAAGAAGCAATTGCGGGACTGCAAGTGCGCTTCGATGACGACGACAATCCCGACATAAGCAAGTTCGGCATATCCGGCTGGCTGCTTGTCGGTGCTCTGGTGGAAGGCGGAGAGAACACTTACAATGTGTCTGCTTCCGCGGAAAATCTGGTTTCGACGCACAACGCAGGCGACACGCAGAACGTCATCATCGTGGTCGAGCCGGGCAGCATAACCGTGGAAATAACTCTGCGCGCCGACCTCAGCGGCACGCTGACCGTCACGTTCCACGACAACATCGTGTTCTCCACTGTGTACGGTACTTTGTGGGACAGGGATGCGCTGATGAACCCCGACAACTATGATGTCGATTTTGCGGCAAACGGGGACAGCACGACCGCACCCACGAGTTATGACGTCGAAATTACGGCGGTGAACGTGTCGAACTATGATTTCGACAACCTGCTTCACAACGGCGTGCAGACGAGATATACGATTACTTTCGTGTATACGTATACCGTTATGAACGGCGAAGAAGAGGCCACGGGGCAGTTCGAAGTCGTGTTTGTCGACAGCGAAGGCAACAACGTAAACGGCGCGCAGCTTTCCGTCACTCCGTTCGAGGTCAGCCTCACCGACGCGGACCTCAACAACAACTCCAAGACTTACGGCGACAGGGATTCCGCGCTTAATTTCACATATGCCTTCGCGGCATTGCCCGAAGGATATCAGAGTGAATACGGCTTGCCCGCAATCAGCGGCGTCGTGCGCGAGGGCGAAGACGGCGCGGCAGCCGGAAGATACGACGACGCGGGTGTCTACGGCATAGACTGGTCTCAGGCGGAAATGGCCGACGGCAATCTCGTCCTTGACAAAACCAATCTCGAAGAGATATTCGGCGGACTTACGTTCACAATCAATCAGCGTGAACTCAACCTTGAGAGCGCCATACTTACGGGGCAGAATAAATACTATGACGGCTCGCCCGTCGCAAGCGGCAGCATCAATATCGAAGCTTTGCTCCTCAACAACGACAGCGTGAGCGTGGAGTTCGACGCGGAGTACTGGGACGGAACGCAGGCGGTTGCCGAGTTCGGCAACGACTATTCCGTGCGTTTCTACAACCTCGCGCTCAGCGGCACCGATGCGGGCAATTACATCATCCCCGAGAGCATTACCGAGCTCATCACGGATGCAATTTACCGCATTATGCAGGAGATAATCGCCGTCAACAAAGAACACTTCGTCGTGAACAAGACCTATGACGGGAACACCGCCATCGGCACCGACGATATTACTATCAGCAGCAGCTCCGCACTCTTCGGAAAAGATTTCAGCTATATTTCCGGTACGTTCACGGTGTCGGATGCGGGCACGGTCATCATCAATACGTTGCAATTGTGGTTCCCCGACCTTGCGTGGATAGGGGACGGGATTGTAGAGGAATACTACAACCTCGGTATGGACGTTGAAGTGCATGCATACGAGAGCGGAGAGGGCACCGTCTTCGAAATCAGCAATCTCTCCGGAACGATAGATGCGCGCACAATCACTCCCGACGACATCGTGTTCAATTTCGCGATGAGCCGCGCTTACGACGGAGAAACGGCTGTCGAGGTCACGTTCGAAGTGACTGCGGAGTTTGCGGGGCAGATTACGGGCTTTGACATCAGCGACCTCGGGCTTGCTTTCGTTGCCGGTACATCTTCCAAAAATGTCGGCAATTACGTCGTCGATTTCACTGATGTGACGCTCGGCAGCTCCAACTATGCGTTGTCCTCCGAGTTTACCGCCGACGGCTGCGCCGCTCTTGAAAGAAAGGTCAACGGTTCCGTCACTGAGGACGGCGAGGGCGCTCCTTACAGCATTGTCCGCAAGGAACTTACGCTTGAAATCGCATTCCCCGACAAAGTGTACGACGGCGAGTCTACCATCAATCCTTCGGGAATTGAACCCGAAGTCAGCGGGCTTGTCGGCGAAGAGAGCATAACCGTTGATGCGACTGCTTATACGTACTCCGATGCGCAGGGCGCACCCGACCAGTATGTACAGGGGACTGCCGAAAACGGATGGCTGCACTATGTCACCGTTTCCGGTTTCAGAATCACTCCCGACGGAGCAAGCGGCTTCGATTGGGGCAACTACACGTTCTCCAGTTCCAGCGTCGACCTTGACGGAATGCCTACCTCCGGCTCGGAGCAGTATACTATCGAAACTTACATTATGGCGGACGCCGCGGTGCTTTCTCCCCGAAACATAAGCGTTACGCTGAACGACATCAAGGCGAACGACAAAGTCTATGACAACACCACGACCGCGACGCTCGACCTCAGTGCCGTGACTAACAACAGCATAAATGCAAACGACCGCGCCGCGTTTACGGACGGGAGAGTGGTGTACACCTACAATGCCGCGTTCGACACCAATTCGCCCAATGTCGGGACTCACAACGTCAAAGTCGATTCCCTCGGCATTGCCGTCGGCGTGTCCGAGGACAGTGCAGATTATGACCTGGCAACCAGAATCGCGAGAAGTTATGTCTTCGCGTTCAGCGGCTCGATAACGACCGGTTTGACGGCGAACATCACGCCCGCGCCGCTTGCGGTAGAGTTCACGCTGCCTTCCAAGACGTATGACGGACTGGCATATACGGGCATTGACGAAACGAAACTTACCGTCGGTGAAGGCATAACCCTTACGGGATTTGTCGAGGCGGAATCGTATGCGTCGAACTATAACGTCACCGTGTATGGCGCGGGATACAATCCCGAGGATATCGATGTCCAGGACGGCCGTGTGAATACGGGGTTTGTCTACGGCTTCGTTCTCACAAATTCCAGAGGGCCCGTCAACTACTATCTCGTGTTCGGAAGCAACGAGAGCGCCATAGAGGGCTTCGAGCAAGTCACCGAACTCGGCGGACTTGCGAACCTCAAAGAGGGGGACGAGGGATATTACGCTTATTATTATGACTTTGCGACTACCGAATATTATGTCGCAAGCGAGTCCGAACTCCGCGCAATCGCAGCCAACGAGAATATCTATGCCAAACTCGATGTGCTTGCCGACTTTGTCTACAACAACGAAACGCTCTACATTCTCGGAGTCAAGGACGGACAGACGCTGACGGAAGAAGAGATTACGCAGCTCGGGGATTACGGTGCGCTTTCGCAGGAATTCCGCCGTGCGGATGCGACGGGTTCCATCGACCCCGCAAGGATTGGGTTTACGGTCAATCCCGTCAATAACAATGTGTTCACCAAGCCTTTCGACGATACGGCGACGCTCACCGGTCCCGAATACAATGTGGACTACACCGTCGAACTTACGCTCGAAGACGGCTCCGAACTCGGTCAGGTGGGATATAAAATAGGCAACATTTCAATTTCGTTTGTCGATGCAAATGTCGGAACGGGCAAAGACGTCGTCTTCACCATCGACGGAATAATCGACGGCGACAATATGGCGGTGGACACCAACAACTTCGTCTTCAATACGGAGGATAACAGCTATACCGTGTCCAGGCTCGGTTCCATCACCGCGGCGACGAATTCTGTCGAAGTCCAGCTGATGGACGGAAGCGGAGAGAGCACCGAGGGTCTCACGGGTACATACGGCGGCGAGATTGACCACAGCGTAAAATACACGTTTAACGGCAAGAATATTCTCGTCGACGCCGACGGTTACGCCTATATCCTCGCAAGCGACTGGGCGGAAGCGTTCGGTCACGGAGCAGACGTTCCCCAGCCCGTGGGCAGGTCTTATGTGAACAACGGCGACGGCACGTTCACCCTGAATGCCGCAGGCGAATACATCCGCATCAACGGCACGTTCTCACAGGCGGTGCCCGTGACGGCTGACGGAAACGAAATATTCTCGGCGGCGGACGGCACTCTGGCAGTCGGTGCAGGCACTTACAGCGGCTGCGTCGTCAACGTCAAGGCGACAAACTTCAATATCAATCAGCAGACCTCGACCGTTACGGTCAATAAAGCCACGCTCAACGTCACGGTGTCCGGCAATTACACGGGCGACGGCGGCTATACGTTTGTGGCGGACTATTACGTCGGCACGCTGCCTGCGCCTGCATTTGCGGTGCAGAGCGGACTCGCAAGTGTCGATAATGCAGACGACATACTCGCGCAAATCGGTTACAGCTATACGCTGAACGGTGTGGCAATCGACATCGCGACCGCGGATATTACCGAAAACGCCGGCGCCGATTATGTCCTCACCGTCGACGACAGCAGACTTGCCAACTACGATGTGGTGATAGTCGGTGCGGACGGTGTGTCCGTGACGCATACGTTGCTCATCAAGCTGCCCGACCTTTCCAAGACGTACACCGTGCCCGAAGACCTCGAAAAGCCTTATCAGAGCGGAGAGGCCGTTTCGCTCGATATGATTGTGAACGGGCTTGACGATTTCGACAAGACGGCAGAAACCACCGTTGAGTGGAGACAGGGTGACACCGTGCTCGAAAGCGCTCCCGTGAATGCGGGCGAGTACACCTGGTCCGTGACGGTGAGAAGACTCATCGACGACGGCAACGACGAACGCAACTACTATTATGTAGGCGAATTTACCGCGCAGGGCAGCTTCGTCATCAATCAGCGCAGCGTCATTGTCACGCCCGATGAAAACCTCGGCTTCACTTATGACGGCGAAGAGCACATAATAGACCTCGACAAACTCTCTGCAACGGATGCATTGAGCCGTGAGGAAGTGATTGGCTTCTTCGATGACATTTCCGTGGGCTACACCCTGAACGGCGAGGCTGTTGACGCTATGCTCAATGCCGGCGGATATTCGGTCGTGTTGACGGTCGGCGGTGATTTCGTGGGCAACTATGTCATCGAAAACCGCATAGGCACCATACGCGTGGCGCAGGCGCCTGTCGTGGTGACGGTGGATGCGGCGAGCAGGACTCACGACGTGACGGACGGTTCGGACGGATGTGAGATAACCTTCACCGCGCAGGGACTCGACACGGACGACTTCACGGTGACTTACCGCAACAGCAGCGGTGTGGTGGTTTCTTCCGTCACGACCGCGGGTGTGTACACTTACACCATCACCAGCAACGACCCCAACTATTATGTGTCCGGCGGCGGCACGGGCAACCTTACCGCCACGATAAGCCGCGTGACTTATACCGTGGACGGAATCGATTACGTCACGGTGGACTTCGGCGACAACCCCGTCACCGTCAACTACACGCTGAACAACTCGATTGTTGCGGAGGGCACCAGCTTCTGGAACATCGTGGACAGCAATGTCCAGGCGCTTGCCACCGAAGACGAAGTGCTCACCACGAGCGGCATCGTCAACGTGGATATGCTGAACGGCAACACTTACGTTTCCACCCTCGGCAACGAGGTCACCGTCACGGTGCGTATGCCTGACGACGTGAGCGGCGATTACAGAGTGTATTACGTCACGTCGAACGGCGAACTTGCGGAACTCTCCGACTACACCGTGTCGAACGGCTACATCACCTACACGACAAATTACATCTCCGACCTCGTGTTCGTGAACGTGTCCGCACCCGGACTTGTGTGGTGGATTTGGCCGCTTATCGCTGCGCTTGCGATACTCATCATCGCAATAGCGATACTCGTGGCGGTGCTCGTCAAGCTGCACCGTGCGCCCGACCCCGTGCCCCTCGAAGTCGCGCCCATCGACTCGATAATGCCCGCGCCTGTTGCGCCCGCGCCCGTCGACCTGCCTGTTGCGGCGGCGGATATCGAGCCCGTGAACTACGACGCGCCTGCGGCGGTGAGCAAGCACAGACAGCCGCCCACAATCGGCATACGCTGAGGGCAGTCCGACGGCGCGGAAACGCGTCGTACGTGACGGAATTCCGACAGGACGACAAGCCGACCGCCGCAAGGCGGCCGGCTTTTTTATCCGCTTTTCGCTTATGCAATGCAGACTTTCGGGGACGGAGCAAAACGGTCCGGATTTCGGACTGTTTTGCTCCGTCCCCAAGAGTCTGTTCCGATTCTTCGGATGCCGTCAAAAGGACGCAATCGTTTCGGTGGGGTATAACTCGGGGTCCCCGTCAAGAAATCTCCGATTTTTTGATGGGGTATAACTCGGGGCCCCCGCAGAAAAACCTTTGATTTTTATGTGGGGCATAAAATCGGGACCCCCGTCAAGAAATCTTTGATTTTTTGATGGGGTGTAACTCGGGGTCCCCGTCAAACGGATAACATTCGTTTTGTGGGGTAAAAATCCGGGGTCCCCGTCAAACGGGAGAAGCCCGTTTTGCGGGGTTAAAACTCGGGCTTGCGCGGAGCGGGGAATTGGAGTATAATTAGTTTACAAATAAATCTTCGGGGGTAATTTTATGAAAATTGCAATCGGCTGCGACCACGGCGGTATAGTGCTCAAACCCGCGGTTATCGATACGCTCACGGAACTCGGGGCGGAAGTGGAGGATTTCGGCACTTATGACGAATCTTCCGTGGACTATCCCGTTTACGGGCTCAAAGTCGCCGAAGCGATTGCGTCGGGCGAATGCGACGCAGGAGTGCTGATGTGCGGCACGGGCATAGGCATTTCGATTTCCGCAAACAAAGTCAAGGGCATACGCGCGGCGGTGACCACCAACACGTTTATGGCGGAAATGACAAAACGTCATAACAACGCGAACATTATCGCGCTGGGCGGCAGAGTGGTTACGCCTGATGAGGCGAAGGAGATAGTCAAGGCGTGGTACACCGCCGAATACGAAGGCGGCAGGCATCAGCGCAGACTCGATATGATAGCGGACATCGAGGCGAAGTATTTCAAATGACCGTCGTCAGATAACAAAAACAAGCGAAAGCGCGGCAGCTGCCGCGCTTTTTTCAGGCTCTTAAAGCAGGAAAGGATATTTCCGTGCGGGGAGAGAGCAGGGCGGAAGGAAGAGAGGAAGGAGAGGATTTATCCTTGCGCCGCAGGGACGGCGTTTTCGGGGAAGCCGCACCCGCAGTAATGCTGGCGGTAAAGCCCGTATTCCTTGCAAAGGCGCACCGACGTGAGCCATCCGTCGTGTTTTTTGAAATCCGATGTCAGATAAGTCACTTCCGCGCGTCGGGCGGCGGCCTCGCCGACTGAATTTATCAGCGCGGCGTTTTTGCGCGGACTGACAGTCAGGGTGGTGGCGAAGCAGTCGAATTCCGAGCGGTGTGCCGCAAGGTAATCTGCGGTTTTGCCGAGCCGCAGTCCGAAACATTCCGTGCAGCGCGCGCCGCCTTCGGGCAAGGCTTCCAGCCCTGCCGTCACGGCGGAAAAGTCCTCGGCCGACTGTTCGGGGACAATCAGTTTCACGTCGGGAAAATGCACAAGAAGCTGTTTTAACGTGTCAAGACGTCTGATGAACTCCTCATTCGGCAAAATGTTGGGGTTGTAGAAAAACAGCGTAACGTCGAAATGCGGCGTGACCCGCGGCAGAACGCCCGCCGCGCACGGGCCGCAGCAGACGTGCAGAAGAAGACGGAGTTTTTCTCCGCCCGCAATGTGCCTTTCGATTGCCGCATCCGTTCCGTTTGCCGCAGTTTGTCTTGCCATACGACGATTATACCACCGCCGCGGCGTTTGACAACGCGGTATGAGAAGTTTTGCACGGCTTTTCATATTCCTTTGCGCCGAAATATAAGTTGAGTCGCGTGCGCGCGTATGGTATGATAAAAGAGCGCAGAGGTATAAAGAGTGCAGAGGTGCTTATGGGAAAGCGTATTATTCTGAACGCCGCAGGGGTGAAAAAGACTTATAAGGTCGGGGAAGTCGAAACCGAGGTCCTGAAAGGCGTGGACATCTCGGTGGCTGACGGCGAATTCGTCGCGATAGTCGGCGAGTCCGGTTCGGGAAAATCCACCCTCCTTTACATCCTTGCGGGGATAGACAAACCCACGGAGGGCAGCGTCGAGCTTCTCGGTCGCGACCTTTCCGCGGTTTCGGACGAGGAACTTGCCGCAATGCGCAGGCGGGAAGTTTCGTTTGTGTATCAGTTTGACAACCTTGTCCCTCACCTCACCGCTTACGAAAACATCATTCTGCCTTTGCGGTTGGACGGAAAAAAGGAAAAAGATTGCGCCGCGGCTGTGGAGGACGTCTGCCGTTTTCTCGGCATAGAAAGCAGGCTCAACAACCTGCCGCGCCAGCTCTCCGGCGGCGAACAACAGCGCGTCGCCCTTGCGCGTGCACTCGCCACCGACCCGAAGCTCATCTTTCTTGACGAACCCACGGGCAGTCTGGACAAGGAGAGGGGACGGCAGGTTATGGAACTGCTCGCGCGCATCAACCGTGAAAGAGGCGTCGCGCTCGTTATGGTCACGCACTCCGCCTCGCACGCCGCGTATGCGTCGCGCACGGTGGAGATAGAGGACGGGACGGTCAAGAGATGATTTTGCGACTCGCGCTGAAAAATCTGAAAGCGAAGCCGCTCCGCGCGTTGGCGTCCGTGGCGGCGATTGCCGTCGCCGTGGCGATGTTCTTTTGTATATTTTCGTTTGAAAACGCAGTTTACGAGTACGTTTACGCTGTCGAAACCGCGGATTTCGGCGAAAGCGACCTGATGATAACCGCAAAGAGCGGCGGCGACAGGCTCGCGCTCGTCGAGCCGCTGTACGGTGTGGACGGGGTGGAGAATGTCGTGCCCACGCTGTCCGTCTATGCGCTTATGGACGTGTCGGACGGGGCGGACGAGTATATCCGTTTGCGCGGCTTCGAGGCGGGCGGCGCGGAGAGTCTGCGCGGCATAAACGTCGTCGAAGGGGATTTGGCGCTGTTGTCCGAAAACTCCGACAACGTCGTCATATCGCGCGCTATGGCGGAAAGGTTCGGGCTGGGAGTCGGGGATATGTTCTCCGTGTCCGGGATGACCGCGTCGGGAAGCACGGTCCGTTTCGTTGTCGCGGCGATAGCCGAAAACGACGGCTATTTTCTTGCGGATTCGCCATATACGGTCATCGGCACGGCGGATGACGGAATTGCGCGGTTGATTTCTCCCGGCGGGATTGCCGTGTACAACGAAATTTATATAGGGCTGGCAGATGGCGCGGATGCGGAAGCGGTGCGCGAAACCATAGCGGCGATGCCAGAATACCGCGGGCTCACGGTGTCGGAGTGCGCGGACGCGGAATATATGACCACCCGCGCGGGCAACCTTTCCGCTCCCGTCACGATAGCGGGCGTTGCGGTGGCATTGCTCAGCGTGGTCGGAATAGTGTTGATTTTCACGTCCGGAATTGCGGACAGGCGGGCGTATGCGGCAAAACTTTCGCTCGTCGGCGCAACGCGCGGACAGATTTTCGCCGTGTTCTGTCTGGAAAGCGCCGTGCTTGCCGCCGTCGGTGCCGTGGCGGGCTCGCTGCTTGCGGCGGGGGTGTTCCTGCTGTTGTTGCAGATAGTGCTTTCGTCGGCGGTGAGTTTTTCCGTGAATGCGCTTCTGTTGTTCGGAGCGGCGGTCACGGGCGGAGTGCTTGCGTTTGCCGCTTCGCTGTTCCCGCTTGTCAAAGTGTTTTCGTCCACCGCCCGCGAGAATCTGCACGGGGCGGAGGGGAAAGGAAGAGCGGAGATATGGGTTGCCGTCGCGCTTGCGGCGGTCACCGTCGTCACGCTTTGCGTTGAAAATCTTGCGGACGGAGCGAAAGGCGTGCTTTCAGCGTGCAATATGGTGCTCGTCATTGCGACCGCCGCGGCGTTTGCGCCGCTCCTGACCCGCGGGATAGGCAGACTGATGTCGCGCACTTCCGTGCCGTCGGTTGTGGTGGCGGGCTATGCGGCGGCGAGGGAAAAGCGCGCTCCGCGCTCTTCGCGCATACTTGCCGTCGGAATGACGGTGTCTATGCTGCTGTTTACGGCGTGGTCGCTGACGACGTCGGTGTTTTCGGATTTCACCGCGGAATTCGAGAATATGATACTCGTCACCAACGTGTCCTCGACGGTGGACGAGGCGGATTTCACCGCCGTGGAGGGCGTGGACGCCGCGCACTTGATGGTGTGGCGTCAGGCGACCGTATCGGCGGAGGGTATGGACGCGCGCTCGACAAACGTGCTCGGGTCCGCTTCCGCGCTTGACCTTGCGGATTTTGCCTATCTTTCCTCGCGCGAAGACGCGGATGCGGCGCTCGCGGCAGGGCAGGTCGTGCTGGATTCATCCTTGCGCGAGCTTTACGGCGTGGACGTCGGGGACAGCATAACGCTGGAACTCGACGGAGTTTCCGCTGACTTTACTGTCGGCGCGCTTGTCAGACACAATCTGTTCAACGGCGCGTACGTCATAGTTTCGGAAGACGCGCTTGCCGCGGCGTACGGGGTCAGCCCCGACACCGTGGTGCTCACCGTGACGGGCGACGCGTCCGAAGTGGCGGAGCGCGTACGCGCGGAATTCGCGGACAGGAACTATTACGCCGTGCCCGCCCTCGAAGCGTATGAATGGGACACCCGCTCCCTCGAAAACGTCTTCGACCTCGTTGCCGCGCTCGCGTTTCTGCTCACTCTGCTGGTGTTCGCCGTCGCGCTTGCGAATGTCGTCGTGGGCAGGGCGTACTCCGAGCGCACGCGCAGCACTCTGCTTTGTGCGGGGCTTTCGGCGAACGGACTTCTGCGGGCGGAAACGGCGGAGCACGCGGTTTCCGTTCTGCCTGTCTTTGCCGTCGCTTTGCCCGCCGCAGCGCTTGCCGCGCTCTGCCTAATCAACGCACTCAGCCTGTTCGGGCTTTACTTCGAGTTTATGTTCGAGGCGTGGGTCGCCGCAGTCGCGGGGCTCGCGCTTGCCGCGGCGTATATCGCCGTCCCCGCCGTGTTCGGTTTCAGACGCCGTTACGGTATGAGGAGGTCCTGAATGTTCGACACAAGAACCGGAATGCAAATTTCTCTTCGCCGCGTGGCGGCATTCCTGCTCGTCGCGCTGCTCATTTCGGCGTGTGTGTGCGCACTCGCCGCCTGCGACGACAAAAACGGGCAGTCGGAAGAGGAAAGACGTGCCGCCGCGCTCGCTTCCTTCGACGCGAACGTGCTCGCCGCGTTCAACGACGTATGGACGCCCGATATGTCGCGCGAAGAGGTCGTGACCCTCACCGACTGCGGCAGTTATGTGGAAACGTCGCTCTGGCTCGACCTCGTGGGTGAAGTGCTGAACGCTTCCTCGCTGCAAACCGCGAAAATCGAACTGCTTGCCGAATTTGCCGTTTCCGAAGACGGAAAGGGACTGGTGCGCGACGCGGCAGACAATCTTTCCGCCGCGCTGGACCTTATAAACGCCGTCGGGTTCACGTCCTCGGACGTGCAGGACCTCGGCTTCGGGCTGCTGCGCTCCGTCACGGAGAACATAGCCGCTCTTTACCGCTCGGCGGAAGAGGAACTGACGGCGCTGCTCAGTTACGTCGTGGGCACGGGAAGGAGTGACGTCAACGCGGCTTTGGAGAGGGTGGAGCGAGTGCTTGCGACGGATTTCGCCGATGCGGAAACCGTTGCCGCGGCGGTCGCCGCGCTGGACGAGGCGGAAGGTGGGATAAAGACCTTGCTCGGTTTTGTCTATGACACGGAAAGGACGTTCGGCGGCGGAACGGCGGGGGACAACCTCGGTTCGCTGCTGGAAGGCTTGTCGTCGGGCGCGCTTGCCGACATCTCGGAAACGGAGATGTTCGTATGGCTGGACAGCCTTGTGCGCAGCATAGAGGAGTTCGGCGCGGATATGACGGCGGAAACCACCGCCGGGATAAAGACGGCAATCCAAAGCGTGCAGGCGTGTTTCGACGGGTTCACTCAGCCCGTCGACGTCGTGGACGAAGCGTTGGAGTGGCTGACTTACATCGGCGCGTTCGCGGACGAGCTGCCCGTGCTTGCCGATTACGCCGTCGCCGCGCTGGACGTGCTTTACGAGAGGGACGGAAACGGGGAATACACCCATTCCTTTATCCGCAAGCTGAAAAGCTACGCTGCGGAAGAGGATGACGCTTTGAGGGAACTGAACGCCTATATTCTTGCCGCGGGGCTTATGAGTTCGTTTGCGGACGGGGTCGGCGCGGAAGAGCTGAAAGTGGAAGTTGACGCCGTCGCGGCGTCGGGGGACAGCACGAAAAGACTGGCGCTCTATCTCGGAGCGATGCTCGGCACCGCCGCCACGGGGACGCCGCTTGTCATCACGGAAGACGACTATGCCGCGATGGGGGTCGAAGTCTTTTACAGGGTGTTCGAAACCGCTTTCGACAACGCCTACCGCGACTATGTCCTCGACCCGGAAGAGTACGAAAACCGTGTGCGGAGCTGGGCGGGCATAGTGATAAACTATGTCGGCAGTATGAACGCCATCCTGGAAGAGCGGGGCGAAGCCGCAGTGCCGCTCAACGTGACCAACCGCGACGAAATCACGGCGGACTGGCACGATGCGATAATGACTGCGGCGGAGGAAGTGTCGGAGAGGGTTTCCGCAGATACGGGGGACGGCTCGCTGCCCGAAAAAGCCGCGGCGGAGATAAAAGCGCAAATCGACGCGCTGTATTCCGACGGACTTGACGACATCAGGGCGCTGGCTGCGGAAGACCTGATAACGGACGCGGATTCCGAAGCGGCGGAGCGCGTGCGCGCGACCGTCGCCTCGAATCCCGCATTGTATATCTTCGCTATGCTGCTGGCGCTGTGAGCGCGAAAGCGTTGACAATACGCGGCCGGGTGATATAATCTGAATATAAACAGAAACTGCAATCCCAAACGATGAACTTTCGGAGTGCAAGACGGCAGACAGAACGATATCGGCGCGCATTGCGCGATGTTTTCGGCGTCCGTCTTCGGGCGCCGTTTGTTTTGCGGGCGGGTGCGTGAAAAACGGAGGAAAGATATGAAACGTATCGGAGTGGTGGGCATAGTGCTCAAAGGCGACCGCGACACGGTGCTGGAAATGCAGAAAGTGCTGTCCGATTTTTCGGACGTCATCGTCGGCAGAATGGGCGTGCCGCGCGACGAAGCGAACGCAATCGCGCTCATAGTCGAGGGCACGGCGGAGAGGATATCCGCGCTGACGGGCAGGCTGGGGAAGTTCCCGTCCCTTTCCGTGAAGTCCGCAATGACGGCGTTCGAGCTTCCCGAAGAATGAGAAATGCGCATAAAACGCGTGTTTAACTGACGAAAATAAAACTTGAAGAGGCATATATGAAAAACAAAATCAAAAAAATCGCAGCAATTGCAACGGTCGTCGTGATGGTCGCCGCGCTGGCGGCGGTGTTCGCCGCGTGCGACAACAACGAGGGCAACGAGGGGTCCGTGCGCGTGGTGTATTATGCGGACGGAGCGGCGGTGCAGGCGGCGCTTGCCGCCGGCGTGATAGATTACGGCATAGTGGGCGAGCCCGCCGCGACTGCGGGCGCGTCGAAGGGATTCAGCGTCGTGATGGACTTGCAGGCGGAGTATGCCGATGCGACGGGCAACGAGAGCGGCTTCCCGATGTCGTCCACTTTCGTCAAAGGCAGCCTCGCCGCCAACAAGACTTTCGTCGACGCTTTGCTTGCCGTGCTGGAAGAGAACGTGACCTACATCACGGAAAACGCCGCTTCTATGACGCAGCTGCTTCAAGGGGCGGGGAGCACTTCCGCTTATCCCGCGGCGAGCATTCCGCGCTGCAACGTCGGAGTGTATCCTGCGGCAAGCGTCAAGGCGGATGTCAACGATATGCTGAAAGTGCTGAACGACGTCGATAACGTCCCCGATTCCGTCTACTATGACGAAACGCAGGCGACGGAACAGGGGAACGGCAGCGGAGTGTTGCAGCTCTACGTCCCCGACGGTGCGCCCGCGCTCGCGGTTGCGAAACTCATTGCGGAAGAAGGCACGCTCACGGTAGCGGGGTATACCGTTGAAGTGAACATAGTGCCCGCAAACACCATAGCCGCACACATCGCCCAAGGCGACGGCGATATAGTCATTATGCCCGCAAACGGCGGTGCGAATCTCGTCGTGAAAGGCGCGGATTACAAATTCCTGTGCTCCAACACGCGCGGCATTCTTTATATGATAAGCACGTCGGAAGGCAGCGTTTCTCCCGAGGACCTCGCGGGCAAGACCGTGGGCTGCATAGGGCAGAACGCCGTGCCGCAGTACGCCTTTGAAAGGATACTCACCGCAAACGGACTTGTGACGGAGAAGTGATGAAACCCGCAGTCAAACGGACGCTCGCCAACATACTTTATCCCGTCGCGGCGCTTGCCGCGGTGCTTGCCGTATGGGCGGCGGTGTCCGCGGCGAAGGATATTCCCATCCTCATTCCGCAGCTTGACGAAATTTTCGGCGCTCTCGGCGACGTGCTGGGCAGCGCCGATATGTGGCGGGCGATAGGGCTGACCGTCGGCAGGGTGGTGGGAAGTTTCCTGCTGTCGTTTGCGTTTGCGGCGGTGCTCGCGGCGGCGGGCACGTTTTTCGGCGCGCTGCACAGATTTCTTTCGCCGATAGTCACGGTGCTGCAAGCCGCTCCGACTATGGCGGTCATTCTGCTTGCCGTGGTGTGGCTGGACAACTCCGAAGTTCCGCTGCTCATAGGTTTCCTCATCTGCTTCCCCCTGCTTTACAACGCCTGCCGTTCCGCGATTACGGGTGTGGACAGGGAACTCACGGAGATGGCCGCGATATACCGTATGCGTCCCTTGGACAAACTGACGGGGATATACATCCCGTGCGTGTTGCCCGCGGTGCTTGACGGAGCGCGCAGTGCGGTTTCGCTCTGCGTGAAAGTGGTGATAGCGGCGGAGGTGCTGGCGCAGACGACGGGCAGCATAGGCGTGGAAATGCAGCGGGAGAGCGCGGCGTTCGAAGTGGCGCGTCTGCTTGCGTGGACGGTGATTGCGATAGCTATGAGCTTTGCGTTCGAGGGCATTGTCGCGGGGCTGAAAAAACTGTGGGAGGGCAGAAGAAGATGGACGGCATCGAAATCAGAGGGCTGACCGTCGCCTACGGCGAAAAGCGGATTTTCGACGGGCTTGACCTCTCCCTCCGCGGCGGAGCGGTGAACGTGGTCCTGGGAAGTTCGGGCGTGGGCAAAACCACGCTGCTGAACGCCGTGGCGGGGCTTGTGCCGCACGGCGGAAGCATAGATATGCCGCAGGGCGGAACCTCGTACATTTTTCAAAAAGACAGGTTAATCCCCGGAATAAGCGTGCGTAAAAACCTGGATTTGGTGTTGAGGAGCAAAATCGCCGACAAAAACGAACGGCGGGAAAAGATTGACGAAGTGCTGCGGCGGCTGGAAATAAGCGACCAGGCGGAGAAGTATCCGTCGGAGCTTTCGGGAGGTCAGGCGCAGCGCGTGTCGATGGCGAGGGCGTTTTTGTATCCGTCCTCCGTGCTGCTTATGGACGAACCCTTCCGCGCACTGGATTTGGGGCTGAAACTCAGGCTTATGGCAGCGTTTCGCGGACTGCTCGCCGCCTCTCCTCGCACCGTCGTTTACGTCACGCACGACATCGACGAATGCGTGCTTGCCGCCGACCGCTGGATACTGCTTGGCGGGTCGCCCGCAGCCGTGGACGCGGAGGGAGAGATAGACGTTCCCGCAGAGGAGAGGGGAGCCTCGGCGCAGGAGCTTGCGGAAGTCAGGGCGGAGCTGTTTGCTCGTCTTACGGCGCAAAATGCGGAGGAGTGAACGTCAAATCGCTTGACAGCGGGCTTCTCTGTGCTATAATAAAGAAACTTTATGTCATATGCGCGTAGCTCCTGCTCCGCGGGTCCGACGGACGGCGCGGGGACACATTGGCGCGTGTGGGCGTAAAAATAAGCAAAGACAGGAGTGAACAATGAAAGAAGGCATCCATCCGGACTATCACACCGCCACCGTTCAGTGCGCGTGCGGAAATACGTTCCTGACGGGCACCACGAAGAAGACGGACACCATCAAGGTCGAAATCTGCTCCAAGTGCCATCCGTATTTCACCGGCAAGCAGAAACTGGTTGACACCGGCGGCCGCGTCGATAAGTTCAAGAAGAGATACAATCTCGACTGACGGAAAACGGAGATGCAGACTGCGGCGCAGACTGCATCTTTCGTTATACGCGCGCGAGCGCGCAATTTCCGTCGGTAAGCGATTTGAGCGCACGCGCATCGTGCGCGTCTGAAAGGGAAAAGTTTTGTCGAAGACAGAAAGCGCCGCCGGCGCGGAGAAAAAACTCAAACAGGGCAAGATTGTACGCCGCACTTCGATAGGCGGTCAGGCGGTCATAGAAGGCGTGATGATGAAGGGTCGCACGTCCGTCGCCACCGCGGTCCGCACGGAAGCGGGCGAGATAACCGTCGAGTCGCGCAGGACGAAGGACCCCGCAAAACGCAGTCTGTTTCTGCGTCTGCCTTTCGTGCGCGGAGTGGTCAATCTCGTATCCCAGCTCTATATGGGCGTGGGCATACTTATGCGTTCGGCGGAAGTTTTCGGCGATTACGCCGAGCCCACCAAGTTCGACAAGTGGGTGGCGAAGAAGTTCAAACTCAACCCTATGCACATCCTGACGACGGTGTCTCTCGTGCTGGGGCTCGCGCTTGCGGTGGGGCTTTTCGTCTTCCTCCCCAACTTTCTCACGGGGCTGATTTTCGAAATTCCGGGCACCAACGACCATCCCGCGCTGCTCAGCCTTTGCGAAGCGGCGTTTATGCTTGTCATTTTCATAGGCTACATCCTTTCCATCACGCTGATGAAGGACATCCGCCGCGTGTTTATGTATCACGGAGCGGAGCACAAGGTCATCAGCTGCTATGAGCACGGGCTGGACCTCACCGTGGAGAACGCGCGCAAAATGCGCACGGAACACAGCCGCTGCGGCACGACGTTTATGTTCTTCGTGGTGGCGGTGAGCATAATTGTTTTCGCCCTGGTCAACTGGATGCTGGACGCGATAGGCTGGACGGATTTCGACAGCGTGGTCAACGCGCTTGTCAGGCTTGCTGTCAAGCTGCTGTTCCTGCCCGTCGTCGCGGGAATTTCGTACGAAATCCTGAAATTCCTCGCAAAGTCGGACTGCCTTCTGTTCCGCATTCTCCGCGCGCCGGGTATGCTGTTGCAGAAACTGACCACAAGACAGCCCACCGACGATATGCTGGAAGTCAGCCTCACCGCCTTTAAGACCGTGCTCGCAATGGACGAAGACGAAAGCATCCCCGAGCGCAGTTTCGAGTTCACCGTTCCGACGGAGTTCGCGCGCAAGCGCATAGCGGAAATCGCGCCGTCGGCGGACGAGAGCGACAAGGACTGGATACTCGCGGAAGTCACGGGCAGACGCCGCAGCGAGCTGGCGTCGGCGAAGTCCGTCACCAAAGAGCAGTTCGAGGCGGCGAAAAAGATTGCGGAAAAGATGAAAGACGGCGCGCCGCTGCAATACGCGCTGGGGAACGCGGAGTTTTACGGCATACGGCTTGCGGTCAATCCCGCCGTGCTCATTCCCCGTCCCGAAACGGAAGAGCTTGCCGAAAAGGTCATAGAGGAAACGAAGAAGAGAGGGGGAGCGAAAGTGCTCGACCTCTGCACGGGCAGCGGGGCAATCGCGATAGCCGCGGCGAAGAATTCGCCCGCGGACGTGACCGCAACCGACGTTTCGGCCGCGGCGGCGGAAGTGGCGAGGGCGAACGCGCTTTCCGCAGGCGTAAAAGTGCGCGTGCTGACGGGAGATATGTTCGCGCCCGTTGCGGAAGAAAAGTTTGACGTCATTGTCAGCAACCCGCCGTATATTCCGACGGATGACATCCGTACGCTTGACGAAAAAGTGCGCGCGTTCGAGCCCCTGTCCGCTCTGGACGGCGGCGCCGACGGGCTGGATTTTTACCGCGTCATAGCGGCGGAAGCGGGGGCGCACCTCACGGAAGGCGGCGTGCTTTTGCTGGAATTCGGAGAGGGACAGGCCGACGCGCTGAAAGAGATGTTCGCGGAGTACGCGACGGAAGTTTACACGGATATGCAGGGAGCGGAGCGCATACTCCGCGCGGAGAAGAAGCAATGAAAATGAGTGACGGACTGCTCGCGCGTCTTGAAAAGGTCAGGGCGCGTTATGCGGAGCTCGGCGAGCTGCTTTCCCGTCCCGAGGTCATTTCGGACCAAGGGACTTTTCGTGCGTATTCCAAAGAAATGTCAGACCTCGCGCCCGCGGCGGAGAAATACGACGTCTATCTCGGTCACAGGAGGGAGGAGGAAGAGTGTTCCGCGCTGCTTCAAGGCGAACAGGACTCCGAAATGCGCGAAATGCTGAAAGACGAGCTGGAAGGGCTGCGCAAAGCCCTTGACGACGACGCGGCGGAGCTGCGCGTCGCGCTGCTGCCCAAGGACCCCGACGAGGACAACAACGTGATTATGGAAATCCGTGCGGGGGCGGGCGGCGACGAAGCCGCGCTTTTCGGCACGGAGCTTATGAAGATGTACCGCCATTATGCGGACTCGAAACGCTGGAAAGTGGAAGAGATAAATATGAACTACACCGAGCTCGGCGGCGCGAAGGAACTCACCTTTATGATTACGGGCAAGGGCGCGTGGGGAAATCTGAAATTCGAAAGCGGGGTGCACCGCGTGCAGCGCGTGCCCGAAACGGAGTCGCAGGGCAGGATACACACCTCCACCGTGACGGTGGCGGTGCTTCCCGAGGCGGCGGACGTCGAGGTGAACATCAACGAAAACGACCTCAAAATCGACACCTACCGCAGCGGCGGCGCGGGCGGTCAGCACGTCAATAAGACGGAGTCCGCCATCCGCATAACCCACCTGCCCACGGGGATAGTCGTGGAGTGTCAGGACGAGCGCAGTCAGATAAAAAACCGCGAAAAGGCCATGAAAGTGCTGCGTTCGAGGCTGTACGACCATTACCGCTCGCAGGCGGACAAGGAATACGGCGACGCCCGCCGCGCGCAGATAGGCACGGGGGACAGGAGCGAGCGCATCCGCACTTACAATTTCCCGCAGGGGAGAGTGACTGACCACCGTATAGGGCTGACGCTTTATACGCTGGACCGTTTTATGCTCGGAGAACTCGATGAGATGATTTCCGCGCTCAAAATCGCTTTGCAAAACAAAATGCTCGAAAATATCGAGTGAGGGAGGGACGTATGATAGTACGCTACAACAAAAATCACCACGTCATAGAGGAACACGCCTACAAACCCAATCTGCAAGACGTGCCCCATCCCAATCTTCACCGCAAGATATTCACTTACGGCGAAATCCCGAAAATCGCGTTCAATATGCGTCACGTCCCGATGGAATGTCCGAAGGACATCTACATCACGGACACGACTTTCCGCGACGGGCAGCAGGCGACAAAACCGTTTTCGGTCAAGGATATAGTCGAGCTGTATAAAATGCTGCACCGCCTCGGCGGGCCCAACGGGCTTGTCCGCCAGAGCGAGTTTTTCCTTTACAGCGCAAAGGACAGGGAAGCGGTGGAGAAGTGTCTGGAACTCGGCTACGAGTTCCCGCAGGTGACGTCCTGGATACGCGCCAACGAAAAGGATTTCGAGCTGGTCAAACAGTTCGGCATCAAGGAAACGGGCATACTCGTCAGCTGCTCGGACTATCACATTTTCAAGAAAATGAACCTCACCCGCGCGCAGGCGATGGACAAATATCTTGCCATAGTCAAAAAGGCGCTCGAACGCGGCATAGTGCCCAGATGCCACTTCGAGGACATCACGAGGGCGGACTATTTCGGCTTTGTCGTGCCATTTGCAATCGAGCTTATGAACCTCTCGCGCGAGAGCGGCATCCCGATAAAGATACGCGCCTGCGATACGATGGGATACGGAGTCACATACCCCGGCACCGCGCTGCCGAGAAGCGTACAGGGCATAATCTACGGCTTCCGCTACTATGCGGAAATCCCGTCCGAACAGCTGGAATGGCACGGACACAACGACTTTTACAAGGCGGTCGTCAACTCCGCCACCGCGTGGCTGTACGGCTGCTCCGCGGTGAATACGACGCTCCTCGGCATAGGCGAACGCACGGGCAACACGCCCCTCGAAGCGATGGCGATTGAGTATGCCTCGCTGCGCGGAAGCACGGGCGGGATGGACCTTTCCGTCATTACGGAAATTGCGGAGTATTTCGAGCACGAAATGGGCTTCGAAATCCCCGAACGCACCCCCTTTGTCGGCAAGAATTTCAACGTGACGAAGGCGGGCATACACGCCGACGGAATGCTGAAAGACCAGGAAATCTACAACATCTTCGACACGGAAAAGATACTCAACCGCCCCGCGCGCGTCGTGGTGGACGGGTTCAGCGGCATAGCGGGGATTGCGTTCTGGATAAATTCCTTCTATTCCGTACCCGAAGAAATGCGCCTCGACAAGCACGACCCGCTCATTGCGAAGATGAAAGAGAGGGTGGACGCGCAGTATGCCGACGGCAGGACGACGGTCATCAGCGACGGCGAACTCGACGCGATGTTTGCGGAGCTCGACCCCGTGCGCCACGCGGAATTCGCGAAGTATGCGTGACGTCCGAGCGGGAAGCGGACGCGCCTGCTCCCCGTCAAAATGGGACTTGTAATTCCTCTTCATTTTTTATACAATAGAAGCGGAGGTGAATATGATAAAACTTATCACCGGAGCCAAAGGCACGGGCAAAACCAAAATCATCATCAATATGGCAAACGACAACGTCGACACCGCCAAAGGCGACATAGTCTTTGTGACGGACACGGACAGATATATGTACTCCCTGCGCTATCAAATCAGGGTCATCAACACGGGATGCCTGAAAAGAGCGGGGCAGACCGCCATCGACGAGAAGGAGCTGATAGGTTTCATCCGCGGCATCCTGGCAGGCAATCACGACATCGAAAGTTTCTATATCGACGGAGCGCACCGTATGCTAGCGCGTCCCGTGGCGGAAATGGAGGATTTTTACACCGACCTCTACGCCATCGCCAAAACCACGGACACGAAGTTCATCCTCACCGTCAGCGAGAATGAGGAGAACTTCCCGGAATTCCTCAAAAAATATCAGGGAGAGCAATGAAATACGTCAGTACGCGCGACCGTATGCGGACTTACTCCGCCGCGGAAGCGATTGTTAAAGGCATCTCGGATGACGGCGGACTTATCGTTCCGTCGTCTTTCCCGATTTTGAACGACGAAAAACTCGACGCGCTCTGCGCGATGGATTATCCCGAACGCGCCGCGTCCGTGCTCAAAGAGTATCTCGACGAATTCTCTTACGAAGAACTGCTGGACTATGCCCGCAAGGCGTATTCCCGCTTCGACGGCGACGACCCGTGCCCCCTCGTGAAAGTGGAGGACGGGCTTTTCGTGCTGGAACTGTGGCACGGCCCCACATACGCGTTCAAGGATATGGCGCTCACCCTGCTGCCTTATCTTATGGTCGCGTCCAAGAAGAAGCTCGGCGACGGCAGCCGCACTCTCATCCTCGTGGCGACGAGCGGCGACACGGGCAAGGCGGCGCTGGAAGGCTTCCGTGACGTGGAAGGGACGGAAATCATCGTCTTTTATCCCGAAGGCGGCGTCAGCGCAATGCAGAAGAGGCAGATGGTGACCCAGCAGGGCGCCAACGTGCACGTCGCGGGCATACGGGGGAATTTCGACGACGCGCAGACGGCGGTCAAGAGCGTGTTCACCGACCCGGAGGTCATAGAAAAGCTCAAAGCCCACGGCATCGAGATGTCCTCGGCAAACTCCATCAACTGGGGCAGGCTCGCGCCGCAGATAGCCTATTACGTTTCCGCGTACTGCGATTTGCTGACTTCCGGCGAAATAGAGCGCGGCGAGAAGGTGAACTTCGTCGTGCCGACGGGCAACTTCGGCAACATTCTCGCGGGCTACTATGCCTACCGTATGGGCATACCCGTGCACAAGCTCATTGTCGCAAGCAACGCCAACAACATACTCACCGACTTTTTCAACACGGGCGAGTACGACGTCAGGCGCAAATTCTTCAAGACGATGTCGCCGTCGATGGATATCCTCGTGTCGTCCAACCTCGAAAGGCTCATATTCGAGGTGACGGGCAGGGACAGCTCGAAGGTGCGCAAGATATACGACGACCTCAAAAAGTACGGGAAATTCGAGCTTGACCTCGACGAGCTGGACCTCGGCGTGTTCGAGGCGGGCTGGGCGGACGAGGACGAAACGAGGGAAGCCATTGCCACTTTCTTCGACCTCGACGATTATGTGCTGGACACCCACACCGCGGTCGCGGTGAGCGTGTACAACGAGTATCAGGCGGAAACGGAAGACACGACGACCTCGGTCATAGTGTCCACGGCAAGCCCCTACAAATTTGCGTGCGACGTGTACAACGCGGTCGCCGACGCGCACGAAAAGGACCCCGACAAAGCGGTGATGAAACTGCACGCGTTTACGGCGGCGGAGTGCCCCGACGGCATACTCGCGCTGAATTCGCTGCCCGTGAGGCATAAGACGGTCATCTCCCGCGACGGAGTGAAACAGGCGGTGTACGACTTCGTGCTCGGCGCGGACAAGGAGTGACGCGCCAGCGGACGGGTCGCACAAATCCGTGCCGCAAATGACAAAACAAGGTGTTTATATGACGGATTTCAACGATAAAACGCAGGTTGAGCGCAAAAAGGTGGTGCTCTCCGGCATACAGCCCACCGGGACAATAACCCTCGGCAATTATGTGGGGGCGGTGTCCAACTGGGGCAGGATGCAGGACGAGTTCGACTCGATATTCTTCATCGCCGACCTTCACGCGCTCACCGTGCGCCGCGAAAGCGCGGAGTTCAGACAAAATTGCATCGGCTTTTTCGCACAGCTGCTTGCCTGCGGCATAGACCCCGAAAAATCGGTGCTGTATTTTCAGTCCCACGTCCCCGCGCACACGGAGCTGCAATGGATACTCAACTGCAACACATACGTCGGCGAAGCGTCGCGTATGACGCAGTTCAAGGACAAGAGCGCAAAGCACGCGGACAACATCAATATGGGGCTGATGGACTATCCCGTGCTTATGGCGGCGGACATTCTTCTGTTCCGCTCCGACCTCGTCCCCGTCGGCATTGACCAGAAACAGCACCTCGAACTCACGCGCGACATCGCCATCCGTTTCAACAACCGTTACGGCGAAACGTTCGTCGTGCCCGACGGTTATATCCCCGAAACGGGAGCGAAGATATGTTCACTGCAAGACCCGACGGCGAAGATGTCCAAGTCCGACCCCGACCCCAACGCGACGGTGTCCGTCATCGAAGACGAAGCGTCGATAATGCGCAAGTTCAAACGCGCGGTCACGGACAGCGGCAGCGAGATTGTCGCACGTCCCGACAAGCCCGGCATCAGCAATCTGCTCGCGATATATTCAGCGGTGCAGGGCAAGAGCATAGCCGACGCGGAGAAAGAGTTTGCGGGATGCGGTTACGGCGTGTTCAAGACCGCCGTCGGCGAAGCGGTGGCGGCGGCGTTCCGTCCCATACGCGAGGAGTACGCGCACTATCTCGCCGACAAGGCGTATATCGCCGAGGTCGCAAAGGCGGGCGCGGAAAAGGCGGCGCGCATAGCCGCGAGAACGCTTGCGAAGGTCAAACGCAAGGTGGGGCTCGTTTCTTTCGACAAATAGCGTAAAATTGCCGTGCGGCGGGGAATTTCGGCGCATTAAGCGTAAATTAAGCCGTACGGGACAAAATGAGAGTGTAGTTTATGTTCGGTTACGTCATCCCCGACAAAAACAATATGTACGTCAAGGATTTCAACGTCTTTCAGGCGTACTATTGCGGCCTTTGCAAACAGCTTGCGCGCACGGGCGGACCGCTGACCAGACTTTGCACCAACTACGATACGACCTTTTACAACGCGCTTCTGCATTCGCTGACGGACACGGAAGTGAAGTTCGAGCGCAGGGTCTGTCTGTTCAACGGCAAGAAAAAGACGGTGATTAAGGCGGACGAACTTACCGCAAAGGTGGCGGACCTTTCCGTGCTGCTCGTGTATTACAACGCGGTGGACGACGTGCACGACGGGAAAAAGTCCCGCGCCGCAGTCGTGGGGACGCTTGCGGCGAGGAAGAGGGCGGCGGCGAAACGTATGCCCGAAATCGACGCGCTGATGAAGGAGAGTTTCCGCAGGCTGTCCGTGCTGGAAAGCAGAAATTCGGCGGACATCGACCTTGTCGCGGACTGTTTCGCGTCGCTTATGCGCGACGTGACGAAAAAGCTCATCCCGACGGACGAAAACATCGACGTTTTCACCTACAACCTCGGCAGACTCGTCTATCTTTTCGACGCGGTGGACGACGTGGAAAAAGACGAGAAAAAGGGCAGATACAACCCTTTGCTCGCGGCATACGGCAAGTGCGGCAGCAAGGTTGAATTTTTGAGCAACAACGCGCGGGAACTCGACTTTCTGCTGCGTTCCGCTTATAATAGACTTGTAGGAGCATACAATGCCATGCACATAGTCGTGAGCGAAGGGGTGCTTTCCAACACCGTTTATCTCGGGCTGTATATGCAGATGGAGCGTTTGCTCAAAGGAGAAGATAAATGCCAAGTGACCCGTTTGTGATTCTCGGCATTCAGAAGGGCGCGTCCCAGAGCGAGATACTCGAAGCGTACAAGACCAAGCGCGCGTATTATCAGCAGCACGTCTTCGACGAGGGCGAAGCGGGCGCCGACGCCGCGCGTATGCTGGAAGTGCTCGACACCGCCTATCAGGACGCGATGAGCTACACCCACGAGCACGCCGAAGTCGGCGGCGAGGGCGGAGAGAGTGCGGCGTACGACGAGGTCAAGGCCGCCATTTCCGCGAAGGATTTCCCGAAGGCGCAGTCTCTGCTGGACGATATGTATTACCGCGGAGGGGAGTGGCACTATTATCAGGCGATAATCTTTTATGAGAAGAACTGGCTGAACGAGAGCAAGAAACAGCTCGAACTTGCCGTCGACCTCGAACCCGAAAACGAAAAATACAAGCGTTCGCTCGAAAATATGAAAAAGAAGATAGACGGGACGAACGCGTTCAAACAGAACAAAGAGCAGAACGTACAGGACAACGGGCAGAATTTCAGCGCCGACGGCGGCAGTCGGCAGGATTACGCCACGCAGCGCAGCTATCAGCAACAGCAGGCGACCGCTGCCGACGGGTGCTGCACCGCGTGCCAGTGCGCGATATGTGCGGACTGCTGCTGCGAATGTCTGGGCGGTGACCTCATCCGCTGCTGCTGATGAAAAAGAGGGGTAAAATCTCCGCGAGAAAGACAGCTTACGCGCTTGCGCTTACCGGAATATCGGCGGCGCTGGCGCTTTTGTTTGTCTGGCTGGGAGTCGTGGTGCGTTACGTCACGATTGCGATGTTTGCGGCTGCCGGCGTTGCGGTGATGGTCCCCGTGACCAAAAGATATTACGCTTCTGCGGTGCTTGCCTATCTCGTGTCGGCGGGGCTGGGTTTCCTTGTCGGGGACGTGACCGCGGTGGCGGGCTATGCGGTTTATTTCGGTCCCATGGCGCTCATTTCCGCCGTGATGTGGGAGAAGAACGTCAAGTGGTACGTTTCCTATCCCGTCAAAATAGTTTTCATCAACGGCGCGCTCGCCGCGCTGTATTACGGCTTGCAGGCAATCGAGTTGCTTGCTCCCGACGTCGCGGCGTATTTCGACTATTGGGCAATCGCACTGCTGGGCACCGTCGCGCTGCTTTTGGTGGACCTGCTTATGAACTACGTCTACCGCACAATGCGCCGCCTGCTCGCGAAAGTGATACGCGACCGCGGCGTTTCGGAAGTCACGGCGGAAGAGATAGAGAAAGAGGACTCAGAGCACCCCTTCGACGAGCTCGACGACTGACGCCGTCCGCTGTGCGCCGCTCTCGCACATCGCTCGCGCCGCACGGATGCGGAAATCGGATATATTCATAAAACAGATTTTATATTGCAAAAACCGCACGTTTAAGTGCGGTTTTTGCAAGTATAGGGTGGGAGGTTCAGAGATTGAGGAATTTCACGCCCGCATACATCACGTCTTCTATCTTGCGGTTTTTCAGGGAGTAATAGACGATTTTCCCGTCCCGCCTCTGGCGCACTATATCCGCCGCGCGCAGCAGTCGCAGCTGGTGGGAGCAGGTCGTCTGGTTCAGCCCCAGCACGCGCGCCAGGTCGCCCACGCACATTTCGGAAATGGACAGCGCGCAGATTATCTTGGCGCGCGTGGCGTCCGCACACGCTCCGAAAAACTCGGACAGCATATGCAGAGTGGCGTTGCGCGGAACGTAGTCGCGGATGAGTTCCACGGTCTTTTCGTCCAGGAGGGTTTCCATAGCCGAATTATAATTCTCTTTTCCGCGCGCATTTTAGCTCCCTTTGCCGCAAAAACTCCCTTCCGCTCTCATTTTGCCGAAAGAGCCGCGCACCTTTCGGGGACGCGGTGCATACCTTGTTGTGGCAGCGGAGGTGGGGTATGACCTTCAACGAAAACTGGTTCTTATTCTTGCTGATAGTTATGGCGGTGTTTGCGTCCGACGGCACGGTTTCGAGCACGGAAACCGCCGTTATGCTCTCCATACTTTTCGCGCTCACCGTCGCAGGCCCCACTCTCACGTCGTCCGGCGACACTACCACTAATCCCGACACCACCGCCGACACCTCCTGTTTCTGCAACAGATAGAATTTTGTTTTCCGCACTGTCCGCCTTTTTTGCGAGGTAAAAAGCACTTCGTATTTTGCGTTTTGCCGCCGTCCAAAATAAAAAATTATACCGAACAGTGTTCCTCTTACTGTTCAATATAATCATAAAACTTTACGACCATCCGCCAGCGATGAAATAATATGTATTGAAAATTATATCATAGTGTGCTATGCTGTAATTGAACAAGTTGGTATATTCAACACAAGCTGTCGCAAAGAGCGCACGGTAATATGCTCAAGACCGCGCCTCTGATGCGGCGGAACGCTGCATATGACGCTGCACGACGGGGTTTGCATCGAAAGACCGCAGTGCAAGGGCGTCCAAGTGAGGGAGTTATGAGAAAGAAACTTGTTTTGATGACGGCGGCATTGTTGTGCCTTGTGCTGACCGTTTGCATTTTGGCGGCATGCGACGAGAATATGCCGCATTCCGACACCCCGTCGGACGCGCCGCGGGAGATAACCACTCAAGACGGGTTCGTCCTGACGCTCATAAGCGAAACCGAATGCGAGCTTGATGAGTACGTAGGGGATTCCGCCAACCCGATCATCCCTTCCGAGGCGGAGGGACGGGAATTGACCTCTGTCCGCAGCGGCGCTTTTTACGGGGCTTCAATCGAGTCCGTCACCATTCCCGACAGCGTTGTATCCATAGGCAGCGGAGCATTCGAGAATTGCATATCATTGACCTCTGTCGCACTCGGGAACGGTGTGCGTGCCATCGACGACTATGCGTTTCACAATTCGGGGCTCGAATCGGTTTCCGTGCCAGACAGCGTGACGGTTCTGGGCGATTCGGTTTTCCGTGACTGCGGCGCATTGAGATTGGCGCACATAGGGAAAGGCGTCGCCGATATCGGCGAACGGATATTTGCGAATTGTCCTTTGCTGAGCATCATTTCCGTCGATGAAGAGAATCCCGTCTTCCATAGCGACGGAGAGTGCCTGATCGAAACGGAAAGCAAAGTCCTGCGGGCGGGATGCTCGGCGAGCGTGATTCCGTCCGACGGCAGCGTGACATCCGTTGCAGAAGGGGCTTTCACGGCGTGTACGTTCGTTTCCGTCGCCATACCCGACGCCGTGACGCATATCGGTGACGGTGCGTTTGCCGGCTGCGGGGAACTCAGGTCAATAACGATACCGCACAATGTAAACCACATCGGCAAGGGCGTGTTCGGTCGGTGCGGTATGCTGACGTCGATTTCGGTCGCCGCGGAAAATGCCGCCTATCAGAGCACGGGAAATTGCCTTGTGGAGAGGGCAAGCAAGACGCTCGTGGCGGGATGTTCGGCAAGTGTGATTCCGTCCGACGGCAGCGTGACGAGCATCGGAGAAGAGGCGTTTTTCGGGCATTGGGCGCTCACGTCGGCGGTCATTCCGGACAGCGTGACCGACATAGGGGCTTCCGCCTTTGACGGTTGCAGTGCGTTGCGGTCGCTGAGCATCGGACGGGGAGTGTCAAACATAGGCGAATCCGCATTCGCCGGGTGTTCGGAACTTACCTCCGTATCTGTTCCGAGCGGGGTGACGAGCATCAAACCGTTTACATTCGGCGATTGCGTCGCGCTGACTTCCGTCGAACTGCCGGATAGCGTAACGCGGATAGAATACAGCGCATTTTCGGGATGCAAAAGCCTGACGGCGGTCAATATACCCGACGGAGTCACCGCCATAGGAGAGCAGGCGTTTTCGGGATGCAGCGCCTTAACCTCGGTCACGATTCCGTACGGAGTGACCGTGATAGAAAGTATGACTTTCCTGGGATGCGAAAGCCTTGCGTCCGTCGTCATTCCGGCAAATGTGACCGAAATAGGGTTCGGAGCATTCCTCGGCTGCCAATCCCTTGTCAAGCTGACTATTCCCGACAGCGTGACGGTGATTGCCGAATTCGCACTTGCGTCCTGCCCGAAACTGACAGCCGTCAATTATTACGGGACAACGGCACAATGGAACGCGATAGATAAGCGGGAGTATTGGTCGGACGCTTCGCCGTTGGAAAAGGTTTTGTGCTCGGACGGGACGGCCGCGGTGTGAGCGGCGGAACGGAGTCGGGCAGCAGTCGGAAGTTTTCCGTGCGGCTCGGTCCGTGCGGCGGGACAAGGGCGCGGAGCATTCCGCGCCCTTGCTTTACTAATCTTTCGGGATGGGGTATAATATCCCCGTGGACTTCAAGGCGAAGCTGAAAGACGTGCCGGAAAATCCCGGCGTTTATATGATGCTGGACGAGGCGGGCGAAATTATCTACGTCGGCAAGGCGAAGAGGCTCAACGCGCGTCTGAAACAGTATTTTTATCAGTCCGGCAACAAGACCGCGAAGGTTATGGCGATGCTCGAACACGTCGCCGATTTCCGCTACATCATCTGTCCGAGCGAAGTGGACGCGCTGGTCACGGAAAACAACCTCATCAAAAAGCATACCCCCAAGTACAACATACTCCTCAAAGACGACAAGGCGTATCCTTTCCTGCGCATAGATATGCACGAGGATTTCCCCACCGTGCGGCTGGTGCGCAAACTGAGAAACGACGGCGCGCAGTATTTCGGCCCATATATGCAGTCCGTGAACGTGCGCGACATAACCGACCTCATTCACACGGCGTTCAAGGTGCGCGATTGCAGCCGCGATATGTCCAAACCCTCGCGTCCCTGTCTCAACTATCATCTGGGCAGGTGCCTCGCTCCCTGCGCGGGCGGCGTGAGCACGGAGGAGTACAAGGAAGAGATAAAGAGGGTGATATCCTTCCTGCGCGGCAACGACAGGGAGGTCGAGCGCGTTCTCACCGAGAAGATGCTCGCGTTTGCGGACGAGGAAAACTTCGAAGTCGCCCTGAACTACAAACACAAGCTCAAAGTCCTCGACAACATAGTGCGCAAGCAGGTGAGCGCGCTGCCAAAGGATTTCAACCTCGACATATTCGCCTACGAAACCAACGGCGTGCTCGGAGCGGTGAATATGCTGGTGGTGCGCGGCGGCAAGCTGGTGGGCGGCGAAAACCGCGTGTTCGACGCCGCGGACGAGGACATAGCGTCCTATATCTATCAGTTTTACGTCAAAAATCCGCCCGTGTGCGACGAGATAATCACGGATTCGGCAGAGAATGCGGACGCGCTGGAAAGGGCGGTCTGCGGGCTTGCGCACCGTACCGTGCGTGTGGTAGAGCCCAAACAGGGGGTGCGCAGGCAGCTCCTCGACCTTTCGCATTCCAATGCACACGACGCGCTGGAAAAACACGGCAGCCGCGAGGAACGCAAAGTCCTCAGGACGGAGGGCGCCGTGAAACAGCTCGGCGAGCTGCTCGGTCTGCCCGTGCTGCCCAACCGCATAGAAGCGTACGACATCTCCCACATCTCCGGCACGGACAAGGTGGCGAGTATGGCGGTGTTCGAGGGCGGCGAACCGAAGAAATCCCATTACCGCAAGTTCCGCATAAAGACCGTGGAGGGCAACAACGATTTCGCCTGTATGAAAGAGGCGCTGACGCGCAGGCTTATGCGGCTGAAAGAGGGCAAGGACGAGAGTTTCGCGACTCCGCCCGACCTCATCTTGATAGACGGCGGCAAAGGGCAGCTCGCGTACGCGCTGGAAGCGCTCGACGAGTGCGGTATGCGCGACCTCGAAATTCTTTCGCTCGCCAAGCGCGAAGAGGAAGTTTTTCTCGGCAGGGACCCCAAGACCCCGATAATTCTGCCCCGCGACAGCGTGGCGCTGCAAATGCTCCAACGCGTGCGCGACGAGGCGCACCGCTTTGCGATAACCTATCACAGGACCCTGCGCGGCAAGCATATGTCGGAAACCGTGCTGCGCAACATTCCCGAAATCGGCAAAGTGCGCGCGGACGCGCTGTTGCGCGAGTTCGGCTCGGCAGAGAACGTGAAGCACGCCGACGCGGAGAAGATAGCGGCGCTGCCGGGGTTTTCGCGTGCGCTTGCGGAGAGAATACTGGCCGCTCTCGGCGGAGGAGAGGAAGCCGCTATGAGCGCGGCGGAAAAAGAAAAAGACGCGCCCGAAGACGGGACGGAAAATGAATAGGCGGGAGGGGACGCACCGCTTTGCGTCCCGCCTGCGGCAAACGGAGGATGATGTATGAGCAAAGAGCCCGTACGCAAAAGCGAATTCCACATCACGGCGGAGAAGTTCGCCGCCGACCTCGACCTCGAAATAGTCTACGCGCCCGAAGGGGAGCTGTGTTTCCGTTCGACGGCGACCAACCGTCCCGGGCTGCTTTTTGCGGGGTTTGACGAATATTTCCCCGAACACAGGATACAGATACTCGGCAATGCGGAAATGGCGTATCTGGATTCCCTCGACGAGGAAAAGAGGGATATGCAGCTTGAAAGGCTCTTTTCCAAGGGCGTGCCCTGCGTCATCGTCACTCACAAGCACCGCGTCACGGACGGAATGGCGTGGATGGCGGCGAAATACCGCACGGCGCTCTTCGTCAGCGTGGAGTCTACCGCGGCAATCGAGAGCGACGCCGTGCATTATCTCACTACTGCGCTCGCCGCGAGCGACACCATCCACGGCGAATTGCTCGACATCAGCGGCATAGGCGTGCTGCTCATCGGCGACAGCGGCATAGGCAAGTCCGAAACCGCGCTCGAACTCGTGCACCGCGGGCATATGCTCGTCGCGGACGACCTTGTCGAAGTCAAACGCATCAAGAACAAGATTTACGGCTATCCTCCCAAGACCATCGCCAACCTCCTCGAAGTCAGGGGAGTGGGGCTCATCGACGTGGAAGCTATGTACGGCGTGGGCGGAGTGCTCAACCAGAAGCGCATACACCTCGTCATAGAAATGGAAAGGTGGGACGACGAAAAAAGCTACGACCGTCTCGGCGACGAGGACCTGACTTACGAAATCCTCGGCGTCAAGTTCCAGCGCGTCGTCGTGCCCGTGTCGGCGGGCAGAAACCTTGCCGTCGTCATCGAAGCGGCGAGCCGCAATTTCCGTCTCAAATCTATGGGCAGGGACGCGCTCGACGAGCTGTCCACCCGTCTTATGGAGAAAAACCGTCCCGAGGACACCGACTTCGACTGACACACACTTCGTGTGTTTATTCTTAGTTACGTTCCTTTTTAGGGGCGGTGCTTCGTGTGTTTGCTTTTGGTTGCGTTCCTTTCTAGGGCGGCGCTTCGTGTGTTTGCTATCAGTTACGTTCCGTTTCGGGGATAGCACTTCGTGTGTTTATTCTTGGTTACGTTTCTTTTTGAGGCGGCGTTTCGTGTGGCCGAGGGTTTTCGCGTTTCGTGCGGAAAAGTCGAACACTTTATTTGTCCCGAACGAAGGTTTTGTGTTCGCGCGGCGGTCCGCGGCATACAATGCCGTATGGCGCTGTACGGTGTGACTGACAAAATCGCCGAAGAACTCGGCGTGCGCATAAGGGAAGACGTCGGGGCGGCGGAGCTCACCACGTTCCGCGGAGGAGGAAGGGCGGCAAGGGTGTACGAGCCTGCGGACGCGGACGCGCTTGCGCGCTTTCTGATGCGGAGTGCGGAGCAGGGCGCCGCCGATTTTTATCTGCTCGGCGGCGGAAGCAACACTGTGATGGAGGACGGAGAAATTCTGATCCCCGCCGTGCTCACGCGCGGTGCGGCGGAAATAATCAAAACGGCGGAGGACGAGCGCGGCGTCGTCATACGCGCCGAATGCGGCGCGCCGCTGGCGAAAATCATATCCTTCGGCAGAGAGCACGGCGCGGGCGGGCTGGAATTTCTTGCGGGAGTGCCCGCGACGGCAGGCGGTGCGGTGCATATGAATGCGGGAGCGTTCGGGCACGAAATTGCAGATTATATTGTCGAAATAGAACGCTTAACACCAGATTTTGCCGAAATCGAGCGTATCAAAAAAGAGGAAGCCGCTTTCGGATACCGCCGCGGCGCGGCGGGAGCGGTGCTGCGGGCGGACTTTTTCCTGCCGCGTATGAGCGCGGAGGAGAGCGTGCGGCGCGCGGCGGAATTTCTTGCCGAACGCAGACGAAGACAGCCTTGCGCGCCTTCCTGCGGCAGCGTGTTCAGACGCGGCGTTCTGCCCGCCGGCGCGCTCATAGAAAAGGCGGGGCTGAAAGGCGTGCGGCTGGGCGGAGCGGAGATTTCGCGCGTGCACGCAAACTTCATCGTCAATGTCGGAGGTGCTTCCGCGGCGGATTTTCAGGCTCTTGCGCGGCTTGCGGAGGAGAGGGTGTTCGAACTGTTCGGAGAGAGGTTGGAAAGAGAAGTCGAAATTTTTTCGGACGGACTGCCATTTTGACGCGATACGTGCTATAATGGAAAACACTATGTGTGAACGGCGTGTATACACACGCCGCGGGGGACGCCTGCGGCGGCACGCAGGGGTATCCGTATGAAGGTTTTCGGCGACTACCATATGCACACCCGCGCAAGCGACGGAAAGGGCACCGTCGCCGACAAAGCGGCGCGCGCGAGAGAGCTCGGGCTCCGCGAAATCGCAATCGCGGACCACGGCTGCGGCAGTCTGTTTTTCCATCAGACGGCGGAAAAAGCCGCTGCGCAGCGGCGGGACATCGCTCGCGAAAACGCGAAGGGCGGGCTGCGCGTCTATGCGAGCATAGAAGCGAGCATAACGGGGGAGGACGGAACGCTCGACGTCCCGGACGGCGTCATTTCGGAATGCGACTTGCTGCACGTCGGGTTTCACCGCTTTTTGCAGCCGCGCTATCTCCGCCGCGAACCGAAGTTTCTCTTCGTCAACGGCTGGGGGAGCGAAAGGGCGCGTGCGGACGAAGAGCTCGTCGCTTACAACACGCGCGCGTGGCTTGCGGTGATGGAGCGCTATCCTGTCGACGTGTTGTGTCATCTCTGCCACAGGGCGCAGGTCGACGCGGGGAAGGTGTGCCGCGCCGCGGCGGAAAAGGGCATTTATGTCGAACTCAACGAAAAGCATATAGAAACGCTGGAACCGTATGCGGAAGATATAGTGTCTTCGGGGGTGACGTTCATCCTCGGCTCGGACGCGCACTCCGACGGAAAGGTCGGAGCGTTCCCGCGGGTGACGGACTTCATCGCGCGGCACGGCATTGCGCCGGAGCGCGTGTGCGGGCTTGGGGCGGAACCGCACTTCCGCCCGAAAAAGGACTTTAAGCAGTCGGAATGAAAGGATAAATATGGCTTCTTTCAAAGAAAATGCGGAAAACGAATTGCTCTCCGTGCTCCCTTCGGAAGACAGGGACGTCCGTGCTTTCCTCTCTGCGGCGGCGAAGCAGGGAGGGTATATCCACATCTCCGGCAAGCGGCGCAATCTCGTCATCGGGCTTTCGTCGTATGCCGAATGTCTTGCCGTCGTCGGGCTTCTGAAAAGGCTGTATCCGACGGAATTCGAAATCTCCGCCGAGCACGTCAGAACGGGGATGAAAAAGGGCAGCACCTCCTATGCCGTCGCCGTGCCTACGGGGTTTGCGGGGCAGGCGGTGGAGGACTTTTGTCTGGCGGACGGGGGCATACCCGAATTCGCCGCGTCCGTCCGCGGGGCGGCGGTGAGCTATCTCAAAGGGCTGTTCCTCGTCTGCGGAAGCGTCTACGTGCCCTCCGCCGAGGGAGAGGAAGAAAAGAGAGAGGGCTATCATTTCGAGTTTTCCGTGGACGGGGAAGAGTTTGCGGAAGAGCTTGCGGCTCTGCTTTCGCGGCTGGGGGTGAGCGCCAAGATAAGCGAGCGCGGACAGCTTTATCTGGTGTACATCAAGGACAAGGAAGAGATACTGAATATGCTTGCGGTGCTGGAACTTAGCGAAAGCGTGCTGCGCCTCAAAGCAATCATAGACGAAAGGGAGACCGCCAACAGCATCAACCGCGTCACCATCTGCGAAGCTGCCAATCTGGACAAGACGTATGCCGCCGCGTCCAGACAGCTTATGGAGATAGGGGCGATAGAGGAGAGCGTGGGGCTGGATTCGCTCACTCTCGCGCTGCGCGAAACTGCGTGCGCGCGTATGGAATATCAGCAGGCTAGTATGAGCGAGCTTGCGGACATTCTCGGCGTGAGCAAAAGCTGTCTCAATCACCGACTGCGCAAACTCTCCGAAATCGCGCGGGAAAACGGTTTCGGAGAAAATGCGGAAGAAAATTGACGCGGGGAGATAAGCCGTCACTTACGAGGAAGAAAAATGAGCGATTTCGTACATCTGCACGTACACAGCGAATACAGTCTGCTCGACGGGGCAATTAGGCTCAATCAGAGCGTGCTCTCGGATACGGAGGCGGACAAGGTTCTGCACGTTTCGCCGCTCACGGAAGCGTTGAAGGCGATGGGAATGAACGCGTGCGCCATCACCGACCACGGCAATCTTTACGGCGTGCACACCTTTGTCAGCGCGATGCGCGCGGCGGGGCTGAAACCCATCATAGGCAGCGAGTTTTACGTTGCGGACGACCTGCACGTCAAGACGCCCGAAACGCTGCACCGCCGCGACCATCTCATCCTGCTGGCGAAAAATCTCACGGGGTATAAAAATCTGATGAAGCTGTCCACGATTTCTTTCGTGGACGGGTTTTATATGAAGCCGAGGATTGACCTCGACACCCTCGAAAAGTATTCCGAAGGGCTGATATGCTGTTCTGCGTGCCTTGCGGGGGGTATTCCTTCACATCTGCTCAAAAACGATTACGAAGGCGCCAAGGCGTACGCTCTGCGCCTGAAAGGTATGTTCGAAGAGGGGGATTTTTACATCGAATTGCAGGACCACGGGCTGGAAGAGGAAAGACGGATACTGCGCCCGCTCGTGTCTCTCGCGCGCGACATCGGCGTTAAAGTGGTGGCGACCAACGATGCGCATTATCTGCGCCGCTCGGACGCGGACACGCAGGACACGATGATGTGCATCACCCTGCAATGCAAAAAGACGGACCCCGTCGGCGTACGCTTTTCCAACGACAATTTTTATCTAAAAAGCGGCGAGGAGATGGAGGAGCTGTTTTCCTGGATACCCGAAGCCGTCGAGAGCACGCGCGAGATTGCGGACAAGGTGGACGGCGACTATTTCGTCGTCAAATACAAAAAGACGTTCATTCCTCACTTCGAAACGGAGGATATGAACGGCAGGGACTCCAAACAGTATCTCCACGACCTTGCGTGGGAGAGGATACACCGCCGCTACGACGTCATTACGCCCGAAATCGAGCAAAGGCTGAATTACGAACTGGGCGTCATAGACAGGTGCGGGTTCAACGACTACTTCCTGATTGTATGGGACTTCGTCAATGCGGCGAAAAACAAGGGCATTCCCGTGGGACCGGGCAGAGGGAGCGGCGTGGGCAGTCTTGTCGCGTATTCCATAGGCATAACCGACGTCGACCCGCTGCGCTACAATCTGCTGTTCGAGCGCTTTCTTTCGGAAGAGCGCGTTTCGATGCCCGACTTCGACATAGACTTCTGTTTCGTGCGCCGTCCCGAAATCATCGAGTACGTCGTGGAAAAATACGGCGCGCCCAACGTCGCGCAGATTATCGCGTATTCCACGATGAGCGCGAAGGCTGCGGTCAAGGACGTCGCGCGCGTCTATGACGTGCCGTATACGGACGCCAACAACTGGGTGAAGGACATCCCCGTGGGCAAAGTTCTGCTGCGTCAGTGCCTTTCCCCTGCCAGCAGTCTGTATTCCGAGGAATTCGCGACGCTTTACCGCTCGAACCCCACGGCGAAAAAGGTGATTGACACGGCAATCGAGCTGGAAGGTATGCCCAGGCAGACCTCTATGCACGCCGCGGGCGTCGTCATCTGCGGCGACCCGATTGTCGAACACGTCCCGCTGTCCAGAAACGGAAACGACATCACCACGCAGTTCGACAAGACGATGGTCGAGGCGCAGGGGCTTCTCAAAATGGACTTTCTGGGGCTGAAAACGCTGACGGACATCAGCGAGGCCCTGAAATATATCCGCGAAGACAAGGGCGTCGAGGTGGATTTCAACAAGCTGGGTTACGAAGACCCCGCGGTTTATGCGCTGATTGCGGGCGGCGACTGCGAAGCGGTGTTCCAGCTCGAAGGCGGCGGCATAAAGAAGTTTATGATGCAGTTGCAGCCGTCGAATCTCGAAGACGTCATGGCGGGCATTTCGATGTACCGTCCGGGACCGATGCAGTTTCTGGACCTCTTCCTCAAAGGCAAGCGCGACCCCGCGAGCGTGCATTACGCCCATCCGCTGCTGCGCGAAGTGCTGGAAACCACTTACGGATGCATCGTGTATCAGGAGCAGGTTATGCAGATTGCGCAGAAGATTGCGGGCTATTCCTTCGGCGGCGCGGACATAATGAGGCGAAGCATTTCCAAAAAGAAGCTGGACGTGCTGGTCAAACAGAAAGAAATTTTCCTGAACGGCGGAGTGCTCCCCGACGACACCACGCAGAAGCAGATACCAGGCGCGGTGGCAAACGGCGTGAGCCGCGAGATTGCTTCCGAACTGTTCGAACAAATCCTGAAATTCGCAAACTACGCGTTCAATAAGTCGCACGCGGCGGCGTATGCGGTGCTTGCCTATCAGACCGCGTGGCTGAAATGCTATTATCCCACTCACTTCATCACCGCCGTCATCAACAACCGCATCACCAATGCGGACGAGGTGAAACATTACATCAATTATCTCCGCCGCGTCGGAGTGAAGATACTCGCGCCCGACATCAACCGCTCCAAGAAAGTGTTCTCGATTGAGAACGACAACGTGCGTTACGGGCTGATGGGTATAAAGAACGTGGGCGAACAGGCGATGGAATTCGTGCTCGGAGAGAGGGAGCGAGGCGGAAAGTTCTCCGACCTGCGCGACTTTATCGAACGCTGCGCTGGACAGGTGAACAAGCGGATGATTGAGAGTCTGATAAAGGGTGGCGCCTTCGACTGCTTCGGCAAGACGCGCTCCACCCTTATGGCGTCGTACGAACGCATTATGGACGCCGTCAACGCCGACAAGAAAAACAAGCTCGAAGGGCAGATGTCCCTTTTCGACGACCTCGTGGAAGACGTGACGGTGAAGTACACGGAGCTTGCGGAATACGACAAAATGCAGCTGCTTGCGGGAGAAAAAGAGGTGCTCGGGATGTACGTCAGCGGGCATCCTCTCGACGACTACAAGGACACGAAGCACGAGTTCGACTTCGAAACGTCTATGCTTTTCACCAAAGAGTACGACGACAACGGGGATGAAATCTCCGTGCTCAACAAGGAGCTTTCCGGAAAGAGCGTGCGTATGGGGTGCATAGTCGAGTCCCACGAACGCAAAATGACGGGCAAACAGCAGAAGTTCGCCGTCGGCAGGCTGGAAGACCGCGAGGGCACGGTGGAGTTTTCGATGTATCCGCGCGCATACGAGCAGTACGGCGCGCTGCTGGAAGCGGACGTGCCCGTAAAGGCGTACGGCAAGATTGACCTGCGCGACGAGAGCGAACCCAAAATCAGCGTCGAAAAGCTGGAACTCTGGGAGAACGAAGCCGCGCATTCCGCGCGTCCCGCGACGCATTCCGGTGTGGTATACGTGCTGGTGGAAGACTCCGCAATGACCAGGCTCATCACGGGAGTGCTTGCGATGTTCCCCGGCGAAGTGCCCGTGCGCGCGCAGATGAGGGGAGCGGACGGCAGAATGTGCCTCAAAGAGTTCCGTCACAAGGTCGAACCGACGGACGAGCTTTTGCGCAGACTGTCCAACATCGCGGGCGACGCGCACGTCAGATACGACCGTTCCCGTTGAAGCGGCGCGGTTTCCGTGCCGCCGCGCGGACTGCGCGGCAGGCAAAATTGTGTCTCTCTAATGCTTTACATTTAAACCGTCCTCAGATATAATAGACGGGATGCGTGCGCTTGCGCGCGCGTCGCAACCGTAGATAAAAAGGGCGTCGAGCCCGGAGGTAAATATGGCTAAAAACGCATCCAAGCAGTCCAAAAAACTCGCAATCCTGACCAGCGGCGGCGATTCATCCGGAATGAACGCCTGCATAAGGACCGCGCTCCGCTATGCGCTCAGCAAAGGTTACGAAGTGTACGGGGTCCGTCACGGCTATGTCGGACTCATCGGCGACGACATCATCGAGATGCCTTACGGCAGCGTTTCCAACTGCGTCCACGTCGGCGGCACCATTCTCCGCACGGGCAGGACGGACGAGTTCAGAAAGCCCGAAGTCATTCAGGAGGCGGCGCAGAATCTTCTGAAACGCGGCATAAACAACCTCATCGTCATCGGCGGCGACGGTTCTTTCCACGGCGTGTCCGACCTGCACCAGCTCACCGACCTCAACGTCATCGGCATTCCCGGCACCATCGACAACGATATGGGATACACCGATTACACCATAGGCTTCGACACCGCCTGCAACACCGTCCTCGACGCTATGCTCAAACTGCGCGACACCATCACTTCCCACGACAGAATAATGATTCTCGAAGTTATGGGCAGACACTGCGGTGACATCGCTCTCAAAACCGCACTCGCGGGCGGCGCGGAATACGTCATTCTGCCCGAAGCGCCCACGGATGTGGACGCCATCGCGGCAAGCGTGAAGAAGGGCTTCGACAAGGGCAAGACTTCCACCATCATCGTGCTCGCGGAGGGCAGGAACGACCTCAAAGACGAGTTGAAGGAAAAAGTCAGCGCCGCGACGGGCAGGACCGTCAACCACGTTGCTTTGAGCTACATCCAGCGCGGCGGCATTCCTTCGATGTTCGACAGAGTGCTGGCGAGCCGTCTTGCGGCGCGCGCAGTCGAACTCATCGAGTGCGGACAGAGCGGCAGAGTGGTCGGCGTGCACGGCAGCGACATCATCGATATGAACGTCATAGAGGCGCTGAAATGCAAGAAGAGCTTTGACGAGCACCTCTTTATGCTTGCGACCACAATCAGCAAATAACGTCAAAGAAAACGGAAATATATCGGAAGCCCCGCCTTACGGACGGGGCTTTTCGATTGTTTTTTCCGCCGCCTACGCGCGGTTTTCCGCCCTCGACGCGCGCGGACTTTTCCTTCCCTCCCGCCGTCCGCCGCACGGCAGGGCGCGCCCGACACCCCGCGTTTTGAGAAGCACGCGGATGGCGGCAAACGGATAATGCGCCGCCCGTAAAACAGACGATGACAAGGCAAAAAAACAAAAACGCCGTTTCAGACGGCGTTTTTCAGATATAAACGCGGTGTTTCGGCGTTTTTGGAATTTTGCTTATTCGGGATACGAGAAACGACGGTGCGCGAGAAGGTCGGACTTGTAGCGCGCGGCATAGAACTTCGCGAGGGACAGGTTGTGTTCAAGCCAATTGCCGCATTCGGCTGCCTGTGCTCCCGGAATGTCGCCTTCGAAGGCGAGGGTGAAGTCGCACGCGCCCAGCACATACGGCAGCGCCTCTTCGGGCGTCTTGTCGCCGAAGAGGAGAAGATAGCACCCCGTGCGGCAGCCCATAGGACCGAAATACACGACGTCGTCCTTGATTTCGCTGTTGCGCAGATAAGTCGCGAAGAGGTGTTCTACGGTGTGCAGCCCCGCTATGTCCATTGCGGGTTCGCGGTTGGGCGCGGTGAAGCGCAGGTCGAACGTGGTCACCGTCACGCCGTCCTTTTCGTCGCGGCGGGAGAGATACAGCCCCGGAAGAAGCCTGAGATGGTCGATGGTGAAACTTGCGATTTTTTCCATAAGTCCTCGCTCCGTTTTTCCGTCATTTTACCACTCCCGCGCCGTCTTCGCAAGCGGCGGCGCCGCCGCGCGGGGATTTGGGGCTTGAAAATGAGCCGCCGAGACTGTATCATATTATTATGACCGCGGCTTTTGCGCGCAGGATAAGGAGAAATTATGAAAGGTTTGAAAGGAGCTTGTATGTTCTGTCAGAGCGGCGGTCCGACCGCCGTCATCAACAGCAGTGCGGCGGGGGTTTTCATCGAGGCGCTCAAACAGGAAAATATCACGGAAGTCTACGGGGCGGAGCACGGCGTGCTCGGCATCTTGCAGGAAAAGTTCTACGACATTTCCAAAGAGGATATGAACGAGCTCAAACTGCTCAGGCACACCCCCTCTTCCGCGCTCGGGTCTTCGCGCTACAAGCTCAAAGACTACACGGAGGACGACACCGATTACAGGCGGCTTCTGGAAGTGTTCCGCAAATACGACATCCGTTTCTTTTTCTACAACGGCGGAAACGACAGTATGGACACCTGCAACAAAATCAGCAAGTATATGGAGGACCGCGGCTATGACGTCAACGTCATAGGCGTGCCCAAAACCATTGACAACGACCTTTACGGCACGGACCATTGTCCCGGTTTTGCCAGCGCGGCGAAGTATATAGCCACCACGGTGATGGAGTGCAACCTTGACGCCAAGGTCTACAACTTCGGACTTGTCTGCATCATAGAGGTTATGGGCAGGAATGCGGGATGGCTTGCCGCGTCGGCGGCACTTGCGGGACGCAGCGGTCTCGGTGCCGACCTCATATATCTGCCCGAAGTTCCGTTCGACGTGGACAGGTTCGTTAACGACGTGTTCAATGTCTGCGAACGCAACGAGGGCAAGTGCATCGCCGTCGTGGCGGAAGGGCTGAAAAGGGCGGACGGCACATATGTCGGCGATTTCAAGGCGGGTCAGCACGACCATTTCGGACACGCCGCGATGGGCGGGCTTGCCGCATTGCTCGGAAGCATAGTCAAGGAGAGGCTGGGCGTGAAAGTGCGCCCCATAGAGCTGAGCCTTCTGCAACGGTGCGCCACGCACCTTGCGTCCGCAATCGACGTGGACGAAGCGTATCAGGCGGGAGTGCACGCCGTGCGCGCCGCGGTCGCGGGCGAAACGGACAAAATGGTGGTGTTCGAGCGTGACTATTCGGCGGACACTTATGTGTGCAACCCCGCGCTCGTATCCCTCGAACACGCCGCCAACGCGGAGCGCAAAGTGCCCTCGGAATGGATAATCGACGGCGGGAAATACATCAGCGACGAGTTTGTGGAGTATGCGCTGCCTCTCATACAGGGCGATGTCAAAGTCCCTCACGAGAACGGGCTGCCGCGGTTCGCAAAGCTCAAAAAGATTTATGCGAAGAAGTGACGCAGAGTGAGGAAATTCAAGGTCGGAGATGAGTTCGAAGGCGTTGTGAGCGACTTCGGAATGAGCGGCGAAGGCATCGTCAAAGACGGTGCCTATCCTGTATTCGTACCCTTCGCGGCAGTGGGCGAAAGGGTGCGCGTCCGCATTGTCCACGCAAAGAAAGATTTTGCATTCGGTGAACTTATCGAGGTTTTAGAGCCGTCAAATGACAGGATAAAACCGCGTTGCCGCTATTTCGGCCGCTGCGGGGGATGCGATTTGCAGCATCTTTCGCAGGCGCGGCAGGAGGAAGTCAAAAGGTTGAATTTGCAGCGTACGCTGCACAAGACCGCAGGGATTGACGTCGAAGTGCCCGAAGTCGTTTCGGGAGCGCAGTGGGCTTACCGCAACAAACTCGCGCTGCCTTTCGGGACTATGGGAAGACACGGCAAAGTCGTGGTCGGCTTTTACGAAAAGAAGTCGCACAAGATGGTGCCCCTCAAAGACTGTCCGCTGCACGGCGAATGGGCGAAGAGGGTCATTGCCGACGTCACTGACTGGGCGAACGAAAACGGGCTCAAAGCGTATGACGAGGGGACGGGCAGGGGACTGCTGCGCCATCTCGTGGCGCGCTACGTTTCCTCGCTCTCCGTCGTGCTGGTCGTGAACGGGGACGGAGTGCCCCACATCGACAACCTTGCGCGCAAACTCGGAGAGCATTTCGGAGATTATGCGCTGTACGTTTCTCCCAACAAGGAGAAGACCAACGTCATTATGGGCGGAAGCGTGAAACTCGTGCGCGGAAAGGAGAGCCCGCAGAAACTGGGGGCGTTCTCCGCCGCCGTGTCGCCGCTGAGTTTTCTGCAAGTCAACGACGAAATACGCGACAGGATATATGCCGACGCGTGCGCCGCGCTCTCGGATTTTCGCGGCGACGTGACGGAACTTTATTCGGGAGTGGGACTGCTCACCGCGGAGCTTGCGCTGCGCCTTCCCGACGCCCGTATAACCGCGGCGGAAATAGTCCCCGAAGCGGTGGATGACGCAAAAAGACTGATGCGGAGGCTGGGGCTTGCGGACAGGGTGACGGAAGTGTGCGCGGACGCGGCGGATTATATGCGCCGTCTGCCGCAGGACGGCACACCCCGCGCGCTCGTGCTCGACCCGCCCCGAAAGGGCTGCGACGAAACTGTCCTCGCCGCCGCGGCGGAAGCGGGATACGAAAGGATAGTTTACATCTCCTGCAACCCCGCCACTCTTGCGCGCGACCTGAAATTCCTGCTTTCCCGCGGCTACACTCTGTCCTCCGTCCGCCCTTACGATATGTTCCCTCAGACTATGCACGTAGAGACTCTAATTTGTCTCGAACGGAAATAATGCAGATCCGCCGACCGCGAGCCCCTTGCGGCCGGCAAATTTTTCTGATATACTTATAATACAGGCAGCAGCCCGCGAAAACGGAGGATAAAAATCATGAACGGACCCGACCCTGATAAAAGATTTCCGAATGGAAAAGTGCCGAGCCTTTGCTTTATTAAAAACGTCATCACCCGGCCGAACATCATCGTCGGCGATTACACGTATTACGATGACGATACCGGCGCGGAAGATTTTGAAAAACATGTCACGCACCATTATGAATTTATAGGAGATAAATTGATCATCGGTAAGTTCTGTGCCATCGGGAAGGGGGTGGAATTTATCATGAACGGCGCCAATCATCGGATGAACAGCGTGACGACGTACCCGTTCAATATCATGGGCGGCGGCTGGGAAAAATGTACGCCGCAGCTTGGCGATTTGCCGCTGAAAGGGGATACGATGGTCGGCAACGACGTGTGGCTCGGGCAGAATGTGACGGTGCTGCCCGGTGTACATATCGGCGACGGCGCGATCATCGGGGCAAATTCGGTGGTTTCTAAAGATGTTGCGCCTTATCACATCGTCGGCGGAAACCCTATCAGAGTGATTCGCAAACGGTTTGACGACGATACGATCGCCTGTCTGCTGCAACTAAAGTGGTGGGACTGGTCTGCCGATAAGATAACGGAAAATCTTGAAATTTTATGCAGCGGTGATATTTCCAAAATCAGGGAAATTAAGCGGTAATATAGAGACTTTTGATAGTTACACCCTTTGAAAACAGGCACTTTTGAGACCTTTTGTAGCCATCTGCCACGTCGAAACTCTGGCGGTGCTCGCAAGAAGCCGCGGAGCGGGGGAGTGAGAGCGGGGGATATTCCCCTTTTGCACCAACTCGGTATGTAGTTTATACGGTTTGCGTTTTTGCCGCCCGAATGTTAAAATGCGGATGAGTTCGCATATGCGAACTTCAAATTGCGCCCGTCTTGCGGAGAGAGCTGCGGTGCACCGCGCCGCAAGGAAAACTCATACTATGACGGGCAGGAGGAGTATATGACAAATGCGGCAATGACGGCGCTCGGTTTTATCGTGATTTTCGTTGCCACCGCGGCGGGTGCGGCGCTTGTTTTCTTTTTCAGGAGGGAGATATCGCCCAAACTCAATACGCTGTTTCTGGGCTTTGCGTCGGGAGTGATGACGGCGGCTTCCGTGTGGTCTTTGCTCATTCCGTCAATCGAGGGGGCGGGGGATTACGGCGACTGGAAATTCGTGCCCGCGGTGGTGGGGTTTTTGGTCGGGGGAGCGTTTCTGGTCATCATCGACAAACTCGTCCCGCATCTGCACAAGGGAACGAACGAAGAGGAGGGGCTGCGCAGTCATCTGCAAAAACCCGCAAAACTTTTCCTTGCCGTCACGATACACAACATCCCGGAAGGGCTTGCCGTGGGATTTGCATTCGGAGCGGCGGCGGCAGGCGGAGAAGACGGAGCGTTCATCGCCGCGCTGGGGCTTGCGGTCGGAATGGCGATACAGAATTTTCCCGAAGGGGCGGCGGTCGCACTGCCTATGAAGGAGGCGACGGGCAGCCGCGTGAAAGCGTTTCTGTACGGAGCGGGCAGCGGAGTGGTCGAACCCGTATTTGCCGTCGCGGGATATTTTCTTGCGTCCGCTCTGACGGCGGCGCAGCCGTGGCTGCTTGCTTTTGCCGCGGGGGCAATGATATTCGTCGTTGCGGAGGACCTCATCCCCGACTCAAAACTATCGGAGCATCCGCATTTGGGCGCGTGGGGCGTAATGGTGGGGTTTGCCGTTATGACGGCGTTGGACGTGGGGCTCGGCTGACAAAAAGCAGGCGTTTCAAAGCCTGTTTTTGTCCCCCCACTCGCACATGGAGTCAAGTATGGGGATGAGCGATTTGCCGCGCTCGGTGAGGGAATATTCGACTTTCGGGGGAATTTGAGGATATTCCTCTCGATGCACCAGCCCGTCGCGTTCGAGCTCTTTCAACGCGAGGCTCAGCGTCTTGTATGTGACGGACGCAATGTAGCGTTTCAATTCGTTGAAACGCACCACCCCGAACTCCATAAGAGTGTAGAGTATTGTCATTTTGTATTTTCCGTTTATGAGGGAAAGAGTGTAGGCAAAGCCCGTGGTTTTCAGCTCTTCCGCGGAGATACAGCGGATTTTGGCGGAATTTTCCTGCATATTTTACGGCTCCCGTTGCACTATACTTTTTGATAGTACCGTACTTTAATGTGCGTACTTGACTATTTGATTATACAGCGCAATAATATCTGCGTCAACAGGGGAAACCGAAAGTTTCCGAATATGCGAGGTGAAAAATGAGAGATTCCATCAAAGAGTATGCCGCGGTGGAAGCGGCGGCTGAAAAATTCGTGAAAAGCGTTGCGGAGGGCAACAGCAAGTATGCAAAGGAACTTTTTATCGACGAAGCGGTGCTGTTCGGCTATCTGGACGGCAGATTGGAGCACGGTTCAATCGAACAGTTTTACCGCAATGTGGACACTGTGGGCGGCGGAGACAACTTCAAGGCCCGTATAGACGTGGTCGCCGTCGAGGAAACCCTTGCCGTGGTGCGCGTGCTGGAAGAAGGCTGGGGCGGCAGGATAGACTTTACGGACTATCTGCTTCTGCTCAAAATTGACGGCGAATGGAAATGCGTCGCGAAAGCGTACAATCAGAACTCGAATACCGTTAAAAAGTAAGGAGAAGATATGGAAGGGCTACGCCGAACTTGCTCCCGCGGCGAAGGCGTGACGCGGATGCGGCATATTGACGGAGACGGTTTCGGGGAGTAAAATACAGCAAAAGGCGGAAGCGCCTGCGCCGTCACGGAGTGGCGGCGGACGGTTGCCGCGAAGGAGTCGTTATGAAAAAGAATTTCGGAGCAAAACCTTACACTTATCCCCAACCCGTTTTCATCATCGCCACTTACGGCGAGGACGGCACGCCGGACGCGATGAATGCCGCGTGGGGAGGAATAAGCGAGGAAAACAGAATAGCAATGTGTCTGAGTGCGGAGCACAAGACGGTGGAGAACATTCTTGCGCGCGGGGCGTTCACGGTGAGTATGGCGGACGCGGCGCACGTCGCGGAGTGCGACTATGTCGGCATAGTGTCCGCGCACGACGTGCCCGACAAACTCGCACGGGCCGGTTTCACCGTCGTGAAGAGCGAATTCGTGGACGCACCCGTCATAGAGCAGCTGCCGATGGTCCTGGAATGCAGACTCGTAAGTTATGACGAAGAGAGCTGTCGCCTGGAAGGCGAAATCGTGAACGTCGGCGCGGACGAAAGCGTGCTGGACGGGAAGGGGAAGATAGACCCCGCAAAACTCCGCCCCATAACTTTCGACCCCGTAAATCACGCCTATCTCGTGCTCGGAGAGAAGGTGGGCAATGCCTTCCGCGACGGACTGAAACTAAGATGACTTTGCGTAAACCCGCGCAAACGATGCGTTTACGCGGCATATTGCAACGATAAAATGTGTTTTATGCGAAAACGCGACGGCGCAAAGCCGCCGCGTTTTTTTAGGCGGACCTGCGTATTTACTTCGGAAAACAGATGTGTTAATATAAATACGATAAGGTGTGCGGGCGGTCGCCCGCCGTCGGGAAATGGAAACACGAAAGCAAAAGAAAAATCTGTCGGATGCGGTGATTGCCGCGTTTGCGGCGGCGCTTGCCCTGATTGCCGCCGCGGCGTTTGCGCTGTCCGTGTGGTGGGCGTGCGCTTACATCCCTTACAGGGCGGCTGTCGACCTCACGGAAAGGCATCAGACCCTCCGCGGCTTCGGCGCTTCCTCCGCGTGGTACTGGCAGGATATGGGGGCAAACGCGTCGGAAGAAACGGCGGAGCGCGCGGTGGAAATGCTTTACGGCGACGACGGACTGCGGCTGAACATTTTCAGATACAACATCGGCGGCGGGTCTGCGGACGCGGCTTTGGACGGGGCGGTGCCCTATTCCAACGGAGGGTTTGACGAGTTCCGCAGGGCGGAGAGTTTTTTCGTGGCGGAGAACGTGCCCGAAGCGGAACGCGGCGACGTGGAAGCGGTGAGCGCAGCCTTCCGCGACGAGTCCAATTACGATTTCGAAAACAGGGACGCCGCGGTGCGCTCTATGTTCGGAAAGGCGCTTGCTACGGGAAATGTCACGAAAGTGGTGTTTTTCGCCAATTCTCCGCATTATCTTATGACGGAGTCGGGGACGTGTACGGGCGAGTACCCCGGACAAAACAACCTGAAACCCGAATTTTACGAAGCGTTTGCCGACTATCTTCTCATCATCGTGAACAATCTTTACGAAACCTACCTTGCGGGGCCGGACAAAGTCCCGACCGTTGCCGTCAGCCCTGTCAACGAACCGCAGTGGGACTGGGGCGGTCCTTACTCCTCGCAGGAAGGGTGCCATTACGACCCCGAAGCGCTTGCGGCGCTTGCCGACGTTATGCAGCGCAAAATCGCGGAGTTCAACGCCGAAAACGGGACACGTTTCGAACTCGACCTTTTCGAGAGCGGAAGCATAGGGTTTTACGATGAAGGTTACGACATCCGCGATTATCTTTCCGCACTTGCGAAGTACGATTGGTTTTGCGGGCTTGACGGGATTTCCGTGCACGATTACGTCGTGGACGCAAGCCGTACGGAGCGGACGCGGCTGCGTCGGTATCTCGACGAGAATTATCCGCATCTTGCCGTGCGGGCGACGGAGTTCTGCGAAATGCAGGCGGGGGAATTCGACACGGCGGAGAGCGGGATGTACCTCGCGAAAGTCGTACTGCGCGACCTCACGCTGCTGGACGCGGAGGAGTGGAGCTGGTGGCTTTCCGTGGCGAAGGGGACTTACAACGACGGATTAGTTTATTGGAATGCCGCTTCCGCACGCGCGGACGGCGCGGGGCTTTACGTTCTCAAAAGATATTACGCCTTTGCGCAGTTCACGCGCTATCTGTCCGAGGGGGACGTGCGCGTCGGGTGTACGCTTTCCGACCCTATGGACTGGACGGGCGTCGACATAGGGGCGTTTGTCAAACCCGACGGAAGCGTAGTCGTCGTAGCCGTCAACGACGGAGCGGCGAAAAGTCTGCGGCTGGACGGGATGGACGGGTTCGAAGGGAGGACGGCGACCGCGGTGTGCACGGATGCGGAAAGGGAAGCGGAAGAGAGCGATTTCGTGTTCGGCGGCAGAGTGGAGCTTGCCGCTGACAGCGTGACGACGTTCGTTTTTTCCGCCCTCTGAAAGCGGGGGTTGATTTTCGTGCGAATGAGTGTAAAATATATACGGAGCGGCTTTGCGCGCGTGTTCGGGCGGGCGTGCCGCATATGTATGCCGCACAAGCGGCGCCGTGAGGTGAATTATGAAATACAAACGCTTCGGCGAAGACATTGCCGCACGTCTGGAAGTGGGCGAAGAAGTGCTGTCGTCGCTCGCCGAGCTTGCCGAGCGCGAAGGCGTGACTTTCGCGGAAGTGAGCGGCATAGGAGCGGTGGACGAGTTCTGCGTGTCTGTGTTTGACGTGAAGGCGAAGAAATATTTCGACAACGATTTCCGCGAACCGCTGGAAATCGTGAGTATGTCCGGGACGGTGACGGAGCAGAACGGAAAGCCGTATCTGCATCTGCACGCGTCCGCGGGCAGGGCGGACGGCTCCGTCGTCGGCGGGCATCTGAAACGCGCCGTCGTCAGCGCGACGTGCGAAATCGTGCTGCACACGGTGTACGGCAGGGTGCCGAGGTTTTTCGACGACGCCACGGGGCTCAATCTGATGGATGTCTGAAAGTGCGGGCGGTGCGCCGCCCGTCTGAATAAAGGAGGTTTGCTATGAAGAAATACGATGCCGTCGTTATCGGCGCAGGTAACGGCGGACTTACCGCGGCGATAAGGCTGCTGCAAGGGGGCGCGCGGGTGCTGCTCGTCGAGAAGCACAACATCCCCGGCGGTTTTGCCACGAGTTTCAGAAGAGGCAGGTTCGAGTTCGAGGCGTCGCTGCACGAGCTGAACGACTTCGGCACGGCGGACAATGCGGGCGACGTGCGCGTGCTCTTCGACGAACTCGGTGTGACGGACAAGATTGACTGGGTGCAAATCCCCGAAGCGTACCGGGTCATATCGCGGGCGGAGAAGCTGGACGCGACGATGCCGTTCGGGGTCAAGGCGTTCATAGACAAGATGGAGAGTTACGTCCCCGGCAGCCGCGATTCCGTGACGAAATTTTTCGAGCTCGCCGAGGAGATAAGGCTTGCGCAGGCGTACAGCTCCGCCGTCAACGGCAACACCGATTCCAAGGTTATGGTGGAGAAGTACGGCAACTTCGTGCGCTGCGGTTCGTACTCCGTGAACGAAGTTCTGCAATCGCTGAAAATGCCGAAAAAAGCGGTCGACATTCTTGAAGCGTACTGGTGCTATCTCGGCGCACACTGCGACGACCTCAGCTTCGTGCACTATGCGTCTATGGTCAACCGTTACATTATGCGCGGCGCGAGTATGCCCAAGATGCGCTCGCACGAGATATCCCTCGCGCTGACCGAGCGCATCCTCGAACTGGGCGGCGACGTGCTGTTCAACACCGAGGCGGTGCGCATCCTTACCGACCCGTCCGACGGCGGCGTGCGCGCGGTGGTGCTGGACGACGGTACGGAAATCGCGACGAGGCATGTGGTGGCGGATTGTTCGCCGCACATCGTGTTCGGCAGAATGCTGGACAAGGTGCCCGAGGCGGAGGTGCGTGCGACCAACTCCCGCAAGCTGTCGGGCAGAGGGTTCACGATGTTCCTCGGACTCAACAAGTCCGCGGACGAACTCGGCATCAAAAACCACAACTACTTCCTTTACGACACGATGGATTCCGTCGCGCAGTACGACAGAATGCGCACCATAAAGGACAACAGCGTGCAGGCGACGGTGTGCCTCAACCGCGCATATCCCGAATGCTCGCCGGAAGGCACCTGTATGATGTATTTCACCACGCTGTATATGTCCGACGACTGGGCGAACGTCAGCGCGGAGAATTATTACAAGACCAAGGACTATGTCGCGGACAAGATGATTACGCGTTTCGAGCAGGATACGGGCGCGAAGATACGCGACAGCATAGAAGAGATTTCCGTCGCGACGCCGATGACGTACGCGCGCTACTGCGGGCATCCGCAGGGGGTAATCTACGGCTATGAGTCGCAGTACTGGGACGGACTTATGCCCAGATTGCAGATGATGGCGGAAGACCACCGCGTGCGCGGCCTGCGCTTTGCGGGTGCATACGCGATGAGGCTTTCGGGCTATTCCAGCGCGTATTTCGCGGGCGACATCTCCGGCAGACAGACCGTCGGCGACATCAAGAAGGAGGGCTGAGTTATGGCGTTCGTGTTCAAAAGACAGATTTTCGGTTTTATGGATTTGCTGCGCTTCAAGAAAATGGTCCCCAAGCGCAGAAAGATTATGGCGGAAGCCCCCGCGACTCCGCTCCCCAAGACGTATAAAGTCAACGAAACGGCGAAGATACTGCACCCCGGCTACCGCTCGGCGAAACTCGTCGAGGTGAGGACGGAAACCGCGGATATGAAAACTTACGTCCTGGAAACGGAAAAACCGTTCTATTTCAGAGCGGGGCAGTATTCCACTCTCGGCTGCAAGGTGGGAGAAAGCGAGGTTTCGCGCCCTTACGCGATGTCTTCCTCTCCCAAGGACGCGCTCGCGCGCAAAGTCGCCTTCACGGTCAAGAAAGCGGGATTTTTCAGCGACTGGCTTTTCGACAACGCAAAGCCCGGCGACGTGTTCACCGTGGGCGACCCGTCCGGCGACTTCTGCTACGAGCCGCTCAAAGACGCAAAGCAGGTCGTGGGCATTGCGGGCGGCAGCGGTATAACGCCGTTTTACAGTATGGCGCAGGCGATTGCCGACGGCACGGAGAATTTCTCTCTCACCGTGTTCTACGGCGCGAAGACGGCGGCGGATTTCGCTTTCAAAAAGGAGCTCGACGCGCTCGTTTCCGACAAAATCAAGGTCGTGTACGTCACCAGTAACGAGGAGAAAGAGGGTTATGAACACGGCTTCGTCACTCTCGACCTCATCAAAAAGTACGTGAGCGGAGATTTCACCGTGATGATGTGCGGTCCCGCCGCGATGTACGCCTTTGCGGACAAGGAACTCGCGCCCCTCGGTCTGCCGTTGCGCAGAATAAAGAAGGAAGCCAACTGCGTGGGAGTGCGCGACGTCGCGCCCGCGGAATATACGCTCACCGTTCACATCGGCTTCGAGACTTACAAGGTGAAAGCGTCGGCGACCGAAACGCTTCTCGTCGCAATGGAGAGAGCGGGGCTGAAAGTGCCCTCCAAATGCCGCGCGGGCGGCTGCGGCTTCTGCCACAGCAGGCTGGTGTCTGGTGAATTCTCGATTGCGGGAGCGGACAAGCGCAGGCTCGCGGACAAGAAGTTCGGATACATCCATCCTTGCTGCACGTATCCCGATTCCGATATGGAGATTGTCGTGCCCAAGGCGTGAACGGCGCTCCGTGCTCCCGTTCGCACGTCGGCGTAAGCGCGTGCGGAAGTCCGGGCGCAATGCCGCAGACCGATGCGCGGCACGGAAAAGGCAATACGGAACAGGTTCAAACGGAAAACCCGTCGGTTTCGCCGACGGGTTTTGTGTTGAAAGAAAAGAGTTTTACAGCATAGCTTCGATTTGGGCGAGAGTGAACGTGCGGGAGATGATGTAGCGCGTCGTCCCCGCGGAGTCGAAACTGCCGTATCCCACGACGTTGAACGTCCCGTCCACGCACACCACGCCACTGTAACCGTTGTCTATCACCGCCTGATAGGGCTTGGCGAAATAGTCCGTCTTTCCGAGCTCGATGAGATATTTGCCCTTGCTGTCGTCGGACGCGTCGTCGTTGGCGTAGGACATCAGGTCGTCGAAGGTGCCCACCCAGGCGTACCAGCCGCCGCTTATGCGGTTGTAGATGCTCACCGCGCTGCGTTTTACGGGTATCATCTGGCGGAAGGAGATGAGCACTTTGCCCGTGGTTTCGTCGTATTCCGCCTTATGTCTGTCACCGCAGAGCTCGTAGGGGAGTTCTTTGAGCCCTTCCCAAGTTTCGCCCTCGTCGTACGAGAAGGCGATGAGCGAGCGGGACACGCGCTTTTCCGCGCGGGAGATGAGTATGAGCGCGTCGTTTTCGGGATTGCGGATTATTTCCACTTCGCACATCCCGTACTCGCGGGTCTCCTCGGCGTAATTCGGCATAAGTATTTCGGGCTCCGACCACTCGGCGTTGCCGTCCGCGTCGAAGGTGAGATAAGTCTTGTAAACGTTGAAGGAATGGTCGTGGAAAAGCCCCATCCACTTGTCGATATACTCGCCGTCCTCTTTGAGCTGCGTGAGCGAGGACATCGCGACTATCGCGTCATAGGGGGAGTGGAATTTCTCGAACTCCGACCACGTCTTGCCGTTGTCGTCAGAGAAAGAGAAATTGAAGCCGTCCGCCTTGTATTTCGTCGCGGGCCAGTAGGGACAGCCGGATATCATCACGAGCTTGGTGCTGCCGTCCGTGAAGTGAAGGTTGTAAAGGGTGGGCGTCTCCTGCGAGTCGCCGAAACTCGACGGAAGTCCCGACACCCTGTCCGACCACGTCAGACCGAAATCGGAACTTACGCGCATGGCAATCTCGCCCTTTCCGTGGCCGAGAGGGTACATCACGATGATGTTGCCGTCGTCGGTGTACACGGTGTCGGGGTGCGCGATGTACCTCCCCGATTTTTCCACGGTCACCGCCGTGTCCGCGGGCAGCTCGACTACGGGAATGCTTATGTAATCGGACGGCTCGTTCAGCGTCGCGAAATGTGTCGGCACGAGAATGACGGCGAGCACGACCCCCACGGTGAACACCGCGGTCAGCGATATGAGTATCTTTTTGCGGTTGCGCCTGAGTTTCGCCGAAAACTTCTCTTTCGGCTTCTTTGCCCTGCGTGCGGGCGCGGCGTTTTCGGCCGCGTTTTCCGCGACGTCCGTTTCGGGGAGAGCGGCGTTTTGTTTTTCGTTGATGTCGGACATATCGAACTTCCTCCGTATAAAGGGATTGTAAAGTACGCGCGCCGCGGTGTCAAGCGCACGCGCCCGCACCTTGACACCGCGGCGGCGGCAAGTGTATAATGAACAGAACATTGAAAATGACGGAGAAACGTCGGCGGGAGACGTGCGGCGCGGGGAGCGCCGTGCGGCGGACGAATGCGGGAATCGGCACAACAGGCACTTTTGCGTGCGTTTTTGCGGCGTAAAACCCTTGAAATGTCGGATAATGCTGCGGTGTGTTCCGACTCCGCCCGTTGCCCGCAAGGCGCGGAAGCGCGGCGGACAAGTCGGGAGTATCCGTTGCGGACGAGGTGAAAGATGCTGGTTGCGGGACTTTTTGCGAAATATGTGCGCTATGACACCAAAAGACACGACGACGTCCGTATAGCACGCCAGACTCCGCCTGCGGGGGCGGAAGTGCGCGAGTACGATTATCTGCCCGACGGCGACCCTATGCACAAGCTCAACTTTTACCGTCCCGAAGGCAGGGAAGGCGTGCTACCGCTCATTGTCAACGTGCACGGCGGCGCGTGGGTCTACGGGGACAAGGACTTGAACAAGTACTACTGTATGTACCTTGCCTCGAAAGGATATTGCGTGATGGGGATGAGCTACCGCCTTGCGCCCGACACGGACATCGGCGGACAGATTTCGGACGTCTTCGCCGCGCTGAATTTCGTGGCGGAGAACGCCGCGGAGCTGGGGTGCGACACCGACGGCATAATGTTGACGGGAGATTCCGCGGGAGGGCATCTCGCGTCTCTCGCCGCGTGCATAATTCTCTCGCCGCGGCTTGCGGAGGCATACGGCGTGCACGTCCCCGACGTCTCGGTGGCGTGCGTCGCGATGAGCCATCCCGTGTGCGAAATACATTCCGTATTCCGCCGCCGCGACTGCGAACCTGCGCGGTTCTGCCGTCTGCCGCAGCACGTCTTCGACAACGTGCTCTTCGGAAGGCGCCCGCGCCGTCACCCGCTTTACGGATTGTCCGCTTTTACGGAATATACCGACGGGCTCAGCCTGCCGCCCGTTATGCTGATAGGCTGCGAAAGGGACGTATACACACGCCACACGCAGTATCTTGCCGCGTTGCTTTCCTCTATGGAAAAGGAGGGCAGATGCGAAAAGTTCGTCCTCGACTTCGTCAAGGCGGCGGACGAGAGCAGAAAACTGCGCCACGTCTACAACATAGTCCATTACGAGTGGCCGGAATCTGTGCGCGTGAACGACGCGTCGCTTGCTTTTTTCGACGAAAGCCGCAGGAAAAATAAATGATATATGTGCGGGAAACCGAATTGTTGTCGTCAGTATAATGTTTTTTTAAGGTTTCGCCGTATAATATAAGCATTCTTAGGAAAGTTCGCTGTGCGGGGCGGAAACGGGCCGCTGCCGCCGATGAGGTAAAATGAAAAATTTCGCCCTGAAAATGAAGGAGGCGCTCGTCGCCGTTCTGCCGATTACGGCGCTGGTCATCATCCTCAACTTCTCGTTGGGGGGGATGCCGACGCTCAATCTGGCTTCCTTCCTCGTGGGGGCGGTCTTCCTCGTCGTCGGTATGGCTCTTTACACGCTTGGCAGCAGCATATTTATGGAACCCGCGGGCGAACATATCGGCACAAAGGTCACCGCCACGCGCAAAGTGTGGTTCATACTGCTGGTCGCTTTTGTGGTCGGAGTGGTCGTCACCGTGGCTGAGCCCGACCTCACCGTGCTTGCCACGCAGATAGGCAGCATCCCCAATATGGTGCTCATAGTGAGCGTGGGCGTGGGCGTCGGCGTGTTTATGGTCATAGCCGTCCTGCGCATACTCCTCAAAGTGCGTCTGAACGCGCTGCTCATTGCGTTGTATGCCGTCGTGTTCGTGCTCGCCGCGTTCGTTTCGGAGGGCTATGTGCCGCTCTCTTTCGATTCGGGCGGGGTGACCACGGGGCCGATTACCGTGCCGTTCATTCTTGCGCTCGGCGTCGGCATTTCGGGCGCGATAGGCGGTTCCCACTCGCAGGAGGACAGCTTCGGAATGGTGGGCATATGTTCCGTAGGCCCCATCATCGCGGTGCTCATCCTCGGGCTCGTTTACAAGACGGACGCGCAGGCGGAAGCGGCGACGCTTTCGGCGTTTTCGGACTTCGGCGACGTTATGATGACATATCTGCGCTCCCTTCCGACTTATCTCGAAGAGGTGGGCATCGCGCTTGCTCCGATATTCGTCGTTTTTCTGATTTTCCAGTTTACGATGCTGAAACTGCCAGGTAAAAGCCTTTTAAGGATGATTATCGGCGCGGTTTACACCTATGTCGGGCTCACGCTTTTCCTGACCGGCGTCAACGTCGGGTTTATGCAGGCGGGCTCTTACATCGGCGGCGCGGTCGCGGGTGTGAGCAGGTGGCTCGTCATACCGATAGGCGCGCTCGTGGGGTCGCTCATAGTCCTTGCCGAACCCGCCGTACACGTCCTGAACAGACAGGTGGAGCAGATTACCGGCGGCGCGATAAGCAGGAAGAATATGCTGGTCGTGCTCGTCATTTCTATGGCGGTCGCGGTCGCGCTGAGTATGATACGCGTGGCGACGGGCATTTCAATATGGTGGATAATCGTGCCCGTATACGTCATTGCGCTCGGTATGTCCTTCTTCGTCCCCAAGATATTCACGGCGATAGCGTTCGACTCCGGCGGCGTCGCCTCCGGTCCCATGACCGCCACCTTCCTGCTTCCGTTCGCAATGGGGGCGACTGCGGAACTCGGCGGGTCCATAATCAACGACGCGTTCGGCACGGTCGCGTTCGTCGCGATGACCCCGCTCGTCGCCATTCAGATAATGGGGCTTGTCTACAAAGTCAAGAAGACAGTTTCCGCGCGTACCGCCGCGGAGCATTACAGGGAACTTCTTGCCCGCGAGGGCGAAATTATAGAGCTGGATTAGGAGGCTGCGTGTGAAGCTGAAACTCGTCTTTGTCATCGTCGACAAAAACAAAGCCGAAAAAGTTATCCGCGCTCTTGCCGAAAGCGGTCTGCGCCATCCGCAGGCTATGCTGGGGCTGGGAACGGCGCCGTCTTCGCTTTCCGAACTGCTGGGCACGGGCGAAACGGAGAAAGTCATCGCGATGGGCACGGCGGAAGAGAGCGTCGTCCCCGCGCTGTGGGATTGTCTGCGCGAGAAATTCGCGTTTGAGGAGAAAAATACGGGCATTGCCTTTACCGTGCCCGTCAAAAGCGTGGGAGGACCCGCTACGCTCGCTCTGCTCGCAGGCGGTGCGGCGCTGCCGAAGGAGGTGAAAAAATGAGTTACAGACTTATAGTCAGCATAGTCAACAGAGGTTTCGAAACCGCGGCGATGGACGCCGCGCGCTCCGCGGGAGCGACGGGCGGCACGCTGCTCAACGCACGCGGCGCGGGCGCAAGAGAGGCGGAAAAGGCTTTCGGCATAGAAGTGCAGCCCGAAAAAGAGATTGTGCTCATTCTTTCGCCCGAGGACAAGTGCCCCGACATAATGCGCGCAGTCGTGGAGAAGGCGGGGCTGAACACTCCCGGCGCGGGCATATGTTTCACTCTCCCCGTGGACAGCGTGCTCGGCGTGACGATGGGCATAGAGGAGCGCGGCGAGGAAAAGGAAGACTGAGAAAAAGCACGGAAACCTTTCCGTGCTTTTTGTTTGTCCGCACTTGATTGCGAAACATAAAAGCTATATACTATACATATGAGTGTCGGAAAGATAACGCTGATGCGCAGCGAAAGCGTGAACGTGTTCGTCAATCAGGCGATAGAAGCGGCCCTGCTCGAAAGCGTCGGGGAGGACGAAGCCGCGTTGTACCTTTGGCGGAACGAGCGCGCCGTGGTCATCGGCCGCAATCAGAACGCATATGCGGAGTGCCGCGTGCAGTCTCTCGAAGAGAGCGGAGGACTGCTTGCCCGCAGATTGTCGGGGGGCGGCGCCGTGTGGCACGACCTCGGCAACCTGAATTTTACTTTTGTTGCCCGCGAGGGCAATTTCGACAGACGGAAAAATTTCAAGACGGTGCTGGACGCGCTAGCCTCTCTCGGCATACGCGCCGAACTCGGCGGCAGGAACGACCTCGTCGCGGAGGGGGCGAAATTCGGCGGCAACGCGTATTACAAACGCGGCGGAGCGGAGTTCCATCACGGGACGCTGCTCGTTTCGACCGCGCCCGAGGACGTCGCGCGGTATCTCACTCCGCCGGGGGAAAAATTCGTCGGAAAGAGCGTGAAGAGCGTGTCTTCCCGCGTCGCGCCGCTTGCTGCGTACAGAGAAGACGTCACGGTCGAACGCGTGGCGGACGCGCTGGAAGAGAGCTTCGCCGCGGCGTATTCCTCGGCGGCGGCGTCAAGACCGATGCCGTTCGTGCTCGGGGCGGAAAAGGTGCTGAAATGGACGGCGTTTTTCGGCACGGACGAGTGGCGTTACGGGAAAAAGCGCGATTACGTTTTCGAGTTTGCCGCGGAGGTGTTCGGCGAGCGTGCTGTCGTGCGGGTGGCGGAAGAGGACGGGAAGACGTCCGCCGTCGACGTGGCGTCCGACAGCCTGGACGCCGAAAAGGTGAGCGCGCTGAAATTTGTACTGTCGGGGGAGGAAATCCCTGCCGACGCGGCGCTCACGGAGGAAGAAAAGAGCGAAGTGCGGGCGGAGGCGGAAAGGCTTGCCGCGCGCATAAGGGAGGAGAAAGGTGTTTGACCTTGTGGTGCTGGGCGGCGGACCCGCCGGATACACGGCGGCGATACGCGCCGCGAAACTCGGTATGAGCGTCGCGCTCGTCGAAAAATCCGACGTGGGCGGGACTTGTCTCAACCGCGGCTGCATCCCCACCAAAAGCCTTTTGCATTCCTCGTCGCTTTACGCTTCCCGCGCGGAGTGGGCAGAACTCGGCGTGAACGCGGCGGAGGTGACCTTCGACGAAAACGCAGCATACGCGCGCAAAGACAACATCGTAGCATCTCTTCGCGGCGGAGTGGAAAAGCTGCTGTCCGGCAGGGGAGTGACGCAGGTGCGCGAATGCGGCGTGATAAGGGACGCGCATACGGTGGAAGCGGGCGGCGAAAGGGTCGAGGGCAGGTTTCTGCTCATCGCGACGGGGTCGCATCCCGCGCGGCTTTCCGTGCCCGGAGCGGAGCTTGCGCTCACTTCCGACGAAGTGCTTGCACGTCCTCTCGACGCGGGCGACGTAGTCATTGTGGGCGGCGGCGTGATAGGGTGCGAGCTCGCCTGTTATTTCGCGGACTGCGGCAGACAGGTCACCGTGTTGGAATACGCGGACAGGATACTGCCCTTTTTCGGGAAAGAAATTTCCGTGCAGCTCGCTTCCGCATTAAAGCGCAGGGGAGTGCGCATACGCACTTCCGCGCAGGTGACGGCGATTGAACGCGGCGGCGTGGTGTTCTCCTGCGGAGGCAGGGAGGAACGGGCGGAATGCGTTTCCGTCGTGACGGCGGCGGGCAGACGCGCTTCGACGCGGGGCGCGGGTACGGAAAACATCGGACTTCCGTCGGAGGGACCCGTGCGCACGGACGGAAATATGATGACGGCGGCCAGCGGAGTGTACGCGGCGGGGGACGTGACGGGCGGCATACAGCTTGCGCACTATGCCGCGGCGTGTGCCGTGAGAGCGGTGGAACATATGGCGGGAGAGGAGCCGTCGGTCGACCTTTCCGTGGTGCCGTCGCTCGTTTACACGCGGCCGGAGATAGCCGTCGTCGGGCGCACGGACGGTGCGGCGAAGACGGGCAAATTCCTTTTGGGAGCAAACGGGAAAAGTCTGATAAACGGCTCAAACAGAGGGTTTATCAAGGTATATTGCGACGATAAAGACGTGATTTGCGGCGCAGAGCTGTTCGGCGACGGGGTCACGGAGATTGTCGGTGAGCTTGCTCTCGCGGTGAGCGGAGGGCTTTCGGCAGAGCAGCTTGCGTCCGTTATACACGCGCATCCCACGGTGTACGAGAGCGTGGCGGAAGCGTGCGAGGACGTGTACGGGCTGGCAACGCACAAGGCGTAAAAGGAGGGGGTATGGCAAAGAGAACCGCGCTTTACGATATGCACGTCGCACTCGGCGGCAGGATGGTGGACTTTGCGGGTTACGAACTGCCCGTGCAGTATTCGGGCATTCTGGAAGAGCACCGCGCGGTGCGCACCGCGGCGGGCGTTTTCGACGTGTCGCATATGGGTGAATTCCTCTTCGAGGGCAAAGGCGCCGAGAGCGCCCTCAACGCTCTCGTCACCAATGACATAAGCGGTATGCCCGACGGCAGAGTGCGCTATGCGCTCTTTGCCAACGAGAGAGGCGGAGCGGTGGACGACGTGCTGGTCTACCGCGTGAACGGAGAAAAATTCCTCGTCGTCGTCAACGGAGCGAACGTGGACAAGGACAGAGCGTGGGCGGAAGCTCACCTCGGCGGGGACTGCGCTTTCTCGGACGTGTCGGAAAAGGTGTCGCAGCTTGCGCTGCAAGGACCCCGCGCCGAGGATATACTCCGAGCGCTTTCCCCCGCGGGAGAGCTGCCCGCCAAATATTACACGTTCACGCAAGGCGTAAAGATATGCGGAGCGGAGGTGCTCGTTTCGCGCACGGGCTACACGGGGGAGGACGGCTTCGAGCTTTATTGCGCCGACGCGGACGCTCCCGCGCTTTACCGCGCCGTGCTGGAAGCGGGGAAAGAGTTCGGACTGCTCCCCTGCGGTCTGGGCGCGAGGGATACCCTGCGGCTGGAAGCCGGGATGCCGCTTTACGGGCACGAGCTGGGGGAGGACATTCCCGTGGACGAAACGGGACTGGATTTTGCAGTCAAGACGGACAAGGAGAATTTTGTCGGCAGGGACGCAATCCTTGCGCACGTCCCCGCATACGGACGCGTCGGAGCGCGCGTCGCGGGCAAGGGCATAGTGCGCGAGCATTGCAAGGTGTATGCGGACGGAGAGGAAGTCGGCGAGAGCACGTCGGGCACTCATTCGCCCACCCTCGGCGTCGGCATATGTATGCTGCGGCTGAAAAGGGGAGTCACGGGGGCGCTGTACGCGGACGTGCGCGGCAGACAAATCCCGCTCGAAATCACGCCGCTGCCTTTTGTGAAGAAAAAACGGTGATTGCGATTGCGGCGGAAAAGCCGCCGCGGGCATAAAGGAGAAGGTTATGAAATTTTACACAGGCACACACGAATGGGCGGAGCTGCGCGACGGAAAAGCGTACGTCGGCATAAGTGCGCACGCGGCGGAGGAACTCGGGGAAGTCGTCTATGTCGAACTGCCCGAAGTCGGCGCCGCCGTTTCGGCGGGAGAGCCGTGCTGCGAGCTGGAATCCGTCAAAGCGGTCGCGGAGGTCAATTCGCCGCTTGACGGCGTGGTCGCGGAGGTCAACGAAGAGCTCGCGGACGCGCCCGAAAAAGCAGGGGAGGAGGGCGTCTGGATTTTCGCCGTCGCCGCCGACGCATTGCCCGAAGGGCTTATGGACGAAGCGCAATACAAGGCTTCATTGGAGTGATTATGGCGTCTTATCTTTCGATTTCGGAAAATGAGAGGAAGGAAATGCTCTCTCTGCTCGGCATTGCGGGGGTCGCGGATTTGTTTAGCGACATACCGCGCGAGCTGCGCAGGAAGAAGGTCGTGCTCTCCGACGGCAAGTCCGAGCAGGAGGTGTACGCGGCATTCTCCGAGCTTGCGTCCCGCAACGCTTCCTATCGCAGCGTCTTCCGCGGGGCGGGCTGTTACGACCACTATATCCCGGCGGCGGTGAAGAGCGTCGTGTCGAGGGAGGAGTTCCTCACGAGCTACACCCCTTACCAGCCCGAGCTGTCGCAGGGCATATTGCAGGCGACTTTCGAGTTTCAGACGATGATGTGCAACCTCACGGGTATGGACGTCGCCACCGCCTCGCACTATTCGGGAGCGACCGCCGCGGCAGAAGCGTGTATGATGTGCGCGGACAAACGCGGCAAAGTCGTCACTTTCGACAACGTCAACCCCGATACGCTGGACACTCTCCGCACCTATCTTTCCGCGCGAGGGACCGAGCTCGAAGTCCTGCCCGCGCTTAACGGTACGGCAGAGCTCAAAGACGCAAAGGATTTCGGCGTGCTGTACGTTGAGTCGCCGAACTACTACGGTCTGCTCGAAGACGTGAGCGCTCTCGCGGCGGCGGCGAAAGCCGCGGGCGCGAAGACGGTGGTCGGATGCAACCCGCTTTCGCTCGCTCTGTTCAAATCGCCGGGCGAGTGCGGCGCGGACGTCGCTGTGGGCGACGCGCAGCCTTTCGGGCTGTCTATGAGCTTCGGCGGACCGTCGCTCGGATATATCGCCGCAAAACGTGAGTTTATGCGCAAACTGCCGGGCAGGATTGTGGGGCAGACCGCGGACGCCGACGGAAAGCGCGCCTTCGTGCTCACGTTGCAGACCCGCGAGCAGCACATACGCCGTGAAAAAGCGACGTCCAACATCTGCTCGAACCAGGCGCACTGCGCGCTGACCGCCGCGGTTTACCTCTCGCTGATGGGGGCGCACGGTCTGAAAGAGGTGGCGCTGAAATGCGCGTCGGGCGCGCATTATCTCGCGGGGAAACTCGCGCACGCCGGTGCGAAACTGTTCTATGAGGGCGAGTTCTTCAACGAGTTTGTCACCGTCACGCCGGGCAAGGCGGCGGCGATAAGCGCCGCGCTCGAAAAGAGGGGCATTCTCGGCGGGCTTGTGCTCGACAAGCACCGCATACTCTGGTGCTGCACCGAGAAGAACGCCAAAGCGGATATGGACGAGGTCGTGTCCGTCGTAAAGGAGGTCTTATGCTGACAGTTTTCGAAAAGTCCGTCAAAGGAAGACGCGGTGCGGAAGTGTCTCCGCTCGAAGTCGAAAGATACGATTACAATGCTTACCATCTGCGCGACGAACTCGTCCTGCCCGAACTTTCGGAGCCCGAGGTCGTGCGCCATTACACCGCGCTCTCCAAGCGCACTTACGGCGTGGACGACGGGTTCTATCCGCTCGGCTCGTGCACGATGAAATACAATCCGAAAATCAACGAAGCCGTCGCGGCGCTGCCCGGCTTCGCGAATGCGCATCCTCTCGCGCGTGCAGACAAAGTGCAGGGTTCACTTGCCGTAATGGACACTTTAAGTGCCTATCTTGCGGGAATAACGGGGATGGACGCGATGACGTTGCAGCCCTGTGCCGGAGCGCACGGAGAGTTCACCGCAATGCTTATGATTGCGGCGTACCACCGCTCGCGCGGCGACTCGAAGAGGACGAAAGTGCTCATCCCCGACAGCGCGCACGGGACCAATCCCGCTTCCGCCGCTATGGCGGGGTTCGAAACGGTGACCCTGCGTTCCGCGCCCGACGGCGGCGTGGACCTTGCGGACCTCAGCCTCAAAGTCGGAGATGATACGGCGGCGCTTATGCTCACCAATCCCAACACGCTCGGACTGTTCGAGAAGAACGTGCTGAAAATCGCGGAGATAGTGCACGGTGCTGGCGGTCTGATGTATTACGACGGGGCGAACCTCAACGCCGTGATGGGCATAGTGCGTCCCGGCGATATGGGCTTCGACGTCGTGCACCTCAACCTGCACAAGACCTTTTCCGCTCCTCACGGCGGCGGCGGTCCGGGGGCGGGTCCCGTGGGATGCAAGGCGGCGCTCGCGCCCTTCCTGCCTTCTCCGCGCATAATACGGACGGACAAAGGGTTCCGTTTCGACAGGGGAAGAGATTCGATAGGCAAGGTGAGCGCGTTTTACGGCAACTTCGGCGTGTGCCTCAAAGCGCTGGCGTATATTGTCGCGCTCGGCGGCAAGGGACTGCGCGAGGCTGCCGAAACGGCGGTGCTCAACGCCAATTATCTGCGTGAAAAAATAAGCTATTTCTATCCCGTCGGCGAGGGCAGATGTATGCACGAGTTCGTGCTGTCGATGAAGAAGCTCAAAGACGAAACGGGAGTGAGCGCGGCGGACGTGGCGAAAGGGCTCATTGACCGCGGCATACATCCGCCTACGATGTATTTCCCGCTCATAGTGGAAGAGGCGCTGATGTTCGAGCCTACCGAAACGGCAAGCAAGGCGGACCTGGACGCGGCGGCGGACGCGCTGAAAGAGGTGATAGAACTCGCGTATTCCGACCCCGAAGCGTTGCATTCTTCGCCGCATACGACGCCCGTACGCCGTCCCGACGAGGCGGGCGCGGCGCGCAATCCCGTGGTGAAAGGCTGAGGCGCAAAACGGCGTAAAACGGCGAAGCATTTCCGCCGCGGATATTTACATCGGCGGCGGAATATGCTATGATTGGTACGGTGCTTTGAACGTGCGCCGCAGAAGATACGTTAGGAGGTTTGCTATGGCAAAGGGCAAGAAGGATTATTTCGGGCTGTCGTATATTGTCAGTCTCATTCTCGCAATCATACCGGTCACGGCTTGGATTCTCGGTGTCGTCACCAGATTTTCCGAGGGCAAAATCGTTGCGGGTATCATCAGGATTTTCGGCGGCTGGCTGATTTGGCTCGTCGACCTCGTGATGATGATAACAAAGAAGTCTATCTGGCGTCTGCTCAATGTCTGAGCGTGACACACGGCTTTCGGTCGTCCTCGGCGGCAGAGCCGTCGCGGGCGGCCTGAAACAAGTGCTTTCGGAACTGGCTTTCGAGCACTATCCCGTCCGCGTGGATGCGGGGGAGGGAGAAAAGGTGTTTTCCTCTTTCGACGAAGCGCGGGAGTATTTGCAGACCGTTTTCGGGGGTGCGGGCAATTAGCCCGCATTTTTTTCGGATAATTTCGTTTTTCTGCGGGATATCTGCCGTTTCGGGCTCATCGCACATTTATTATGCGGCATTAACACGCGCGGGCGTTGACTTTATTGAGCACTCAACATATAATATTACATTACAGGCGACACCTGTCGTTTTTTCGGCGTACCCGTCGAAGCCCGGAGAGATATTATGGAAAAGAAAAAAGCCGAAAAGGAAAAGGGCGTGCTCCGCTTGCTGCTCGGTTGTGTGGGAGAGTACAAGACCGCTTCCGTGCTGACTTCGGTATTCGTCGTTTTCGAGGTGGTGCTGGAAGTGTTCATCCCCCTCATTATGGCGCAGATAATCGACGTCGGACTTGAAGAGGGGCTGACTTCCTACACCTTCGTTTTGCAGCTCGGCGCCTCCGAAACGCCGCTGTTCACCGTCGCGTCGCGCACGGAATTCATCGTGATATGCGGAGCGCTGATGATAGTGATGGCGCTGCTGTCGCTGGTGTTCGGCGCGCTGTCGGGCAGGTTTGCGGCGTATGCGGCGACGGGGTTCAGTATGAACGTGCGCCGCGGCATTTACTATAAGGTGCAGGATTTCAGCTTTGCCAACCTCGACCGTTTCAGCACCGCGGGGCTCGTGACGCGCCTCACCACAGACATCACCAACGTGCAGATGTCCTATATGATGGTCATACGCGTGTTGGTGCGTGCGCCCGTTATGCTCATTCTTGCGCTGGGTATGGCTATCTCCATCAATCCGGGGCTCGCCGTCATTTTCGCCGTCGCGCTGCCCGTCATAGTCGTCGGGCTCGCCGTAGGCATCATCGTCGTCTATCCGCGTTTTATGAAAATGCTGAAAAAGTACGACGATATGAACGAAATCACGCAGGAAAACCTCACCGCAATACGCACGGTCAAGACCTTCGTGAGAGAGGATTTCGAAACGGACAAGTTCAAAAAGATAAGCTCTCTGGTGCAGAAACTTCAATTCTCTGCCGAGAAGATGCTTGTCATAGCAATGCCGCTTATGCAGCTGGTCGCGTTCGGATGCATCATCGCCGTGGTGTGGTTCGGCGGCAATCAGATAATCACGGGGGATATGTACTACGGTTCGCTGACCGCATTCCTCAATTACATTATGCAGATACTGATGTCGCTTGCCATGGTGGCGATGGTGTTCGTGATGCTCGTGCTTTCGCGCGCGTCTGCGGGGCGTATAGTCGAAGTGTTCAGGGAAGTGCCCGACATAGCTGACAATCCCGCGCCCGCGGCGGACAAAGTCGCCGACGGCAGCATAGATTTCGACGGAGTGAATTTTTCCTATGCCAAAAACTCCGACGTGCTCAACCTCGAAGACATCAATCTGCACATCGCGCCCGGCGAAGTCGTGGGCATAATCGGCGGCACGGGGTCGGCAAAAAGCACCCTCGTACAGCTCATTCCCAGACTTTACGACGTGACGGAAGGTTCCGTCCGCGTCGGCGGAGTGGACGTCAGGGACTACCGCCTGAACGACCTGCGCGACGCCGTGGCAATGGTGCTGCAAAAGAACGTGCTGTTTTCGGGCACGATAAAAGACAATCTCAAATGGGGCAATCCCGACGCCACGGACGAGCAGATTGAGCACGCCGCGCGCGCCGCGCAGGCACACGACTTCGTTATGTCTTTCCCCGACGGCTACGAAACGGAGCTGGGACAGGGCGGCGTGAACGTGTCGGGCGGGCAGAAACAGAGGCTGTGCATCGCCCGCGCCCTTCTCAAAAGACCGAAAGTCATGATACTCGACGACTCCACGTCCGCGGTGGACACCGCAACGGACGCGGCGATACGCAAGGGGCTGCGCGAGGAGTTCGGTTCCACCACCGTGCTCATCATAGCCCAGCGCATATCCTCCGTGCAGGACGCCGACAAGATAGTCGTCATGGACGACGGCAGGATAGACGCCGTCGGCACTCACGAGGAACTGCTTGCGGGCAACAGGATATATCAGGACGTATATTACTCCCAGCAGCGCGGTTCGGACGAAGCCGCGGAAGTGTACGCAGAAGGAAAGGAGGTGGAAGAATGAGCCGTGCAAAGACCGGAAAAACCGCTCCGTACGGCGGCGGAAAGAAGTACGCCGCGGGTCATCCCATGGCCACTTTCAAGCGTATTCTGTCCTATTTCAAGCCTTATAAGGGCAGAGTGATGCTCGCGGGTATCGCTCTCGTGCTCAATGTCGGCGCAACGGTGAGCGGCACGTTTATGCTGTCCATCCTCATCGACGACTACATCCGTCCGCTCGCGGAAGGCACGGGCGGCGTCACGATGTCCGATTTCGCCGTAATGACGGGCGTGATGGCGGTGCTTTACATCGCGGGCGTGCTGCTGCAATATCTCTACAACTGGATTATCGTCAATATGACCACGCAGATACAGCGCAACATCCGCGACGAGATGTTCGAGAATATGCAGAAGCTGCCCATACGCTTTTTCGACACTCACGCCAACGGCGACATTATGAGCTGCTACACCAATGATACGGACACCCTGCGCGAGCTTATGGCGAACGGCGTGCCTTATCTCATCTCCAACGGACTCACCGTCATAGGCATTTTCGTTATGATGATGGTGCTGAGCCCTCTGCTTACGCTCTTCATACTCGTGATGCTTTGCATTATGTTCCTCATCGTCAAATACATCGGCGGGAAGTCGGGCAAGCATTTCGTGCGCCAGCAGAAGGCGATAGGCGTGCTGGACGGCTATGTGGAAGAGCATATCGAGGGTATGCGCGTCGTCAAGGTGTTCTGTCACGAGGACGCGGAAAAGGCGGCATTCGACGACATCAACACCTCTCTGCGCGGCGCGTCGTGCAAGGCGCACACTTACGCCAACGTGCTTATGCCCATTTTGGGCAATCTGAGCTACGTCAACTACGCCATCACCGCGATTGCGGGCACGCTGTTTATGATTTCGGGCATAGGCGGTATGCAGATAGGTATGCTGGTGTCCTTCCTGCAATATTCCAGACAGTTCGGCTCCCCCATAGGGCAGATGTCCCAGCAGATGAACAGCATTCTTATGGCGCTGGCGGGCGCGGAACGCATATTCGCGCTCATCGACGCCAAACCCGAGGAAGACGAGGGCTACGTCACGCTGGTCAATGCGAAAGTGGACGGAGACGGCAACGTCACGGAGAGCAAGGAACGCACGGGCGAATGGGCGTGGAAACATTATCACAAGGCGGACGACACCACGACTTACGTCAGATGGACGGGAGAAGTTGAGTTCGAGGACGTGACTTTCGGCTACGTCCCGGAAAAAACGGTGCTCAAACACATCAACCTCATCGCCAGACCGGGGCAGAAAATAGCGCTTGTCGGGTCGACGGGCGCGGGTAAGACCACCATAACCAACCTCATCAACCGTTTCTACGACATAGAGGACGGCAAGATACGCTACGACAACATCAACATCAAAAAGATAAAGAAGCCCGATTTGCGTCATTCCCTCGGGATGGTGTTGCAGGATACGCACCTCTTTACGGGGACGGTGCGCGACAACATCCGTTACGGCAACCTCGATGCGACGGACGAGGATGTGGAGAACGCCGCCAAACTCGCCAATGCGGACGCTTTCATCCGTCACCTTCCCGAAGGCTACGACACAATGCTTTCGGGTGACGGCGCCAACCTTTCGCAGGGACAGCGTCAGCTGCTCTCCATCGCGCGTGCGGCGGTCGCCGACCCCCCCGTGCTCATCCTGGACGAGGCGACGTCGTCCATTGACACCCGCACGGAAAAACTCATCGAAAAAGGTATGGACGGGCTTATGCGCGGCAGAACCGTTTTCATCATAGCCCACCGCCTTTCAACCGTCCGCAACGCCGACGTCATCCTCGTGCTCGAACACGGCGAGATAATCGAACGCGGCAATCACGAGGAGCTCCTCGCCCAGAAGGGTAGGTATTATCAGCTTTATATGGGGGCGTTCGAACTCGACTGAACGGCGCTATTTTGCGAACTGCTTTGTCAGCCCCCTCATTCAGACCTCTTA
>UQVO01000002.1 GCA_900544575.1 uncultured Eubacteriales bacterium | reverse complement strand
CGAGATCCTGAGATGTCTCGTGGGCTCGGAGATGTGTATAAGAGACAGCGAAAAAATCGAACTGCGCGGCTTTAAGTCATTTGCGGACAAGGTGGAGATACCTTTCCAGCAGGGCGTCACCGCCATTATAGGACCGAACGGCTGCGGCAAATCAAATGTCGCCGACGCCATACGCTGGACACTCGGCGAGCAGAGCGCAAAACAGCTGCGCGGCAAGAGTATGCAGGACGTCATTTTCGGCGGCACGGAAAACCGCGGAAAGATGTCTTACTGCGAAGTTTCGCTTGTCTTTGACAATTCCGACAAAAAACTTTTCCCCTCTCTGCCTTTCGACGAGGTGATGATAACCCGTAAGCTCGACCGCAGCGGCGCAAGCGAGTATTACATCAACCGCACCCGCTGCCGTATGAGGGATATAATAGGGCTTTTCCACGACACGGGCGTAGGCAAGGAAGGTTACAGCATTATCGGTCAGGGCAGGGTCACGGAGATTGTGTCCGCAAAGCCCGACGAAAGAAGGAAGATTTTCGAAGAGGCGGCAGGGATATCCAAATTCCGCGCCCAACGCAAAGAGGCGGAGCGCGACCTCGAACGCACTTCCGTCAACCTGCACACCGCAAACGAAGTCATCGCGGAGATAGAGCGTCAGCTCGTCCCTCTGCGCAAGCAGGCGGAGACCGCCAAAAAGTATGCGGAACTGCGCGAGCAGCTCAAAATGCAGGAAGTCAACCTTTACATATACAATTATGAAAACAATCAGAAGATAAAGCAGAAAATCTACGACCGCATCGAGGCCGCGGCAAAGGAACTTGCCGCAAAGGAAGCGGAGTTCGTCGCCTGCGTCAACGACTATGAGAAATGCCTGCGCGAGCAGGGGGGCATAGACCGTCTTTACGAAGAGTACAACGCGGAATTGCTTGCGCTCAAAGTCGACGCCGAAAGGATGCAGGGGCAGGAGAACGTCATCAAGGAGAAAATCACGCATTTGCAGGCGGACATCAACCGCCTGAATGCGGAACTGCATTCCGTTGACGCACAGCTTGTCGTGTCCGCGGGGCTCATCGAAAAGAGCGAACGGGGAAAGGAGGACGGGCTTGCCGCTTATATGGCGACATCCAAGGAATACGAGAGCAAGAGCAAGCAGCTCGAATTCGTGTCCCAGAGCCTGGAAGGCAGGGAGAGCGACCTCGAAAGCCGCAATCTCGCCTATGTTGCCGCGCTGCAAAAACTCGGCGAACTCAAAGGCAATCTCTCCGCAATGGTCGCGGAAAAGGCGATAAACGAGGAGCGCGCCAAAAATCTCCGCGCGCTGCTGTCGGAGAAGAAGGCGCGGCTGGACGAAGAGGAAACCAATCTTTCCATTTACGACTCCAAAGTGAAGAGCGGCAAGGAAGAAATGCGCGCCCTCGCCACGGCGAACAACGAAACTCTCTCCGCAAAACTCGAAGCGTCCGAGGCAATCAAAGGGCTGGAAAGCGACGTTATGACGCTGAACTCGAAGCTCGGACTTGCGGAAGGTCAGCTGAAACTGCTCACATCCATAAAAGAAGACTATCAGGGCTTTCAGGAGGCGGTCAAACGTCTTATGCGCGACGCGAAGAGCGACCCCGCGCTGAAAAGTCGCATTATGGGCGTGCTTGCCGAAGTCATCAGCGTGCCGGAAGGCTACGAGTCAGCAATAGAATACGCCCTCGGCGCGTCTTTGCAGAATGTGCTCGTCGAAAGCGAACGCGACGCCGCCGCGCTCATTACTTATCTCAAACAGAAGAGCTACGGCAGAGTGACATTCCGTCCGCTCACTGCGTGCCGTCCGCGCACCCTCGCGCGGGAATATCTGCCCGCACTCAACGAGCAGGGATGTTTCGGCATAGCGTCGGAGCTTGTGGAATGCGACGCGAAATTCCTGCCTTTTGTTCAGACGCTTCTCGGCACAACCGTAGTCGTGGACGGAATGAACACCGCGGAAAGGCTTTACAGAAAGTATAACCAAGGGTTCAAAATCGTCACGCTGGACGGCGAAATTTACGCGAGAGGGGGCGAAATCACGGGCGGCTCGCGACGCACGCAGAATTCCGGTCTGCTTTCGCAGGAGAAGCAGATAGAGCAGGCGAGGAACAATCTCGAACGCATACGGTCGAACATCGCCCGCCTGAACGCGCAGCGCGAAGAAAGGACAGCGGAGATAGCGGAAGCGGAGGAGAAACTCGCGGGCATTTCCGCGCGCATATCCGAAGTGAGCATCGAGACATCGCTCAACGAAGACAAGGCAAGACAATGCGCCGACGTAGTGGTCGCGCTGAAAGAGGAGATTGCCGCCGACGCGCAGGAACTCGAAAAAGTCGTCGCGGTCATCAAGGCTCTGGACGGCGACCTCGTGCACATAGACGAGCTGGAACAGGACGTCAAGAAACAGCAGGAAGAGTACGGAGTGCTGCTCGAAGCGTCCAAGTCCCAGAGCACGGAGCAGAAGAGCGAACGCGAAACGCTGAGCACGGAAGTGATGAACCTGCGCGTCAGGCTTGCCGAGCAGCAGAATGCTCTGGACGGTTTCGACACCGACCTTTTCCGTCTGCGCCGCGAGGAAGAGAGTTTGCAGGAAGAAAAACTCGACCTCATTGCGCAGGTCAAATCCGCGCAGTCCGAGCTGGAGAGGATACGCACCGCACCCTCCAAGACCAAGTTCTCCGAAGAGGACGCAAAGCGCATAGGCGAGCTGGAAAAAGAGATAAGCGGACTCAGCGATATGAAGAAGAAACTGTCCGACCGCATAGTCGAGCTCGACGGCGACAGAACGCGTATCGGCGAGGAAAAGACTTCGCTCGCGGAGAAGAAAATACGCGACGAAAATATGTTGGAGCGCGTCGACGACGAGAACCGCTATTTGCAGGAACACATACTTGAAGAGTATAATCTGACATATTCATCCGCGCTTCCGTTCAAAACGGAGGATTTCGAGCACCACGGCGCGAAGACGGTCATAAGCGACCTCAAAAAGGCGATAGCGAAGCTAGGCGAGGTCAACCCGCTTGCCGTGCAGGACCTTGCCGACGCCGAACAGCGCAGGGAGGAGCAGGTCACCCAGCGCGACGACATCAAGGCGGCTTACGACGACATAATGAAAATCATCGCCGAGCTCACCGAGGAGATGAGGTCCAAGTTTATGACCGCGTTCGAGAGCATAAAGGCGAATTTCAGCGAAGTGTTCGTCCAGCTTTTCAACGGCGGCAAAGGCGACCTCAGGCTGGACACCAGAGAAACCGACGACCCGCTGGAAGCAGGCATCGATATATTCGCGCAGCCCCCCGGAAAGAAGTTGCAGAACCTGACCCTGCTCAGCGGCGGCGAACAGGCTCTGACCGCAATCGCGATACTTTTCGCCATACTCAAACTCAAACCCATGCCTTTCTGCGTGCTGGACGAGATAGAGGCGGCGCTCGACGACGCGAATGCCAACCTCTTTGCCGAGTTCCTCAAAAAATTCTCGACGGAAACGCAGTTCATCGTCATCACCCACCGCAAGCCCACAATGCGTCACGCGGACACCATATTCGGCGTGACGATGGAGGAAAAGGGCGTGACGAAAATCGTTTCCATTTCCTTCGAAGAGGCGCAGAAACACGCCAGCGAGAACAGATAAGGAGAAAATATGGGATTTTTCAAAAAAATCGCGGAAGGCATAAAAAAGACCAAGGACAGCATTTCGAAAAAACTTTTTTACGCTTTTTCGGCGCGTGCGCTTGACGAGGAGTTCTATGAGTCGCTCGAAGAGGCGCTGCTTGCGGGCGACGTCGGCGTAACTGCCTCCGAAACGGTTATAGAGGAACTGAAAGACAGGGTTTTCGAGGAGAAGATAAAGGCTCCCGAAGACGCCAAGGACATTCTGAAAGAGATACTCGTCGACAACATCGATTACGACGTCGAAGAGTACGAATATCCGCTGGTGATACTGCTTTCGGGCGTGAACGGAGTGGGTAAGACGACGGCGATAGGAAAACTCGCGCATATGTTCCGCGAGCAGGGCAAGAGCGTCGTCATCGCCGCCGCGGACACTTTCCGCGCCGCCGCGAGCGAACAGCTCGAAGTGTGGGGTGAGCGTGCGGGCGTGCGCGTCATCCGTCACAACGAAGGGGCGGACCCCGCCGCAGTGGTGTATGACGCCGTCGCTTCCGCAAAGGCGAAGAGCACGGACGTCATCCTCGTGGACACCGCGGGCAGGCTGCACAACAAGAAGAACCTGATGGAAGAGCTGAAAAAGATATGCCGCGTCGTGGACCGCGAACTTCCGGGGGCGGATTTCAGAAAATATCTCGTGCTCGACGCCACTACGGGACAGAACGGGGTGGCGCAGGCGGAAATATTCTCCGAAGCAATCGACATCGACGGCATTGTGCTCACCAAACTCGACGGGACGGCAAAGGGCGGCGTCGTCATCGCCATCTCCGTGGAGCTCGAACTTCCCGTGCTCTACGTCGGCGTGGGCGAGAAAATCGACGACCTCATCCCATTTGACGCAAAGGACTTCGTGGACGCACTCATCTGACGCGCGCAATGTGCGCGGGTGCGCAGCCGCACGGTAACGCGATAAAAACAATTTTTCGCGAAAATATAACCCTGACAGAAAACCGCGGGCAAAACGCTTGACGGTTTTCTTTTTGCGTTGTATGATTGTGTCAAGGTTTGCGCCTTTACAAAGGCGAGTGCCTTTACACCGTTATGGACAGGTTCGAGATAAGCACTTTGCGCGCGTATTACGGCGCGCTCATTACGGGGAAGCAGAACGAACTCATTCGTCTGCATTACGACGAGGATATTTCCCTCGGCGAACTTGCCGAAATGTTCTCGGTGTCCCGTCAGGCGGTGCTGGACGGCATAAAACGCGGCGAACGCGCGCTGGCGGAGTTCGAGGAGAAGCTCGGGCTCGTGGCGCGCGAACGCAAGGTCGCCTCTCTCATCGAAGAGGCGGAAAGAGCACTCGGAGAGGGCAGGACGGCGGATTGTGCCGCGTCGCTCTCCCGTGCAGGAAGTTTGTTGGAGGAATAAATGTCTGTCTTCGAAAGTCTTTCGGACAAGATGAACCACATCTTTTCCAAACTGCGCAACAAGGGCAAGCTGACGGAGCTGGAAATCAAACAGGCGATGAGAGAAATCCGCGTCGCGTTGTTGGAGGCGGACGTCAACTTCGGCGTGGTGAAGGATTTCGTCGCCGCGGTGAGTGAAAAGGCGCTCGGCGAGGACATTCTCAAATCTCTCACGCCCGCGCAGCAGATTATCAAGATAGTCAATGACGAACTTGTCGCCCTTATGGGCAGCAAACATCAGAAACTTGCGGTGTCCGACCGTCCGCCCACGGTGTATATGATGTGCGGATTGCAGGGCGCAGGCAAGACTACGATGTGCGGCAAGCTCGCGCTTTATCTCAAAAAACAGGGCAAGAAAGTGCTGCTCGTCGCCGCGGACGTATACAGACCCGCCGCCATACAGCAGCTCGGCATAGTCGGAAAGAAGGCGGGCACGGAAGTGTTCGATATGGGGCAAATCAGTCCCGTCAAAATCGCAAAAGAGGGCGTCGCTTACGCGCTCAAAAACGGCTTCGATACCGTCATCATAGACACCGCCGGCAGACTGCACATTGACGAAACCCTGATGAAAGAGCTGGTCGACGTCAAAGCGGCGGTGAATCCTGCCGAGATACTGCTCGTCGTAGACAGTATGACGGGACAGGACGCGGTCACCGTCGCGGACACCTTCAACAAGACTCTCGACGTCACGGGCGTCATAATGACGAAGCTCGACGGCGACACACGCGGCGGCGCGGCGCTCTCCATAAAGGCGGTAACGGGCAAGCCCATCAAGTTCAGCGGCACGGGCGAGAAGATGGAAGACCTCGAACCTTTCCATCCCGACCGTATGGCGAGCCGCATCCTCGGTATGGGCGACGTGCTCACCCTCATCGAAAAGGCGGAGCAGGCGTTTTCCAAGGAACAGGCGGAGAGCCTGCAAAAGAAGCTGAAAGAGCGTTCCTTTACGCTGGAAGATTATCTCGAACAGCTCGAAAGCGTGAAAAAAATGGGCGGCATCGGCGATATGATGAAGATGCTTCCCGGTATGGCGGGCAAAGTCAGGGCGGAGGACCTGGACGAAAGCAAGCTGGTGAAAGCGAAAGTCATCATCCAGTCAATGACGCCGAAGGAACGCCGCAATCCCGAAATCATCAAAGGCAGCCGCAGAAAGCGCATCGCGCAGGGCAGCGGCACATCCATACAGGAAGTCAACCAGATGCTCAAACAGTTCGAGCTCACCCGCGAAATGATGGCGCGTATGCAAAAGGGCGGTATGAAAGGACTGCGCGGGATGAAAGGTATGAAGGGACTGTTTTAAGCCCCGTGAAAACAGCCGTGCTGTTTTGACGGAGACCCCATATGAAACCCCATCAAAAAATCAAAGATTTCTTGACGGGGACCCCGAATGAAACCCCACAAAAACGACTGCGTCCTTTTTGCGGGAAACGAGCCTTGTTGCGGAAGGGAAAGGTCCCGACGGGCGCGGAGGGGGACGGCGCGGAGCGCCGCAAATGCGAAACAACATTATTTATATACACACCGAGCAATCGGGAAAGGAGAAAGAAAATGGTTAAACTCAGACTCACCAGAATGGGCGCAAAGAAAGCACCTTTCTACCGCATCGTCGCAACGGATTCCAGAAAAGCGCGTGACGGACAGTACATCGAGCAAATCGGCATTTACGACCCCGTCAGTGACCCGAAGGTCGTGAAAATAGACGCAGACCTTGCGAAGAAGTGGCTCGCCAACGGCGCACAGCCTACCGATACCGTCCGCAACCTTTTCAAGGAACACGGCATTCTGTAAGGTGCGATATGCTTGAACTTGTAGAATATCTCATCGGCAAACTCGTGCCCGAAGGGGATTATTCCATCGAGATGCGCGAAAACGGCGACGAGGCGGAAATCGTCGTCATCGCCGCGAAGAAGGACATCGGCAAGATTATCGGCAAGCAGGGCAAGATTGCAAAGGCAATCCGCACTCTCGTCAAAGCCGCGTCCGCGAAGTCTTCCGTGCGTTACAGCGTTGTCATCGAAGAGCGCGAATGAAAACCGAACTCACAATAGGCAGAGTGCTGAGGCCGAGAGGGATAAAGGGAGTGGTGAAGATTGAAGCCTATTCCGACAACACCTCGCGGCTTCTGCATTTGAAGACGCTGACGGTAGGCGGCGTGAAAAGGGAAATCGAGTCTCTCTCGGCAGAGGGCGCTTTTCTCTACGCAAAATTCGCAGGCATCGACACGCCCGAAGATGCCGAAAGTCTGAGAGGAAAGGAAGTGCGCGCGCTGCGTGCCGAGCTTCCTCCGCCTCCCGAAGGCAGATACTACATCGCCGACCTTCTCGGCGCGGACGTATATGCGGGCGGCGACAGGCTGGGCGAGCTGGTCGACGTGTTGCAATACGGCTCGGCGGACGTGTACGTCGTCAAAACCGCGGACGGAAGAATGAGCTTCCCCGCGCTCAAAGAAGTCGTGCGCGACATCGACGCCGAAAACGGAGTCATAACTCTGGACGGGATAATGCTGCAAAGGACGGCGGTATACGACTGATGAAGTTCCACGTGCTGACCATATTCCCCGAATATTTCGACATTCTCGGCCTCGGCATTATGGGCAGAGCGGTCAAGGACGGCAAATTTTCCGTGAACGTGGTCAACATCCGCGACTATTCGCAGGACAAACACCACAAGACCGACGACTATCCGTACGGAGGCGGAGCGGGTATGGTTATGACGCCCGACCCGATTGTGCGCGCCACGGAAGCGGCGGACCCCGAACACAGGGCATTGCGCATTTATATGTCCCCGAAGGGAGAGCCGTTTAAGCAGAGTATGGCAAAAGAGCTTGCATCTTTTGACGAGCTGCTGTTCCTCTGCGGAGGATACGAGGGCGTGGACGAACGCGCGATAGAGCTTGCCGTTGACCGCGAGATTTCGATAGGCGATTACGTCCTTACGGGCGGAGAGCTGCCCGCTCTTGTGGTGATGAACGCCGTCGCGCGCTATCTCGACGGTGTGCTGGGAAGCGCGGAAAGCACGGTGGAGGAAAGTTTTTCGGCGGGGCTTCTGGAATATCCGCAGTACACCCGTCCGCAGGTTTACAGGGGGCTTTCCGTCCCCGACGTGCTGGTGTCGGGAAATCACGCGGAAGTGGCGAAGTGGCGTGCGGAAAAGGCGCTCGAAATCACACGCGAACGCCGTCCCGACCTGCTTAACGACTGATTTTGCGCAAAGGCGCGCGTATGCGCCGTTCTTGCAGAAGAGTGTCGTGCGTCCTGCGCGACGTTTGCCGTTTTCGGAGAGGAGAGGGCACAAGCCCTGCGGAAAGATGAACATTCAATGGTTTCCGGGACATATGACCAAAGCGATACGGATGATGGAGGAAAACCTCCGTCTTGTCGACGCGCTCATTTACGTCATCGACTCCCGCGCCGTTTACAGTTCGAACAATCCGCTTTTCGACAAACTTATAGCGGGCAAACGCGTCCTTTACGTTTTCAACAAGTGCGACCTCGTCGAAGCGCGCGACCTAGAACCGTGGTGCGCGAAGTTTGCCGCCGAAAACAAACCTTTCGTCAAGGCGGTGGGGACTTCGGGGGATTGCTCCGATATTGTCGCGGGCCTGAAAAAGGCGACCTCCGACAAGATTGACCGCTTCGGAGAGCGCGGAGCTAAAGTTTCAGTCCGTGCAATGGTCGTAGGAGTGCCGAACTCGGGAAAATCCACGGTCATAAACGCGATGTGCAAACGTGCGGGCGCCGTGACGGGCAACCGTCCGGGGGTGACGCGCGGCAAACAATGGATGAGCATAGGCGGCGTGGATTTTCTGGATACGCCGGGGACGCTGTGGGGCAAATTCGAGGAAGAGAGCGTCGCGCGGCATCTGGCTTACATCGGCAGCATCCGTGACGAAGTCCTCGACCTCGGCGAGCTGGTCTATTCCTTCATTGACGAAATCAAAGGGGAGTACGGCACGCAGCTTGCGTCGAGGTACGGGCTTGCCGAAGTGCCCGACGACCCGCTTGCCGTTTTCGACGCGATTGCGCTTGCGCGCGGTTTCAAGACCAAGGGCGGCGAGCCGGATTACGACAGGACGGCGAGGTGCATCCTCGACGATTTCAGAAAAGGACGCCTCGGAAAGATTATGCTCGAAAAACCCAAAATGCAGGGTTTAATGCTGAAAAAGAGAGGATAAACATATTAATGGTGCACGCAAGCGAACTTATGCGCTATGAAAACGAACTTATGGCGCAGGGGTGCAGATACATATGCGGAGTGGACGAAGTGGGCAGAGGCCCGCTTGCAGGTCCCGTCACCTGCGCCGCCGTCATTATGCCTCTCGACGACCTCATCGAAGGCGTCAACGACAGCAAAAAGGTGGCAAAGAAAAAGCGCGAGCGGCTGGCGGAAGAAATCAGACGCCGCGCCGTCGCTTATTCCGTCGTGTCCTACGACAACCGCCGCATAGACGAGATGAACATTCTTGCCGCGACCAAAGCGTGTATGGCGGATGCCGTTGCGGCGCTGTCCGTCACACCCGACGTCGTGATTGTGGACGCGCTGAAACTCGACATCCCCGTCCGCACGGTGGGCATAGTGCACGGCGACGCGCTCAGCTATTCCATCGCCGCGGCTTCCATAATCGCAAAGGTGGAACGCGACGCGTTTATGGCGGAGATGGACGGGAAATATCCGGGATACGGCTTTGCGCGCAATGCGGGTTACGGCACGGCGGAGCATATCGCAGCGCTGCGCAATCTCGGCCCGACGGAGATACACCGCCGCACTTTCATCAAAAACTTCGTCGGCGAAGAAAAGCGATGAACAGGCGTGCGGCAGGGTATATCGCGGAAGAGCTTGCGGCACGCAGGCTGGAAAAGGACGGCTACCGCATTCTTGCGCGCAACGAAAAGTGCGCGGGAGTGGAGGTGGACATCATTGCCGCGGAGGGTGGCGACCTCGTATTTGCCGAGGTGAAGGCTTCCTCGTCGGAGTTTGCCTCGCCCGCGGAGCGTATCACCCGCGAGCAGCGGCGGCGTTACGTCCGCGCGGCAAAGGCATATGTGCAGGCGCATTCCCTTTTCGGCGTGAACGTGCGTTTCGACGCGGTCGAAGTGCGTGACGGCGCCGTAACGGTCATTCGCGGCGCATTTGACGCCGAAGGATGAAAAACCCCGCGGAAAATGCGCAAAAATCGCAAATTAAATTGATTCAGCGCGCGTTTTTTGCTTGTGATTAAACTTAATATATGATATTATAACACGCGTGACTCGGGCGTTCCGCTTGCGGGAATACCGTTAAGAACGCTTAGTATAAAGGAGGACAGTCAACAATGAACATTATCGACACCATCGAAAAAGAGGGCATGAGAACGGATTTGCCCGAAATCGCAATCGGCGACCAGGTCAAGGTCTTCGTCAAAGTCATCGAGGGCAACCGCGAAAGGCTTCAATCCTACGAAGGCACCGTCATCGCGAAGAAGAACGGCGGCATCCGCGAAACTTTCACCGTCCGTCGCGTAACTTACGGCGTGGGCGTCGAGAGAACTTTCCCCATGCATTCCCCCAAGATTGACCACATCGAAGTGGTCCGCCACGGCAAGGTCCGCCGCGCGAAACTCTATTATCTGCGTGAACGCACCGGCAAAGCGGCGAAACTCAAAGAAATCAGATAACAGGGAAAGCGATGAAGAAAAGAATTGTTTCGATATGCGTGATAGTGCTGGTACTCGTACTGGCACTATTTGTGCTTTCGGCGTGCGATTCCGGACGCACCGCCGTGGACGTCGAGCTTGTGACGAACGGCGACTTCGAAAGTTACAGCTACAATTCCGACGACGACGTTGTCATAGAGGACTGGACGCTGGGCGGCGCGTGGGATGACGGAGTGGATTCGCCTTACGGCAGACAGCCCTCGCCCGAAGCCGACCGGGAAGAGCACGGTTTGAGTTACATTTATCTCGACACCGGCGGCAAAAGCGGCTGGGTGTATCTTTCCCAGGAAATCGCCGTGGACAGAAATGCCGTCTATCTCGTCAGCGTGGATATGCGCGTGACTTCGCTTTCCGCGGGCAATGACGACGAGTACAAAGGCGCTTACGTCACTTTCCTCGAAAATCCCGACTACTATTTCGTGCAACAGGAAGAAACGACGGACGGATGGGTCACGCTCACTTTCTATGTGCGTCCCGTCAACACCGACTATCTCACCATCGCGCTTTCTCTCGGTGCAGAGGATGCGGAATGCGTGGGCAGAGTGCTCTTCGACAACGTGTCGATGATGCGCGTCGACTCTTCCTCCGTGCCCTCCGGCACCACCGTGCACGATTTCAGGATGTCGCAGATTGCGCGCTACAACCGTGACCTTTCCGGCACGCTGTTCGTGACCTTCCTCACGCTGTTCTGCGTTGCGGTGGTCGTCTGCGCGTATGTGCTCATCAGAAAGAATTACGCACGCAGCGACGTGTTCGTCAACTTCGACGGCACTTCCGGCGGCTCGGCTCCCGCGGCTCCTTACGCGTCCAAGGGCGGGAAGAAGGGCAAGAGCGGAGCGAAATCCGCCGTGTCCGCCAAGTGGTGGACGAACTGCTGGTTTATCGCGGCGATGCTGATGCTCGGCACCTTCATCGTCCGTCTTGTGTTCCTGCTGTCGATGTACGGTTTCGGCGGTGAGATGGACGCGACGGTGGACCTCGCCAGATGGCTTGCGCAGCACGGTGTCGGCAACATTTACGCAAATGCGTCTTCGTGGAGCAACGTGGACGTGGCGACGATGTCGCCCGGCGCGATGTATATCCTTGCCATAATCGGCGCAATGGGGCAGAACCTGACCGCGGACGGAGTTTCGGTGCTCATCCGTATGGTCGGCGTGCTTGCCGATATGGCGGTAATCGCAATGATTTATTTCTACGGCAGAAAGTATGCGGGCGACAGGCTTGCAATCATCTTTGCCGCAGTCTATGCGCTGCTTCCCGTCACCATCGTGATGAGCGGCATGACCAACACGTTCGTGTCCCTGCTTGTCGCGCTTATGGTCGCGGCGGTCCTGCTTCTGGTTGAGAAGAAGTATCTTGCGATGTACGGAGTTATGGCTCTTGCGGTCATCCTCGACATCCGCGCTCTCGCGCTCGCACCCATCGCCGTGACCTATATGGGTTATATGTACTACCGTGCGGATTCCACGCTGAAATCCTTCGGCAAGACCCGCGCGACCGTAGTCTTCGGTCTTGTGGGAGCTTTTGCGGCGGTCTATCTGCTGACGCTGCCCGTTGCGATAAATCATCTCGGCGAGAATGCGTTCTACGGTATGCGGATGATTGCGAACCAGATGATTAACAACCAGATTTTCGTCGACAACGCGTTCGGTTTCTACGGTATGGCGACCCTCAATCAGCAGGGCTTCAACGACACCGCGTCCATACTCAACCTCGTGTTCATCCTCGTGCTGGTGGTCTATATCTGCTCGCTGTACGTCAAGAAGCGCAACCGTCAGGAAGTCATCCTGCTGGCGTCCTACACGCTCGCAATGGTGGCGGTGTTCACCCTCAAAGTCACTTACACCTATCTCTTTATGTCCATCGCGCTCGGACTCATCTACACGATGGTATCGGGCGAAAAGAGAATGTACGGCATAATGGCGGGGTATGCGGTGCTGTCCTTCCTCTGCGTAGGTCTCATTATCAAGAACTCCGGCTATGCGACGATTGTGTCCGACGGTATGTTGGTGGACTTCGAAAGGACGGGTGCGGACTTCATCGTGTTCAGTGTGTTCACCGTTCTGCTGTCACTCTATTACAGCTATGTCGTGTACAACATCACGAATACGGGTAAGGTTGTGGACATCAAACCTCTCAACAAACCTCTCGGCGTCGCGCTGAAAGACGGCTTCCGCTCCATCGGCGACGTCTTCAAAAAGGACTGACGCAAACGTAAAAATCTCCCCGTCCGCAAGGGCGGGGATTTTTTACGGACGGCGTGACGGAAGTCGCCGCGTTTCGGAATCGCGAAAGCCGAATCGGAAACTCATCGCCGAAACTTTGAAAAGAGCGCTGAGCGCCGTATAAAATGGTTACTTCGGTGCGGAAAGCGCAAAGGGGAGAGAAATGACAGAAGAAAGATACGGTGCTTTCTGCACCTGCGACAAAACAAAATGTCCGCTGCATCCGCAGAATCACGACAAGGGCTGCACGCTCTGCATTGCCAAAAATCTGCGTATGCGCGAAATCCCGAATTGTTATTTCAATCTGCTGCCGGACGCCGACGGCAGAAAGGACGACTCGTTCGAAACTTTTGCCGAACTCGTGCTCTCCGCCCGCGGGAAGTGAGCGCGGTTTTTGTCCTTTTGCGGCAAAGAATGACGGAAGCGCCGCCGGAGCTTCATAACGTTTGCGTTTTTCGGCGCATTGTGCTAACATTTGCCTTGCGATAAAACGCTTAAACGACAATTCAGGAGGCAGATATGAAAAAGACAGTCAGAGGCAAAGTTTACGACACTGCGGAAATGACCGTGGTCGGGAAGATGACGAGCGGCGCGTTCGGCGACCCCGCAGGCTATGAAGAGACGCTGTACGCGGCGGCAGACGGAAATTGTTTCCTTTACACCAACGGCGGCGAACAGTCCCCGTACAAGAGCGAGAAACTCGTGTCGGTGAGCAAGGCAAAAGCCGCGGCGTGGCAGGAGCAAAACAAGTAAGACCCTGCAAGACAGCCGGGTGAATTAAACGAAAAACTCCCCGACAAAGGGAGTTTTTTGCTGCGGAAATTATATCGGTGCGGCGGAGCGGATTGCCGCCGAAGACCGAACGCTATTTCTCCGCGTCGGCCGCGGCGCAGGGAGAAACGTATTTTTCTTCGACAAGCGCGCAGATGTCTTCGAAGATAATGTTGTCGGCGCATTTTTCGGCGATAGCCAGCTTTTCGGCGCTGTTCACGGTCCAGGTGATGACGGGGACGCTTTTCCGCGCTTTTTCTATGTAGCGGTTGTCGGCAAGGTCGCGTATGTCATAGGCGATGAAATGAGGTTTTGAAAGTCTGTTTATCCAGAGCTTGCCCATAAAATCCGTGAGGTGTGAGCGCTTCGTCGCGGAAAAATTGCGCCAGGTGCACAGCTGTCCCGACGGGCGGTCGCTGTGACGGCGGCAGTAGCGCACCGCGCCGTAATTGAAGGATTGCAGGGCAATTTCGCCTTTGTATGTCTTCACGCGTTCGCACACCGCGGCGGCAATGCGGTTGTCGTAGGGATTGAGTCCTTTGATTTCGCAGAGTATTCCCACCTTGCCGTCCACGAGTTGCAGAAACTCGTCAAACGTGGGGATGCTGTTGTCCGTGCCTTTCAGGCGCATTGTTTTAAGCTCCGCCAATGTGCAGCGGGCGACCTTTTTGTCCACGCCGCAGACGCGTCTGAGGTTGTCGTCGTGGAAAACCACGAGATGTCCGTCGGAAGAGAGGTGGACGTCAATCTCAATGGTAAAACCGTGCTGAATCGCCGCCTCGAAAGCGGGCATACTGTTTTCGGGAAGTTTGTCGTCGTGCAGCCCGCGGTGCGCCACGGGAGTGGTCAGAAGCCAGTCGAAATTCATAATCCGATTTCTCCGAATGTGAGGTTAATCTGTTGATATAATTTTAGGTTTACATTATAATAATGTCAACACATAATCGCAAATTTCCGCTCCCGCCGGCGGGAAAAGAGAGGAAGAATTGAGCCTTTCCCACATCCGCAATTTCTCCATAATCGCGCATATCGACCACGGCAAAAGCACGCTTGCCGACAGGTTGATTGAGCGCACCGGCACGGTGTCCTCGCGCGAGATGTCCGACCAGCTGCTGGACAATATGGACATTGAAAAGGAACGCGGAATCACAATCAAATTGCAGACCTGCCGTCTTTTTTACAATTACAAGGGAGAGGAATACACGTTCAACCTCATCGACACTCCCGGACACGTCGATTTCACATACGAAGTGTCGCGGTCGCTTGCGGCGTGCGAGGGCGCGCTGCTTGTCGTGGACGCGACGCAGGGCGTGGAAGCGCAGACGCTCTCCAATGTCTATCTCGCGCTTGACAACGACCTCGAAATCCTGCCCGTAATCAACAAAATCGACCTCGCCTCGGCAGACGTAGACGGCGTAAAAAAAGAAATCGAGGACATCATCGGACTTGACACCGCGGGATGTCCGCTCATTTCCGCAAAAGAGGGGATAGGCATAGACGACGTGCTTGCGCAGATTGTGGAGAAACTGCCGCCTCCCAAGGGTGACCCCGACGCGCCTCTCAAAGCGCTCATCTTTGACAGCTATTACGACAATTACCGCGGCGCAATCTCAATGGTACGCATAGTCGACGGCACCGTAAAAGCGGGCGACAAAATCAGGATGTTCGCTTCGGGCAAAACATTCGAAGTGGTCGAAGTCGGGGTTTATTCGCCCGGAATGCGTCCCGTAACCTCGCTTTCTGCCGGCGAAGTCGGTTATATCGCAGCAAGCATAAAGAATGTCGCAGACACCGCCGTCGGCGATACGATAACATTTGCCGACCGTCCCGCGGCGGCTCCGCTGAAAGGGTACAAAAAGGTCACGCCAATGGTTTTTACGGGGGTTTACCCCGCGGACGGCGCCCGTTACAACGACCTCAAAGAGGCACTTTTGAAATTGCAGCTCAACGACGCTTCTCTGACATTCGAGGCGGAGAATTCCAAGGCGCTTGGCTTCGGGTTTAGGTGCGGTTTTCTCGGTCTGCTGCATATGGAGATAATCGAGGAAAGGTTGGAGAGGGAATTCGACCTCGACCTCATCACCACGGCGCCGGGGGTGTCTTATCACGTCACGAAAACAAGCGGCGAAAAACTCATCATCGACAATCCGACCAATCTGCCGCCCGCGGGTGAGATTGACTTCATCGAGGAGCCCATCGTCAAGGCGACCATATACACTCCGCCCGAATACGTCGGGCAGATTATGGAACTTTGCCAGGAAAAGAGGGGAGTGTTCATCGATATGACTTATGTGGACACTTCGCGCGTGCAGATGACCTACCGTCTGCCTCTCAACGAAATCATTTACGACTTTTTCGACAGCCTGAAATCGCGCACTCGCGGATATGCGTCGTTGGATTACGAGCCCGACGGTTACGAAAAGAGCGACCTGGTGCGGCTGGATATGCTCATCAACGGCGATATGTGCGACGCGCTTTCCCTCATCGTGCACAAGGACAAGGCGTATGCGCGCGGCAGGGGCATTGCGGAAAAACTCAAAGACGCAATCCCTCGCCAGCTTTTCGAGATACCCATACAAGCCGCGATAGGCGGGAAAATTATCGCGCGCGAAACCGTCAAGGCGCTCCGCAAAGACGTCCTCGCAAAGTGTTACGGCGGCGACATAACCCGCAAGAAAAAGCTGCTCGAAAAGCAGAAAGAGGGCAAGAAACGTATGCGGCGCGTAGGTTCCGTCGAGGTGCCGAGCGAGGCTTTCGTCAGCATTCTCAAAGTGGGGGACGACAAGTAGGAAAATGCTGCTTTACATCCACTTTCCCTTTTGCGCTTCAAAATGCGCCTACTGCGATTTCACTTCCTATGCGGGATGCGACGAAGCGCTTGTTTTCAGCTATCTAACCGCATTAAAAAGGGAAATCACCTTTGCAGGGGAACGCTTTCCGAACGCCCGCATAGACACCGTTTATCTCGGAGGCGGCACGCCGTCGCTGCTTTCTCCGCGCCGGATTGAGAATCTGTTTGCCCACATCGCAAAGAGTTTCCGCGGCTATTCTCCCTGCGAAGTCAGCGTGGAGGTTAATCCCGACAGCGCGACGGAGGACAGGCTTGCCGCTTTTGCCGCCGCGGGAGTCAACAGGCTGAGTATGGGGGTGCAGAGTTTTTCCGACGACAACCTGCGCCGCACGGGAAGGATACACACAGCTGACGGCGCGCGTGAAGCGGTGGCGCGTGCGAAAAAATATTTCGACAACATTTCTCTCGATTTTATCGTCGGGCTTCCGTACGACACGGCGAGCATAGTGAAATCCGAACTCGACGAGGCGGGCGGGCTTGTCCCGCACGTTTCGGTGTACGAGCTGACGCTGGAAGAGGGGACGCCTCTGGCGCGGGACGCGGAAGAGGGGAAAGTGTGGCTGCCCGACGACGACGAAACCGCGGAATATCTCGAAATCGCGGTGGACACCCTGGCGGAGCACGGTCTGGAAAGATACGAGGTGTCCAATTTTGCGCGCCGCGGCGCGGAGTGCCGCCACAACTGCGGATATTGGACGCGCGAAGAGTATGTCGGGCTGGGCGCCGGCGCGCATTCGCTGGTGAAAAGCGCGGCGGACGGAAGTCCGCTTTCCGCGGAGATACGTTTCGCTTCCCCCAAAGACGTCAATGCTTATATCGGCGGCGTAAACTGCGTGGAAACCTTCGACGACGTGCCGCGCGTCGAGATGAGCGTGCTTTCCGAAAGCGAGATGCGCGCAGAGGAAATTATGCTGGGACTTCGCACTCGCGAGGGAATACGCGAAGAACTGCTTGCGGGGCGGGACACTTCGCGCGTGGAAAGTTTTCTGACCCGCGAAAACGGGAGAGTGCGCCTCACAAGGCACGGACTTGCGGTGATGAACTCAGTGCTTGCGGAGCTGATTTGAGGACGGTTTTCGCTCTCCGCGACGCGCAAACGACAAACTATGATTATATTCTCATTAAAACAATTGAAATCCGCACGCAAGTTTGTTATACTGTTTTCATAAATTCCGGAGGAAGCAAATGACATCCAAATTTTCGCTGAGCACGTCCAGACCCAAAGGACCTCTCGCACTCATCGCAACTCCCGGCGCACGCGAACTTACCGAACTCATCGACCGCAACCTTGTGGAATGGTACAAATCCGTGGATGTGGACGGTACGCTGAAAAAGGACACTTTCATCATAGACTCCGCCTGTCCGCGTTTCACGAACGGCGAGGGCAAGGGGATGGTGATGGAAACGCTGAGGGGCAAGGACCTTTTCGTCATATGCGACGTCGCCAACCACGGTGTCACCTACAATTTCTTCGGAAAGCAAATCCCGATGACTCCCGACGAGCATTTCGCGGACCTCAAACGCATCATCTGCGCCGCGAACTGCAAGCCCGAAAGGATAACCGTCGTGATGCCGATGCTGTACGAGGGCAGACAGCACCGCAGGGCGGGACGCGAGTCGCTGGACTGCGCGCTGATGCTGCACGAGCTTTACGATATGGGAGTGAGCGACATCATCACTTTCGACGCGCACGACCCGAGGGTGCAGAATTCCGTGCCTATGATGGGCTTTGACAACTATTTCCCGACCTATCAGGTGCTGAAAGCCCTGCACAAGCGTTTCCCCGACGTCAAGCTGGACAAGAACAGCCTGATGTGCATATCTCCCGACGAGGGCGCGATAGGCAGAAACGTCTACTATGCGTCCGTGCTGGGGCTGGACCTCGGTATGTTCTACAAACGCCGCGACTATGCAAGCGTCGTGAACGGCAGAAATCCCATCATTGCGCACGAATACATAGGCAGTCCCGTTATGGGGATGAACGTCTTTGTGGCGGACGATATGATTGCCACGGGCGACAGTATGATAAAGCTCGCGAAGGAAATCAAGGAGAAGGGAGCGCAGCGCGTCTTCCTTACCGCGACTTTCTCGCTGTTCACGGAGGGCGTGGACAAGTTCAACCGCGCATACGAGGAAGGGCTCTTCGACGCCGTCATCAGCACCAACCTCTGCTACCGCATTCCGGAACTCAAACAGTGCGAATGGTTCGTGGAGGCGGATATGTCGAAGTATCTCGCCTACATAATCGCCGCAGGCAACCTCAACGAGGCGGTGTCCAATCTGCTCGACCCGTTCGAGAAGATAAGACAGCTCGTCGCCTCCATAAACAATGAGCAATAACAGGAGGAAAAAGTGAAAATCACATGGCTGGGTCACTCCGCGTTCAAGCTGGAAGAAAGCACGGGAACGACGGTTGTCACCGACCCTTACCACTCATACATCGGCTATAAGATGCCGAGAGTCACCGCGGACATCGTCACGGTGAGTCACGGTCACAACGACCACAACAATCTTCCCGCCGTGCTCGGCGACCCCGAAGTCATTTCCGCTGCGGGGGCGTACGACATAAGCGGCGTTCACATCCTGGCACGCCGCACTTTCCACGACTCGAAAAACGGCGCGGCAAGGGGTGAAAACCTCGTCTTCAAGTTCCGTATGGACGGCGTTGACATCTGCCATATGGGAGATATCGGCGAGGAGTGCAACGCGATGCTCGTGGACAGCATCGCCCCCGTCAACGTGCTTATGATACCCGTCGGCGGCACTTATACAATCGATGCGGAGCAGGCGAAGGAATTCGTGGACCGCATTATGCCCGACGTCGTCATCCCGATGCACTACAAGACGCGCGACTGCTCGATGGACATATCCAGGCTCAACGAGTTCCTCGATTTGTTCGAAGACGAAGACATTGTTTATATCGAGTCGGATACGGTGGAATTCGACCGCGCGGATTTTGACGGCGAGACCACGAAAGTTTACGTTTTGGAAAGGTTTTCCGAGTAATTCCTCCGGGACTTTGTCCCGGGTTTCACAAAAGCGGTAAAATAATATCCTTCTTTCCGCAGGGCGCGCCTCTGCGGAAAGAAACCACAGGAGGCATCATGGCAGTTTACACCAAGGAAATGCTTGAAGCTACCAGCATTTTCGCAATAAGGGACATTGCGAAAGAGGTGGGCATTTCTTCACCTACGAAAAAGAATAAAGCGGAACTTATCGACCTCATACTCAAAATCTCTTCCGGCGAGATGGCGCCCCCCGAAGCGCCCCGCCGCGGACGTCCCAAAAAACAGACGGAAATCCCGCGCGAGGAAGAGGAAAAGGCGGACGCTCCCGCAAAGGGCACGGCATTCGACAAACCGCGTGAGAACCGCTATGTTAAGCGCGACGTGCAAAAACCGCGCGAAACGGGCAAAGCGGTTGGCTTTCACGAGGAACGCAGACGCGAAGAACCCGACCAGATGAGGGAAGGCTTTTTGGAGATAAACCCCGACGGATACGGTTTTCTGCGCGTCAAAAACTGCGAATGCAACGAGATGGACGCGTATGTGCACGCGGCAAAGATAAAGCAGTACGGACTGCGCCGCGGCGACAAAGTGCGCGCCGCCTGCAAGATAATTCAGGACGGCAAACCCGCGGCGGTCGTGAACGTCGTGAGCATCAACGGCGTGGATGTCGCGGAAGTGGGCAAACGTCCCAATTTCGACGACCTCGTCCCCATCTATCCCGACGAGCGCCTGCGTATGGAGATACCTTCACGTCCGCGCGATTATGCGACGCGCTGCATCGACCTCGTCGCGCCGATAGGAAAAGGGCAGCGCGGCATCATCGTATCTCCGCCGAAAGCGGGCAAAACCACCTTGCTTAAAATGATTGCGGGCTCCATCGCGGAGAATTATCCCGACATCGTGCTCTTCGTGCTCCTCATCGACGAGCGCCCCGAAGAAGTCACGGATATGCAGAGGTCGGTCAACGGCGAAGTGGTCTATTCCACATTCGACGAAATGCCGGAGCACCACACCAAGACTGCGGAAATGCTGCTCGACAGGGCGAAAAGGCTTGTCGAAATGGGCAAGGACGTCGTCATACTGATGGACAGCCTGACCCGTCTTGCGCGCGCTTACAACACCACCATACCGCCCACGGGCAGAACGCTGTCCGGCGGCGTAGACCCCGGCGCGCTGCACAGTCCGAAACGCTTTTTCGGCTCGGCGCGCAACATCGAACACGGCGGTTCGCTCACCATAATCGCCACCGCGCTCATAGAAACGGGCAGCCGTATGGACGAAGTCATTTTCGAGGAATTCAAGGGCACGGGCAATATGGAGATACACCTCGACCGCAAACTCAGCGAGCGCAGGATATTCCCCGCCATCGACCTGGCGAAGAGCGGCACCAGAAAAGAGGAGCTTCTGCTCACTCCGAGCGAGCTCGCGGGCACATGGGGAGTGCGCAAGATGCTTGCGGTCGGCGACAGCGCCGAGGCCACGGAAAGTCTCCTGAATATGCTTGTCAAGACTTCTTCCAACAAAGAGTTCATCGACCAGCTCAATATGCAGTTCAAGCTCTGGCAGAAAGAGGGCTACAATCTGCGCAAGCCGGGGCTGTAAGACGGCGGCGCAATCACGATAGGGGAGGAAACTTATGCAAAAGGAAATCACGGAGCGCACGGCTCTCCTGAACGAGGACGGCACACTCGCAGTGGCGGGATGGGCGCGCAGGAATCTTTTCGAATACGACCGCAAGCTGGTCGGACCGCGCGGCAGATTGAAGGAGTGGGATTTTTATCAAATCTCAAACGGCACTTTAATGGTGCAAATCAACTTCTTCAACATCACGATTGCGTCGGCGGCGACCGCTTCGCTCATAGATATGCGCAACGGTCGGAAACTTGCCTGCGTTTCTCTCTCGCTCGGCACGCGCAACCGTTATCTGCTGCCGGAAGTGTCGGACACCCCCAACTACTTCCGCTACGACAAAAACGGCGTGTATCTGGAATTCGACACCTGCGAGGAAAAGAGAAAGCTGCTGTTCGGCGGCATAGCGCAGGGCAAGAAGTTCAGGATGCGCTTCGATATGTACTACGGCAAGGATGACGAAAACATCACCATCGTCACCCCGTTTGCGGGCAAACCGGACAGGTTTTTCCTGACCACGAAGCAGAATTGTATGCCGTGCGAGGGAAAAGTCGTGTGGGGAAAGAAGGAGTTCGTCTTCGACCGTACGGACACGTTTGCGGTGCTGGACTGGGGCAGAGGCGTATGGCCTCACAAAAACGTCTGGTATTGGGGCAACGGAGCGACGTATATCGACGGCAAACGCTTCGGCTTCGAGATAACGTGGAAAATCGGGGACGAGTCCAACGCGACGGAAACCTGTCTGTTCTTCGACGGAAAAGCGCACAAAATCGGAGCGGTGGACGTCGAGAAGTTTCCCGGTGACGACAACGGCTGGATGAAGCCGTGGCATTTCGTGTCCGACGACGGCAGGTTCGACGTGACGATGACCCCGTTCTACGACAACAAAAGCGGCGTCGTGTTGTTCGGTCAGCTGGGTATGAAGACGCATCAGGTGCACGGGCTGTGGAACGGCTATGCCGTGCTCGACGACGGCACCAGACTCGAAATAAAGGATATGTACGCCTTCTGCGAGTATGTCGTCAACGCGTGGTGAAAACATACGATTAAACTTTACGGAGATATAATATGAAAAACTTTAAGGGAATTACTTATGTCGGCGTGGACGACCTCGACCTCGACCTTTTCGAGGGACAGTATGTCGTGCCGGAAGGTATGTCCTATAACTCTTACGTCATAACCGACGAGAAAATCGCCGTTATGGACGCGGTGGACAAGGCGAAAATCGCAGAATGGCTCGGCAAGCTCGAAGACGCGCTGCAAGGCAGAACTCCCGATTATCTGGTCATTTCGCATATGGAACCCGACCACTCCGCGGGCATTGCCGCCTTTGCCGCAAAATATCCTTCCGCCTGCGTCGTGGGCAACACGAAGATGTTCGAGATGTTCCGCAACTTTTACGGCTGCGAACTTCCCGTGAAGCTCACGGTAAAAGAGGGCGACACACTCTCTCTCGGCACGCACGAGCTCACTTTCGTGTCCGCGCCTATGGTGCATTGGCCGGAAGTGACTGTCAGCTACGAAAAGTCCGAAAAGGTGCTCTTCGCGGCGGACGCTTTCGGAAAGTTCGGCGCGCTGCAAAACGAAACCGACGACTGGGCGTGCGAAGCGCGCAGGTATTATTTCAATATAGTCGGCAAATACGGCGTGCAGGTGCAGGCTCTGCTCAAAAAACTCGCCGCTTTCGACATCAAGGCTATATGCCCGCTGCACGGCCCCGTGCTCACGGAAAATCTTTCCTATTACCTCGGACTTTACGACACTTGGAGCAGCTATAAGGCGGAGAGCAAAGGCACGTTTATCGCGTATGCGGGAGTTTACGGCAACACCAGAGAAGCCGCGCTCGCTCTTGCGGAAGAGCTCGAAAGCAGGGGAGAAAAAACGGTTGTCACGGACCTGGCGCGCAGCGATATGGCGGAAGCCGTCGAAGACGCGTTCCGCTATGACAAGACCGTCTTTGCCGCGACGACTCTCGACGGCGGCATTTTCCCCGTTATGGACGACTTCATCCGCCACCTCAAAGCGAAGAATTTTCAGAACAGAAAGGTCGGCATAATAGAGAACGGTTCCTGGGCGCCTATGTCGGGAAAACTTATGCGCGCGATGCTGGAAGAGCAGAAGAACATCACGTTCGCAGACACGGTGATAACCTGTCGTTCCGCCGTGCCCGACAATATCCGCGAACTCTGCGCACGGCTTGCGGACGACCTTCTCGCCTGATAGAGGCGCGGAACAAAAAATCAGACGCAATAAAGTGTTTATTATGACGGAAAGGCGGGTTTATGCCGCCTTTTCGTCGTTTTCGGAAAAAGTTTCGGCTTGCGCAGCTTCGTCGGATGCGTCGTCATGCGCCGTCGCCGCCGCCTGACGCTTGCGCATACGGTTCCAGCTGACGAAGCCGTAAATGTCGTTGACGAGGAAAGTGACGAAACATACCGTCACGGATATATAGCTTATGTCTTCCAGGGACGCCAGCACCCAAAGCACGATTAACACTATATCGTTCGCCGCATAGGCGAGCGCGTAGAGGGGGCTGCGCCTGAACGTGAGATATGCCGCGACGAAACTCGTCGTCACGGATATCGTGCTGGGAATGAGATTTGCGGTGTCGAAGGCTTCCAGGATGAAGTAAAACGCCGCGGTCACGACGGCGGCAAGCACCCACATAAAGACGTGTTCGCGCAGAGAGAGCCTGTTGACTTTCACTTCCGACTTTTTTCCGCCGAAGGGATTGCGAAGCCACGCAATCACGGCAAGTATCGCAATCGGGGCGGTCATTCCGAGATAAGTTATCATCTCGCCGTAATAGGCGAAAGTGTAGGATATTATGCCGTACAGCACGCTGAACACAATGATGAGTATCTGACCTATCGCGTTGCCTTTCGCCGTGAAGATGAGAGAAGTCGCGCCGACCAGCGATGCGGCGAGGGCGAGCCGGTTTTCACCGTCGAAAATGCCGAAGGATACGCCGATTAGCACTACGGAACAGACCCACAGCGCAATTTCGAAGGGAGTGAAGTATTTTGCGGCCTTTTTCAGCTTTTCCATATCTTCTCCAAAAAAATAACACCCGCCGATACATCTTCTGAGACCTAACGATGTATCTACGGATGCCTTTTGCATCACGCTACCCGGTGGCAGCAACGCCATTATAACAGAAGTGCGGATGTTGTCAAGCGGCGGAAAGAAAATTTCGCCGACGCAGCGTTCAGGAGCGGGACCTGTTTTTCGGTTTGCGCGTGAACAGTTTGATTTCTCCCTGCGGAGAGAAAAATCTGACCGTCTTGGAGGAAGATTTCTGACGGTAATTGGAAGGAGAGCACCCCTCTACGCGCTTGAACGCGTACGCCATATGTTCGTAGCTGCCGAAACCGCAGCTTGCGGCTATGGTGTTCATATCCGCATCGCTTTGCGAAAGCAGATATTTTGCCTGAACGATGCGTTTTTCGGTGATTATGCGGTGTATGGTTTTTCCGTACTGCTCCCTGAACATCTTTTGCAGATAAACGTCGGAAACTCCGACCGCCGCCGCAATTTCCTTGACGGAGATTTTTTTGAGGAAATTGGAATTGATGTATGTCATTGCGGAGTCGACGTAGATTATGCCCGTCTTTTTGTAGCCTATCGGCGAAGAGCAGTGCGCTATGTCAAGGAAAAGTTTGTTCGTAAGCAGAGCGATGTTCAGAGCGCGCTCGTCGGCGTTGCTTTCTTCCGTTTTCCTTATGATTTCACGTATTATTCCCAGCACGTTGCTGTTGTCGACGAAGATATAGTAGTCCTGGTCAGCCGAAAAAATGTTTTCCAGCTGTTTTGAGAAAGCGTAGAGGTCTTTCAGCGGCACAATGAACCTTTTCAGCAACTGAGAAGCCTTGGTGTCTTCCAGCGAACGGGTTTTGGTGGGCAGGAATTCCAGGTTCAGTATCTTTGTCGAATCGTAGATGTTGGCAAGCTGGTGATAGTATCCCGTGTTGATGAGAATAAAACAATTGTTGCCTACAGTGACGGTTTCCGTTACATCGGAGCACTTGTCCTTTTTGTAGATAAAGTCGAACTGCCCGTTTTCGCAATACATAATTTCAAACTGCGGGTGCGCGTGGAAATCCATCGTGAAGTTGGAGTCGAACACTTCCGAATACCAGTTTTTAAGAGTGAGATAAGATTCTCCCGCATCTTTCAGCCGCGGAGAAAACTCCGAGTTGATTTGATTGGCTGCGTTCATATTTTCAATCTAGCATCAAAAAATACCCTTGTCAATTATACGAAATTTTGTTTTTCTTTTTTATTGTCAGCCTATGGAAAAGAAAACAAAATGGCGGAATTCGTATTGAAACGGAGGAGAGTAATTGATACAATGAAAAAAAGGTTCAGGGGGAACTGTTATGAGAAAATTAGCTTTACTGCTGCTTCTGGTTTTGCTGTTCATAGCGTCGGTTTCGGTTTTCGTTGCCTGCGATAAACCGTCGACGCCGTCGGACACGCCTAACGAACCCGTTCTTTCCCAAAATAATCCTTACTCCAATCCGATTTCCCCGATAGTGGAAGGAGAGAGGAGAAAAACATATCAGGCGGACCCTTACGTTGTGCGCGACGATGACGGAACATTCTATCTATATTGCACGCAGACGGACGTCTATACGCCGGAACTCGCTTTTAAGCGCGGCCCGATATGGAAATCCGACGATATGCACAGCTGGGAGTATGTAGGCGACGTGTTCGAAAATTACGTTCCCGATTGGGGCACTTCGGGCGCGGGCGTCTGGGCTCCCACGGTCTGCAAAGTGGGTGACACCTGGAACTTCTATTATTCGCTGTCCGTCGGCGGTGACGAAAATCCCGGCATCGGAGTTGCGACGGCGCCCACGCCTTACGGCCCCTGGACTCATTACGGCAAACTTTTTGACAGCGAGGAAATCGGGGTGACCAATTCCATAGACCCCCACGTTTTTTATGACGATGACAGGCTTTATATGGTGTTCGGTTCTTACGGCGGACTGATTACGCTCATCGAACTTACCGAGGACGGACTCGGACTTATGGGCGGGCTGGAATCTCAGAAGGAAAGCAAGGTGGCGCTCGCCGGTTTCGAAGTGTTCAACAACGACAACTACGAGGGCAGCTTCATTATGAAAAAGGACGGATGGTATTATCTCTTCCTTTCCACGGGTTCCGCCCTCAGCGGCAAACAGTCCACCTATCACGTGGTTGTCGCGCGCTCTCGGTCGCTGACGGGTCCGTATCTCGACTCGCAGGGCAGGGATATGTTCGGCCCCAACCGCGGCGACCCGGTGGTCACGCCTTCCCTCAGCGGAGCTATGGGAACGGGGCACTGCGTTGTCATTCAGGACGACGCGGGAGAGTACTGGATGGTATATCACGGCTACGATACCACGGCGGCGGGAGAAGCGAGAGTCATCTATATGGACAGGCTGCTGTGGGATGCGGAAACGGGGATGCCGTACGTGGAAGGCAACAAGGCAAGCAACGGGACGGAGCTTCCCGGACCTTATATCGACAGTCTGGAACAATGACGGCATAAGAAAACGGCTCGGAGGAACTTATGAGAAAAAGCATTTTGGTCATAGCAACGGCAATGCTGCTCGTGCTTGCGGCGGTTTTCACGCTCGGGTGCAATAATACGACTTCCCCGGACGGGGACGGTCCGACGCCCGACCCGCCAGCGGACAGAGAGTATACCAACGAAACGTATTCCAATCCGCTGCGCTTTTACAAGCAGGACGGCTCGGAGTATCAGGTGACCGTCGCCGACCCCGACATATACAGGGATGACGAGAGCGGCTATTTCTATATGTACTGCACCAACACTTATTGCGAAATGGGTGACAAGGGAATGCAGTATGACAGAGGTCCGATATTCCGCAGCACGAATCTGGTCGACTGGACCTGGGTGGGCAGCGTCTTCGACGGACATCCCAACGCCCTCGACTGGCACGACCCCAATGCGGGCGTCTGGGCTCCCGCAATCATCAAAGTCGGCGACCAATACAACTATTACTATTCTCTGTCGCTCTGGGGGGACGAAAACCCCGGCATAGGCGTCGCGACTTCCCCTACGCCTTACGGTCCCTGGACGCATTACGGCAAACTGCTCGACCAGGAGATGACGGGCGTGCGCAACGGCATAGACCCGTTCCCGTTCTATGACGGAGAACAACTCTATATGGTGTGGGGCAGCTTCTTCGGCATCGCCGCGACCCTGCTGACGGATGACGGCACGGAACTGTTCTACGGCGACCAGGTGAAGGACCACATCTATTACCTCATCGACGACAACACAAACGGCGGCGGGATGAACGTGGACATTAACTACGAAGGCAGCTACATCATCCGCCACAACGGCAAACTTTATTTCTTCGGTTCGCAGGGAACCTGTCTGGCTTCTACCGATTCGACCTACAAGGTGAGGGCGGGCGTCGCCGACAATTTCCTTGACAAATTCACCACACACGACGGGATACCTCTCGACGAAGCGCCGTACGGAGAGGAAGTCATTTCGCCCAGCGACACGGTCGTCGGCGTCGGGCACAACACCGTCGTGCAGGATTTCGCGGGCGACTACTGGCTGTTCTATCACGGATACGACGTGTACGGCGAACGTCCGAGCGAAAGGATAGTATTTATGGACAAACTGCTGTGGGATGAGAACGGTATGCCTTATGTGGAGGGCAGAAAGGCCTCTATCGGCGAAGAAAAGACCGGTCCGACCATAGTGAAGTTTTAAAACACAAGGAGGAAATTTATGAAGAAAAAGAAATGGTTATTGCTTGTTTTGGTCATAGCCGTCGCCGTAGCCGCGCTGGCGGGCTGCGATAACAATACGGGTGCCCCCGTTCTCGAAGGGGACGGCGATATCGTATGGGACGAAAACGGCAACGTGGTCTATGACAACATCAATCTCAAAATGTGGAGCGTTACAACGGGCGACGACGCCAACACGCAGGACCAGATTGTAGCGGGGTTCAACAGTATGTACGAAGGAATGATTCACGTTACGGTGGAGCATTATTCCCGCTATGACCTGGAAACGCTCCTCAGCAACACGATGCAGTTTGACAGGGAAAACGCGCCCGACATTCTGTTCAATCACGGGTCGAGAGTGACCGAGTACAACGAGAGGGGCTGGTTGCAGGAAGTGGACTTCTTCTTCGACAAGAGCGGAGCGTCATTCGATAAGAGTGATTTCGTACCCTCTCTTCTCGAAAGCGTGACGATTGACGGAACGGCATACGGTGTGCCGGTCGACGTTCATTCCGCGATAATTTGCATCAGGAAGGACATTCTCGAAAAGAACGGTCTGCCCATTCCCACCAACTACGAGGAACTTTGCGAAGTCGCCGACAGAGCGGCGGAGCTTGCCGAAAACAACCAGCTTTGGATAAGAGGCGAGAACTCCGAAGGTTACAGCGCGACGGAATGGCGCCTTGCTTCTACTGCGGAGCCTTACACCGCATTCCCGATTTCCTACGGCGATATGTGGGTGCACGAATTCGTGGATTACACCGCCGCAGTGCAGAACGGCGGCTCGATAGTCGACGCGGAAGGTATGCCCGCGTGGAACAGTCAGGAAACCGCCGACGGACTCCAAGTGCTCCGCGACTGGATTTTCCCCGGCGAATCTTCCACCAACCGGTATGCGCTCAGCGAGGATTACGGCTCTTCCTACGACGTCGGCGACGCCCCCTTCAACAGCGGCAGGTGCATCTTCAAGCTCCAAGGCCCCTGGGCGTGGCAGAGAGAATTGCAGACCTTCGACCAGATGCTGGCAGCGGACGGCGGCTCGTCCAATATAGCGACCTGCTCGCTTTCCGGGATGTTCGCGAAGGATTCCGACGCGGAGTATGCTTCGCTGATTAAGGGAGAAGGACACGCGATAACCCTTATGAGTACGGTTACCAGCTACACGAAAGCTGCCGCCGCAACCGTCTTTATGGAGTATATGGCGAATTATTCGGGCATTGAGTGGGCCAAGCGCGGACATCTGCCTGCCGTCATTTCCGTTTCCCAGTCCTCCGAGTATCTCAGCGACCCCGCTTACGAGGCTTATATACAGTATTGGGGAACTCCCGCCGATTACGTCGTCGTGCCTCCCACGAAATACTATTCATACGTGGACACGTATTTCAAGACCGCGGCGCAGCAGGCAATCGCCAATTCTTACAGAAATCAGAGCATCACATCCATATTGAACACGCAGTACAGAGATTGTGTCGACTATATCCAGTTGTACAGCTGATTTTCCTTCGGAGGATAGGTTATGCGGAAGCTGGTCGAAATCAAACAATACGCTCAGACGCGGGAAATGCATAAGAGCCTGGCGAGGAAGTCCTTGTCGGTAGGCACTTTCCTCGGCCCGTACGCAGTCTGTTTTGCGATGTTCTTCGTCTTCCCGCTAATCTTCGGCATCGTGATGGCGTTTTCCAAGTTCACGCCGACGTCCTTTTTGCCCGACGATGTGGGAACGCTCGAAAACTTCACCGTGCTGTTCGGAAGCAACTCCATTGCGAGGGATTTCTGGTCGGCGGTGTGGACGACAATCAAATTTTGCGCCTGCATAGTACCGCTGTCTATGCTGATACCCCTGGGGCTAGCCCTGCTCACCAATCTCAAACCCCCGGGATATAAATTGTTCAGAGCAATGATTTATGTCCCGGGGATATTCCCCCTGACCGCGACGGGTCTGATTCTTATGCGTATGTTCGACTCGCACTACGGCTGGGTGAACAACGTATTCGGGCTTTCGATAGATTGGTTCGGCAGTGTGACCGCCTGCTGGTTCATGATTGCGTTTCTTTGCATCTGGTGCGGCATCGGAGGCAATTTCATCATTATGTCCGCGGGGTTGGAAAACGTGGACAAGACGCTCTACGAAGCGGCAAAAATCGACGGATGCAACGCGTGGCAGAAATTTCTGCACGTCACTTTGCCGGGCATCAAACCCCAGCTGTTCCTGACGCTGTTCACAACCATAATCGGATATATGAACATCTACGGGCAGATTTTCATCCTCGGCAGCAACAATCCCGACCTTAACTCGATGAAATCGGCGGTTTACAGGATACAGGACTTGCTTGCCGGGTCAAACCCCAGGGCGTTCGGCTATGCCGCCGCAATGGGCATATGTCTGGGGCTGATAATCATCGTCATTGCGGTGGTGCAGCTCATAGTCACAAAAGACAGAAAAGGAGGTAGGAAGCATGCTGAAGGGTTTAGACAGTGGAAAGAAAGTCAGTAAAAGCGTTTCTTTCATATTGCTCGCCGCTATATCCGTTCTCATGATAATACCTCTTGTCTGGGGCGTGGCGGGCTCTTTCAGGACTAGCGGCGACGTGCTCGCAAATCCCGAAAAGTTTTTCCCCTCCAACTGGGACGCTTTCACCTTCGACGGCTACAAGGAGCTGTTTTCCAAAGCGGAATACAACAGCACGACGCCCAACGAGTGGTATCCGATATGGAACTGGCTGTTCAATTCGCTGATTGTGGCCATCGGCGGCACTTTGCTTTATCTGGTCATAGCCGCGCTTGCCGCGTACGCATTCGTCTTTCTCGATTTCAAGTACGCCAACAAGATATTCTACTTCCTGATATGCACGATGACCATTCCCGGCATAGTGTCCACGACGCCGCAGCTCATCAATATGAACCTGCTCAACGCCTACAAATCCCTGGCGGGGCTGATTCTGCCGTCGCTGGGCGGAGTTTACGGGGTGTTTTTAATTCGGCAGTTCTTCATAGGCATACCGAAGGATTTGGTGGAAAACGCAAGGATTGACGGCGCGAGCAATATGAAAATTTTTCTCAAAATCGTGCTGCCGCTCGGAAAATCCGCCCTGTTCGTGCAGGGGCTGTTCGGCTTTATGAGCGCGTGGAACGACGTGCAGTGGGCGCAGCTCATAGTGGGCAGCGCGCCGCGAAGCACCTGGACGCTCGCATACGGTCTGAAAGTGATTTCCGACCAGAGCGAAGCGTACGAGTCGATGACCCTTGCTCTGGCAAGCGCAGTCATTGCGATGATACCCATCTTTATTGTCTATTTGGTCGCGCAGAGCAAGATTATCGAAGGCGTGGCGAATACGGGCATAAAACGCTGAGGAAATGTTATGAGCGAGAATCTGATAACGAAAAAGGAAGCCAGACATTATTTGAAGGAAAACAACAACAGGCTCGTCGACGAGAGTCTGACATCCTTTGTCGAACTTCAAAACGTCAACAAAGTTTATCCGAACGGCGTGCACGCGGTTTATGACTTCAACCTGAAAGTGGACAAGCACGACTTTGTCGCGCTGGTCGGGCCGAGCGGATGCGGAAAGAGCACCACTTTGCGTATGATAGCGGGGCTGGAAGACATATCCGGCGGCGCATTGTACATCAACAAGACGTACAGCAATTTTCTGCAAAGCAAGGACCGCAACATAGCAATGGTCTTCCAAAGCTATGCTTTGTATCCGCAGATGACGGTTTACGACAACATCGCTTTCGGTTTGAAGATACGCAAACTTCCGAAAGACGAGATACGGGAAAGGGTCTATAAGGCGGCCGAGATACTCGACCTGGGAGAACTTCTGGACAGAAAACCCAAAGAACTGTCGGGCGGACAGATGCAGAGAGTCGCGCTGGGACGCGCGATAGTCAGGGATACGGACATATTCCTTATGGACGAACCGCTTTCCAACCTCGACGCCAAGCTGCGCGTTCAGATGAGGTCGGAAATCATCCGCATCCATAAGGAAGTGGGCGCAACGACCATTTACGTCACGCACGACCAGACGGAAGCGATGACGATGGCGAACATCATCGTCGTTATGAACAAAGGGTTCATACAGCAGGTAGGCAAAGCCATAGACGTATACGACCATCCCAACAATCTGTTTGTCGCCACGTTTATAGGCAGTCCCGCAATGAACATCCTGGATGCGGAATACCGTGACGGCTCCGTCGTGCTGAGCAACGGCGTCGTCATCAAGCCCTCAGACGATTTTGCGGAGAAATACAGGGCGTTCAACGAGAAGATGATTGCGGACATACAGCACAACATCGACCACGTGGACGAGATTTCCGACGAAACGATGGCGAAAATGCGCGCCGCGCAAATTTACCGCAAAGAAGAGAAGAAAACCGTCGAGGAAAAGAAAAAGAAGTCGCTTCCCGCATATTTTGCGGGCCTGAAAAACCTGTTCAGGAAAAAGGCGGATGTGCTTGCGGAAAAAGAAAAGGCGAAAGGAGAGCTGATTGCCGAACTCGAACGCATCAAAGAACATTACAAATCCGCTGCGGACGGCGGAGCGGTGAAAGTGGGCATCCGTCCCGAACACGTCTACCTTGCGGATGGCGCGCCCGCGGGGAATCACTCTCCGGAATTCGAAGGCAAAACCACGTTGGTGGAACTCCTCGGCAGTGAAAACATCATCCACTTCGACTTGTTCGGCGCGGATTTTCAGGTGAAAACCTCGCAGATGGGCATCACCGCCGACGAAGAAAAGAAAGTTGTTATCGATGTCGACAAAATGCACGTTTTCGACGTCGAGAGCGGACTTGCAATCCGATAAATCAAGGAGGATAACTTATGGGCAACAAAAGAAAATCGTTAGTAATTGTCGTAATGGCGGTTTTGTTGTGCCTCAGTATGGTGCTGGCTGCCTGCGACGACGGCAATCAGCAGACCCCGGGTACTCCGGCATACGACGGGCCTTACGAAATCAGAATTACGGCAATCGGGAGCACGACTATCAGAGCGGGTTCAACCGTTCAGCTGCGCTCCTCCGTCACCGGGACAACCAACAAGGACGTGACTTATTCGTCGAGCGACGAAAGCATAGCCACGGTGAGTGACAGAGGAGTGGTCACGGGTCTCAAAGCGGGCGAAGTCACCATTACGGTTTCGCTTGTTATCGAGCCGCTGTGCCGGGCGACGATTGATATCACCGTCGAACAGGCCGTGACACCTACGAGTATCACCATCGACAGCGTGGACGCCGTGCAGTGGGCAGGGCAGACTTTGCAGCTCAATGCGACGGTGACCCCGGATGAGGCATATGCAATCGTCAACTGGACGTCCGACAACGAAGACGTTGCGACCGTCGACGAAAACGGCCTCGTCACTTTCATCGAGGAAGGCGAAGTGGGCATCACCGCCACGTCCGCAATGGACGCGACGGTCAGCGACAACGTCATTTTCCAGGTGAAGAGAGGTTTCTTCCGCAATGACCTCGGCTCTCCGTATTGGGACATTTCGACGCAGGCAGACGACGAAAATCCTCACGTGGCGATTTCCATCGACGAAAGCCAGGCGGGTTATCATTCGCTGTATCTCTCCAACGTCAGCGACACCAGATACTATGTGGAAGGTTACTTTGAAATAACGGAACAGGTTACCGCGTGGGCCTGGCAAGGAGTCGGCATAGGCAGCGGACTCAGCGACACTTCCACCAGATACGGAATGTTCTCGCCGAGAGTGGAAGGACAGGGCAACACCTACAACAAATTCATCGTCAAGGACCTGCCCAACGAAACGTGGCCCGCACTCACCACCCGCTCCCAGATTTGGGGCGAAAACGGGTTGGACAATGTCGACTGGGAGAACGGAAAAGTCAAATTCGGTCTGCTTCGCGACGAAAACACTTATTACTATCTCGTGAATGACGTGCTGATGTACGTTGACAAGAGCACCGTCTATGACGGCATAGCTACAATGCCGATTTTCGTGGCAGTAGACGTGTGTGCGGAAGTCACCGGATATTCCGTTGTGACAGACGACGCCGCAATCGATACGATGCTCGAACAACCGGTTTTCACGCAGCTTCTGTATGCTTCCAACAGTGAAATAGTCGACATCACGGACGGCACATATACGTTCAGAACCAACAATGTGCAATGCAAGGACAACAAAGCAAAGAGCATAGGCGACACCGCTATGCTCGTGGGTGACTTCGAGGTGGAGTTCGACATCAACAATATGTCCTGCAATCCCGCACACAACGCCGCTTTCACGGGACTTTCACTCAATCTCTCACGCTACGAATCCGCTGATACCGTCGAAACGTTTATTTTCGGCACATCCGCGAATCAGGATGGGGCACAGGGAATTGCCGGTATGTACAGCTGGAATTACCAGGTGACATTTGACAGCCCCTCCGCTCCGTACTACTGGCTGGAAAGCACCGCGCCCGTCGAAAACCCCGGCGGTTCACATCACATCAAGGTCACCAGGACCATCGAAGACAACATTGCGACGTTCAGGATGTACATCGACGGCAACGAAGTCGTGTTCGACAAACTGAACAACCAGTGGGCGGAAATGACAAGCAGGTACACAGGCGCGTACACTCTGTGGCTTGCGGGCGAATATGCGTCCGGACAAATCACGAATTTGCAGATTAGTTCGAATCTGTAAATAAAAAGCATATTTGAGGAGGTACTTTATGAGAAAAAAGGCATTAGTGGCAGTGCTTGTCCTGGTCGCGATGCTGTCGATGCTCGTATTTGCTGCCTGCGACAATGACACTCCGTCGGTGACGGTGTCAATCGCGGACAAGAGCGTCACGGAAGTGTACGAAGGGCAGACGCTGCAACTTTCGGCGAACAAGACCCCCGAATCCACCGAAGTGGTTTGGGCGTCTTCCGACACGGCGGTCGCTACGGTCTCCGAAAACGGGCTTGTGACAGGCGTCAGCGCGGGCACCGCGACGATTAGCGTCAGCGTCGGCAGCGAAGTGAAGGACAGCATCGAAATTACGGTCAGAGCATACACGGTGGACATAAGCGACGATACGAATGCCGTCGTGTATATCACAAAAACCGTACAACTCACGGCGTCCCGCAATCCCGCGGATGCGACGATAGAGTGGTCGTCTTCTGATGAGGACGTCGCAACCGTAAATGCGGACGGTGTGGTGACGGGCGTCGGCGCGGGCACCGCAGTCATAACCGCTGCCTGCGGCAATGCCACCGACAGCATCACCGTCACGGTCAAAGACACCGTCATCAACACCGCAATCAATGCTGACAAGTTCGATATGAGCGGGCTTTATCAGGACGATGCGGTGATTAGCGGCAACCAGAATTCGTTTGCCGTGTTCAACGGCGAGGCCTCGCAGTATTACGTTGCAAGCGCAACCGTTGTTTTGACCGAGCCTGCCGGTACCGATACCTGGTCCAGAATCGGAATTTCTCACTACAACGGCGAGAAGTATTACGGCCTGATGCTCTCTCCGGGGCCCGATTTCAACGCGCGCAAGACCGTCACAATGGTCATCGACGCTGAGGGCAACGTGGAATGGGGCAATGTCACCGACCGCTCACAGGTCTGGAATCAGCATAATCTCGGCGCAATCGATTTCGCAAACGTCAAGCTGACCACCGTGCGAGCAGGCAACGAATTCTATGCGTTCATCAACGACGAACTCTATTACTACGAAAACGGAATCGACGGGTTTACCGACGTGAACACTCTTCCCGTGCTCAACCTCGGCAGCTGCACCGCGGAATTCAGCGCGATGGCAGTGACTTACGGGCAGGAAGGCGTCGAAGCGTATCTTGCGGAAGCGGACGATTCCGATTTCTATGCAACTTCCGACAAAGTAGTCATCGGCGATGACGGCACAATCAAGTTTACGGGCGCAGCCGACGGTTCGGCGCCTGCAAATCCCAAAGACCACGCGGCAAAGAGCATCGGCGCGAAAGTGTTGCTGCCTGCCGACGAGGACGCCACAATCACCTTCGATTTGACTATCGACGAGTATCCGATAGAACCCGGCGCCGTGCTTTCTGTAACGATGAACAGATATGACGAAACGTTTGCGGAGGCAAGGTCGCTGTTAATAGGTCAGACGGTTGCAGGTTGGGCAGGATGGAATTCCAACGGCGATATGCCCGCAGGCGACAGAAAGGAATATTCGGTTGACGGTTCTGCCGCAAGGTTGGAGGTCGGCGAAACTTATCGTATTACGGTCGTTCGTTTTATGACGCCCACGGGACAGGACAATTCTCTCAAAGTCGAGGATTCCGAAGGCAATGTTCTGTTCGAAGGTACATGGAACTGGAACAATGACGGTTATACGGGCAGGTCATACCTCAGCTTTATGAGTGACGGACTCGATTGCACAATCAGCAATCTTGTGATTGCATAACAAGCGGTTTATTTATCAAAACAACACATTAAAACACGAGTTTCGGGGAGGAACCTTTCCTCCCCGAAATCAGGGAAGGGTAAAAGGATTATATGTCAGTTGTATTTTTGGCAGGGAGAAATTTGTTCCATTTGACCAACGGGCGCTTCTCTTATTACGTGCAGATACACCCCAGCGGAATGCTTCTCAATCCGTATTTCGGCGCGTATGTGGAGGACATTGACGTCGAGCAGATTAATCCTATCGGCGGACACGATTGGTTTTCGCATTATTACTGTCATACGGACGGAAAGGAAAAGGAGTATCGGGACCTTTATCTCAACGCGTCACCGATGGTGTTTCCGTCCAGCCGTGCGGCAGACGTGCGTCCGTCGGCTGCGGACATAAACGGCGCGCGCAACAACAAGCTGGATTTCCGTTACGTTTCGCACCGCATATACCGCGGAAAACCCTCGTCTGAGGAGATGCCTTTCGTGCGTGACAGCGAAAACGAAGCGGAAACTCTTGAAATCATAATGTGCGATTTCACAAAAGACGTCGAGGTGGTGCTTTCTCTTTCCGTAATGCCCGAATACAACGCAGTCATCCGCAACACCGAATTCGTCAACAAGACGGAAAAGGCGCTTCGGCTGGAACGTGCCATGAGCGTAACCCAGGATTTTCCGCGGGCGGACTACGACATAATTCATTTCCCCGGCGAGTGGCTTTTCGAGCGGCAATTCCGCAGAGAGGCGCTCACGGAGGGGACGAAAGTCGTTGCGGCATCTTCGGGCAGAAGTTCGCACGAGCACAATCCGTTCGTCATGCTTGCAGACAAAGAGGCGACCGAAACGAACGGCGAAGTGTATGCCGTATCCTTCCTTTATTCCGGTTCTTTCAAAAGCGAAGCAAACGTAAGCAAAGTCGGCGTCACGCGTCTGACTATGGGCATAGACGACACGCATTTCGGGTACGAAGTGAAGGCGGGTGAAACCTTCCGCTTTCCGGAAGGGCTGATAATGTACAGCGGACGCGGCTTCGAGGGCATAAGCCGTCAGATGCACGACCTCATCCGCCGCAATATCATAAAAGACAACAATCCCGCGGCATACCGTTCCGTGCTTCTCAATTCGTGGGAAGGCTGCTATATGGACTTCGACACGGAAAAGACGCTTGCTCTCATCGCGGCGGCAAAGAAAACTGGGGTCGAACTGTTCGTGCTTGACGACGGATGGTTCGGAAAGCGTGACGACGATTTCCGTTCGCTCGGCGACTGGCACGTGAACGAAAAGAAGATAGACATTGCAAGGGTGGCGGAGGAGTGCCGCAAAAACGGAATGAAATTCGGGATATGGATAGAACCGGAGATGGCGAATTTCGACTCCGACCTGCTGCGCGCCCATCCCGAATACGCTGCGGTGGACGTCGCTTCCGACCCGTGGCTTTCCAGACACCAGGTGATGCTGGATTTTGCCAATCCCGAAGTCGTGGACGCGGTCTACGCACAGCTTGAAGAAGTGCTGGGAAAATACGAAATCGATTATGTGAAATGGGACCACAACCGCACGTTGGAGGACTATTTTTCTCCGAGCCTTGACCCGGCACATCAGGATGAGTTTTATTACCGCAACACTCTCGGCTATTACCGACTTGCCGATATGCTGACGAAGCGTTTTCCGGATATCCATTTCCAGGGATGCGCGAGCGGGGGAGGCAGGTTTGACCTGGGTACGCTGTTTTATTTTCCGGAAATATGGACCAGCGACGAAAACGACCCCGTCCAAAGGCTGTTTATACAGTACGGCACATCGTTCGCGTATCCGCCTTGCGTGATGGGGGCGCATATCAACGACAATCCCGTCACCTGCTACCGCACAAAGGCGGAAATCGCACTCTTCGGGTCCTACGGCTTCGAGCTCGACCCGCGCAAAATGAGTGCGGAGGAAGTGGCGGAAGTGAACGCCGTGACCGCAATCTACAAAAAGTTCCACGACGACGTTGTTCTGGACGGCGATTTGTACAGGCTGATATCTCCTTTCGACGGCAAGGCGTTTGCAATCGATATGGTCGACAAGCAGAAGTCGAAGGCGCTCTTCCTTTTCGTAAATCTGCTGAAAAAGCCGCGTGCGCGGAGGTTCGTCAGGCTGCGCGGATTGAACCCCTGGGCAAATTACGTCAACAGCCTGGACAATAAGGTGTACAGCGGGGATTATTACATGAAAGTCGGCGTCAATCTGTCCGACGTGCTCGGCGAATTCGAGTCGCGTCTCGTCACCTTGGAGGAAGTGGAATGAGATTGCAGGACATACACATCCGCGACCCGTATATAGTCGCAGACGCGGGGACGGGGAAGTATTATATGTATTCGTCATCTCCCTCTCCACTAAAACGCGGCTTCTGCGTTTACGTTTCGGAGGATTTGCAAAACTGGTCTGACCCCGTTCCCGTATTCGAAGCGGGCGCGGACTTCTGGGCGACGGACGATTTCTGGGCGCCCGAAGTGCACGGATACCGCGGCAAATACTACCTATTCGGGACGTTCAGCGCGAAAGGGCGGGTGCGCACGTCGCAGATACTCGTATCCGACAGCCTGACAGGTCCGTTCAGGGTGCACAGCAAACCGCTTGCGCCCGACAATTGGTATGCGCTGGACGCAACCCTCTACATCGAGGACGGAAAACCGTACGCCATTTTTTCGCACGAATGGCTTCAGACCGACGACGGCGAAATGTGCTGCGTGCGGCTCTCCGACGACCTTGCCGAGCCGACAGGCGACGCCGAAGTGCTGTTCAGGGCAAGCGAGTCCGGTTGGGCGAAAAACCCTGCGTGGAACAAGTCCCCGAAGCCGATTTACGTCGTCGACGCACCCTTTGTGTGCAATATTAACGGAGTGGAGTTTATGCTTTGGTCAAGCTGGGACGCGGCTGACGCGGACGGTTATGCCGTAGGCGTCGTCTATCCGCTGAACGGTATGCTCGGCGGCAAATACAGACACGAATTGCTTCGCCTGCCGCATAAAGACAGCGGGCACGCTATGGTGTTCAGGGACTTCGACGGCAGATACAGAATTGTTTATCACGAAAACAATTGCTGCTGCGGTATGGAGCGCGCGGCGATTTACGACATAGAAATCGAAAACGGAAAGGTGATTGTCTATGAAAAAAATCAGAAGGTTGATTAGTTTTATGCTTACAGTCGCAACGGCAGCCGTCATAGCGGCAGTATTCAGTGCGTGCAACGATACGGGCGGGCAGAATTCGCAGCAGACTCCGGACACGCCCGTCTATTCCAACGAGGTACAGGTCGTCGTCCTGCTCGGACAGAGCAATGCGGAAGGGCATACCTGGAGTCAGTATCTCCCGAGAACCGTCGGCGAGGAGAAAGCGGGCGAATATGCGAAAGGCTATGACAACGTCTTTATCAGCTATGCCTGTACGATTGCGGAAAACACAAGCAACGGCGAATTCGTCCCCGTAAAACTCGGACAGGGGCACTCGGTCAATCAGTTCGGACCTGAAATCGGGATTGCGGAAAAAATCGCGGAACTCGACCCCGAAAAACCCGTCTACATCATCAAGTACGCTTACGGCGCCACTTCGCTGACGAGCAACTGGCGCTCGCCGTCCAGCAAAAACACGGGTTCGCTCTATCTGTCCGCCGTGGATTATATCCTCGGACAGTGCGCAAAGCTCGAAGAAATGGACCTGTATCCCGAAATCAAAGCTATATGCTGGATGCAGGGAGAGGACGATTCTAGCTCAAACAGCTATAACGCCTATGAGGAACTCGAACGCAATTTCGTTGCGGACCTGCGCTACGATTTGTCTTACTACAAGCCCGCCGACGCCGAAATAGGGTTTATCGACGCGGGTATATCGGACTGCTCCGCGTGGACGCAGTACAGGGTCATCAACGCCGCCAAGGCAAAACTCGCTTCCGAGGACGAAAACCATATCTATATCGATACAATTGCGGAAGGGTTGAAATATAACGGCGAACCGGCGGGTGCGCCCGATATTTACCACTTCGACTCCGCGTCGGAAGTGAAACTCGGACATCTTTTTGCGAGAGAACTCATTGCCAATTTCCTTGAAACGGAGTGACAATCTGCTTTCTTATATACATTTTCTCCTTATGCGCGGTGCGGACTGTCACGGTCCGCATTCGCGTTTTGCAGGTTCCGACGACTTCGGCGCGGACGGATTTTAAGGCCGCCGCGTACGTTCCGCGTCCGATGCTGCTTTTTGACAGGTGTATTGACAGTTGACATCAATTCCGTTATAATTTAAACGGAGAGAAATATAATGGACGAAATAAGGGTTATCGAAGTCAAACGCGGCATTTTTGACGACAACAACAGAGATGCCGACCTTTTGCGTGCCGAGCTTGCCGAAAAGGGCGTGTTTTTGCTCAATCTTATGTCTTCGCCCGGCAGCGGCAAGACAAGCACTTTGATTAAAGTCATCAACATCCTGAAAGACGAACTCAACATCGCCGTTATGGAGGCGGATATCGACTCGGACGTGGACGCAAAGAAAATTCTGAGCGCCACGGGAGTGCAGTCCGTCCAGCTGCACACCGGCGGAATGTGTCACCTGGACGCGCATATGACGAGACAGGGGCTCGGAGCGCTGGACCTTGCGCGGGTCGATGTCGCCGTGCTGGAAAACGTGGGCAATCTGGTTTGTCCCGCGGAATTCGATACGGGAGCGACCAAAAACTGTATGATTCTGTCCGTGCCGGAGGGCGACGACAAGCCGTTGAAATATCCTTTGATGTTCTCCGTCTGCGATTTGGTGATAATAAACAAAATCGACGTCGCGCCCTATTTCGATTTCGACACGGAAAAATGCAACGAGCGCATACACGCGCTCAATCCGCACGCAGAAATCATCTCCGTCAGCGCAAAGACAGGGGAAGGAATGCAGCTGTTCGCCGATTGGCTCAGACAACAAGTAAAAATTCAAAGGGGAGGTAACCCGAAATGCCCGAAATGAGTAAAAAATACATACCCGCACATATGCACGACAAGAATCCGGACCCGAAACTTCTGAAATTCGTGCGCAAGGTGACGGACAGGCTTCCCGCAAAAATCAAAGGCGTGACTGCGGAGGACCCCGAATACTGGGGATTTGCCTGCATTTTCGAGGACGAGCTGACTCCCGAAGAAAAAGAGAGGTCGCTCGACCTTCTTTTGCAGATGAAAGTCCGCAAAAAATATCCGTATGCCGAAATCAGAAGAATGTACGGCGAAGGGACTCCCGACTGCGATTCCGTAATCGACAAACTCGCTTTCATCGGAATGCTGGAATACGATTACGGCGACAAGTACACGAAGGACGGCCCGCTGCCCGGAGTATCGCGCGAACGTAAGGACAGGCTGTACTGGGTGCCTCTCTTCGTGCCGGGCTCTGCGGAATATACGAATATGAACACGCAGCTTATGGACAAGCATCCCGAGCTTGCGATGTTCTTCGAACGTATGACGTTTCTCCCGCTCGAACACATCACTCCGATGGTGCCTCCCGGAGGCGCGGGGATAGGTATGCACGTCATACCCGTCGAAAAGGCCATCGAAACCGAAAACACGACGATGGACATCGAGCACATATCTTACTGGCTCAAACGCTACGAAGGGCACATCGGCGCGTCCATATGCTCCTGCCGTTACGGCCGCAAGAAGCTAGACGAAGGCTGTGCGGACGACTTCCGCGACTGGTGCATAGGGGTGGGCGATATGGCGGACTACTGCCGTGAAACGGGCAGAGGTTACGACATAACCTACGACCAGGCGATGGAGATACTGAAACGCGCCGAGGCAAACGGATTTGTGCATCAGGTGACGAACATCGACGGCGAGGACAAGATTTTCGCCATATGCAACTGCAATGTGAAGATATGCAACGCACTGCGCACGAGTCAGCTGTTCAACACTCCGAATATGTCCGCGTCCGCGTACCGCGCTCACGTCGACAGGCAGAAATGCGTGGCGTGCGGCGCCTGCGTCGAATATTGCCCCGCGGGCGCGCTCAAACTCGGTCAGAAGCTGTGCAAGGCGGACGGCAGCGAAGTGAAATATCCCAAACAGCCCTTGCCCGATACCATCAGATGGGGCAAGCATATGTGGGACGAGGATTACAGGGATAAAAACCGTATCAACACCCACGATTCGGGCACATCCCCGTGCAAAACGGCGTGTCCCGCTCACATTGCGGTGCAGGCATATCTCAAAAAGGCAAGTCAGGGAAAATACCGCGAGGCTCTTGCGATAATAAAGAAAGAAAATCCGTTCCCCGCAGTCTGCGGCCGCATATGCAACAGACGCTGCGAAGACGTCTGCACGCGCGGGACGATAGACGCGGCGGTTTCCATCGACGCGGTGAAGAAGTTCATCGCAGAGCAGGACCTCAAAGCGGAACACCGCTATGTGCCCGACATAGTGGTCGCCTCCAACCGCGGACGCTGGAAGGAAAAAATAGCCGTCATCGGCGGAGGCCCCGCAGGGTTGTCGTGCGCATATTATCTTGCGCAGATGGGATATTATCCGACCGTGTTCGAAAAGAACGAGCGCGCAGGCGGTATGCTGACCTACGGTGTGCCGTCGTATAAGCTCGAAAAGGACGTAATCGAAGCCGAAATCGACATAATGCGCGAAATGGGCGTGGAGATAAAACTCGGCGTCGAAGTCGGAAAGGACGTCACCATCCCACAGCTCCGTGGCGAAGGGTATAAAGCGTTTTACATCGCAATCGGATGTCAGGGCGGAAAGCTGCCCGGCATCCCCGGTCAGGAAGCGGAAGGCGTGACCACCGCGGTGGATTATCTGCACCGCGCCAATACGGGCGGCGAGGCCTTTTCGGGGAAAGTCGTTGTCGTCGGCGGCGGCAACGTCGCTGTGGACGCGGCGCGCGTGTCGGCGCGAAGCGGGGCGGCAAGCGTGTCGATGTTCTGTCTGGAAAGCGCGGACGAAATGCCCGCGAGCGACGAGGAAATCAGAGAGGCGAAAGAAGACGGAGTGTCCGTAAACTGCGAATGGGGCCCGCTCGAAGTCGTCTCAGAGGACGGAAAGGCGACTGCCGTCGTTTTCAAAAAATGCACGCGCGTCTTTGACGAAAAGGGCAGATTCGCTCCCTTGTACGACGAAACCGACACCCTCACCGTGCCTGCCGACCGTGTCATTTTCGCGATAGGGCAGACCGTCGAGTGGGGCAATCTGCTTGACGGAAGCGCAGTCGAGCTCGGACGCGGCAACGGTCCTGTCGCGGACGGATTTACTTATCAGACCTCGCAGGCGGACATCTTCACGGGCGGTGACGTGCTCACGGGGCCGAAATTCGCCATCGATGCCATCGCGCAGGGACACGAAGCGGCGGAAAGTCTGCACCGTTTCGTCCAGAACGGACATATGACCATAGGGCGCGACCCCAGACGTTTCGTGCAGTTCGACACGGACGACATCAGGGTGGAAAGCTATGACAACTCGTCAAGGCAAATCGCCGCCGACGGAAAGGAAAAATCTTTCCGCGACGTTCACGGCACGCTCACGGAAGAGCAGGTCAGGACGGAAACCGCACGTTGTCTCGGATGCGGCACGGTGGTCGTGGACGACAACCGCTGCATCGGATGCGGACTTTGCACGACAAGGTGCAAATTCGACGCCATAACTCTTCACCGCGACCATCCCGAAGCCAGCGAAATGGTGACTTCGGAAGCGAAATTCGGCAAAATACTGCCCAATATGGCAAAGCGCGCCGCAAAACTCGTCTTCGCCAAAAACAGCAAAGAGGACAAGGAATTCGTCGCCGCGCGCAAAAAGGCATATGAGGCAAAACTCGCCGCCGACGCCGCAAAGAAAGAAAAGGACTGATGCACGAGCTCGGAGTAGTATTCCATTGCATAAAAGAGGTGAATAAGGTCGCCGCGGAAAACGGGGTTTCCCGAGTGCGTTCCGTTACGGTGGAAATCGGCGAGGTTTCCTCCGTTGTGCCTTACCTTTTCGAAGATTGCTGGAATTGGGCGGTGAAAAAGGAGACCGTGCTCAAAAACGCCGAAATAATCATCGAAACCGTGCCCGCGGTCACCCATTGCGAAGACTGCCTGCGCGATTATCCGACGGTGAAATACGGAAAGACCTGTCCCTACTGCGGCAGCGGAAACACCTTTTTGCTGAGAGGGAACGAACTGAACATCAAGCAAATCGAAGTCCCCGCCGACGACTGACCCAAACGGGGCAGCCTTTTGAGCCTTAACCCGACGCCGCACTTTATGTGCGGCGTTATTTTTTGCATAAATTGAATGAAATGCCTGTTTGATAAAATTTTCCGACGGAGGAGGGATGTCCGCTTAATGCACGAACAGGATAAAGCGGCTGTTTCAATATGTTGTCGGGGCTTTGACTGCTTGGGAGCGGCAGATGAGGGATTCGTAAGGAGCGCATAGCGCGACGGAATAGCGGGGAGCCGTCAATAGGTCTGCGTGCAAAGTCGCGCAGGACGGCGAACCGCGTCAGCCTCAGGTTCCGAATCCCTCCGCTCAGGCTATGGAAAATCCCGCTTCCTGAGCGGGATTTTTCTGGCGGAGGAGGAGGGATTCGAACCCTCGAACCGCTTGTGACGGTTACACGATTTCCAGTCGTGCGCCCTCGACCAAACTAGGCGACTCCTCCGTGTGCCGTTCCGCCGACGCGGAAGGACTTTATTCAGTTCAAAGTGGGTGGCAGTTGGATGAGGCGGAACACAAGACCGCTCAATCCAACTGTCGAACCGAAGGGAAAACTCCCGGCGGAAACCCAACGAAACGATTATATATTATCGCACCTCTTTTGACAAGTGTTTTCCGCGGCGAAAATGCGGAATTTTGCCGCGTCCCGACAAGTTAAAATGCAGGCTCATTGCGTTGCGCCGTCGGGAGAGCCGAACAAGCGGCGGAATATCTGCGAGAGCAAGTTGTACAGGAAAATGACGAAGCGCTCTGCCGCGCGAGACAGAACGGCGAACAGACGGTGAGTGGCTTTGTCGAACAGCATATCAATCAACACCGCACCGACGAAGATAATCAGGACGTTCGGGATGAGGAGAAGATACTGCGCCCAGAGCGTATTTGCGGTCAGAGAGAGGAGAAAAGCGCGGTAGGGCGACACTATCGGATTGTTGCAATGAATGAGGTAGACGCCGAGAGTGTGTCCCGCCACGGCGGAAACCGCTTTTGCGGCGCGGCCGTCGGACGCAACGGGACGCATTGTGCGGAATGCCATAAAGAACGCCACGGACACAAGAGCGACGAGAGGGTTGTTGTAGCCGTACATATGCCACGCCCACGCACCTTCACGCGCAACCGCGGTGAGCAGTGCGACAACGGTGTAATTCAGCAGCACGGCGGCGGCAAACACGCCGAACCAGAAGGCGGGTTTGCGTTTCGTTCCGAACCCGCGCAGGGATATGAGCCTGCCGTACATATATACTACGCCCGCCCAGAGTAGGGAGTAGCCATCGTTCGTCCCTATGTACGGGAACCAGAAGTCGGATATAAAGCCTATAAAACAACAGAAAACGACGCTTGCGGTGACGAACAGAGCAATGCTTTTTCCGTCGAGCTTTTCCGCGAATTTATTGAGAAGCGGCGCGATTATGCAGAGCGCGCAGTAGACGAGCACGAACCAATATTTCGCGGGAGCGGTAAGACAGCCTATCGCCGCGTCTGCCGCGCTTCCGTAAGAGGTGACGCCTGCGGCAAAGGCTATGAGTTCGCCGAGGGTGAAATAGACGTAAGTTTTGAGCAGCAGTTGTACGATTTTTGCGGGTTTGAGCCTGATTGAAAAGAACCCCGACAAAAGAAAGAAGAGGTTGACGCCTATAATGAGAATGCAATCGATGAATTCCGAGCCCAAAAACATCGGAATGAACTGCGGCACAACGACGCCCGTGTCCAGAGAACTGAACGTGACGCCCGTGCCGTCGGCGGTGAATGCTGTGACGTTGTTGATGACAAAATGATGGAAAACGATAAAAAGTATCGCGACGATGCGCAGAATGTCCAGAACGACGTTGCGTTCCATTTTACCTGCGGCCGCGGGCAGCATATCCGCACCTGCGGGCGTTTTTACAGCCGCATCCGACGGGGCGTTCCCTCCGTCGGTCAAACCCTGTGTTTCGGTTGACATATATCTCCTCCCCGCGCGTGCGGCAATAAAATTGTAAATGACCGCAAGGCAATGTGTCAACGCAATCGGCACGGCGAAATTTTTACTCCGACGGCAATAACTGCGGTTTTGCCGCGCAAAACGGTCATAGAACCCCGCTTTTCGGTCGAAAATAATTTCAGGGCGCATATCGCCGCCTGTTTTGCTGTTGACAACGGAATGCAATATGTATAAAATCGAAATTGAAATCGAAGGGGGTCTTCCCCCGTGGGGATACAGAAATGACTATTGCCGAAATCGCCAAACTTGCCGGAACTTCGCGCGGAACGGTCGACCGTGTGCTCAACGGGCGCGGGAAAGTCAACAAGGAGCTTGAAAAGAAAATCAAGGAAATCATCGAGTCGAGCGAATACGAAGTGAACGGCTCGGCGCGGGCGCTCTCTATGTCGCAGAAGAAGTATGTCGTGGGCGTCGTCATAAATTCCATCGGCAACCCGTTTTTCAGCCGCGTGCGCCAGGGCTTCGAGGACAGCCGCAAGAAGTGGGAAAATTACGGTCTGGAAATGTTTTACAAGGAAATACGCGGCTACAACGAAGAGGAGCAGATTGAAGCGATAGAGGAAGTTGCCGCCCGCGGGGCGAACGTCCTTGCGCTGACTCCGATAAATACCGAGCGCGTCATCTCCAAACTCAATTCCCTGACAATGCCCATCGTCACTTTCAACAACGACCTGCGCCTTGACAAAAAATTCGCCTACGTCGGCTGCAATTATGTGGAGAGCGGCAATATGTGCGGCGACCTTGCCGCGCTGATGCTCCCGAACGGCGGCAAAGTGTCCGTGATTACGGGCTCGCTCAACACTCTCGGTCACCGTCAGCGCGTGGAGTGTTTCTCTGAGAGGCTCGCGCGCAGAAACTGCAATATTGTCATCTCCGAAAACAACGACGACGACGAACTTTCTTATTCCATAGTGAAAGAAATACTTTCTTCGGAAGAAGCGCCCAATCTCATATATTTCAGCGCAGGCGGCATAGCGGGCGGTCTGGACGCGGTGCGTGAGAGCGGCAGGCGTATAGGCGTACTGACGGTGGACGAAACCTCCGCGGTGGTCGAGGGGATGAAAAGCGGGCTTGTAGCGGCGTCGGTCACGCAGCAGCCTTACGAGCAGGGGAGACTGACGATAGACGTCATCGCGCACTATCTTTATTCCAAAAAGCTCCCCGCGCACAAGCACAATTTCACCAAAAACCTGGTGCTGCTGCCGAGTATGCTGAAATAAGCCGCCGACGGCATTTTTCGATAATTTCGTCCGCACTCCGACAAGACCGACCGAAAGTCGGTTTTTTCGTCGGTTTTAAGCTAATCCGTGAGGGAAAAATTAAAAAACAGGGCGGAAAATACAATTCTTTTACAAATTCCGAAGATTTCCGCGAGCAGGATATAATTTATAAATAAATTATATGTTCGACGAAATCCGACAAAATTCCCTTTTCTGTCGCCTAATCAACAAAAATTACATATTGACAAAGCGGCGATATATGCTAGACTATTAGTGTGCACGAGCACAACGTGATTTGCAGACAGTGAAAAAATTACATATCCGCCTACTCGGAGTCTTTCTGCAATCTGTTGTGTGCGCGAGCACACCGACAAATCGCCGTCTTTGCGGAGTTTTCGGACCGCGCGGCATATGAATCAGGAGGAAAATTGAGTATGGGCAAAAGACTTGTTACTTTGACGACTTGTCAATGGGCGGACCTTCCTTTCGAAGAGCTTTGTAAATCGGCAAAAGAAATGGGTTACGACGGGCTCGAAATCGCCACTTGGGGCAATTTCGACCTTGACCGCGCGTACGAAGACGACAAATATGTCGAATATATCCTCGCAACGCTGAAAAAATACGGCCTTGTGTGCAAGGCGCTTGCCACGCACATCATAGGGCAGTGCGTCGGTGACGCTCCCGACCCCCGTCTGAACAATTTCGCGCCCGCGGCGCTTGCCGACAAGCCCGAAGAAATCCGTGCGTGGGCAATCGCGGCGATGAAAAAAGCTCCTGCCGTCGCGGCAAAAATGGGAGTGAAGGTCATCACCGGCTTCACGGGTTCGCCAATCTGGAAGTATCTTTATTCTTTCCCGCAGACCACGGAGAAGATGGTGGAAGACGGCTACGACGAGATAGTCGCGCTCTGGACGCCCATCCTCGACGAATTCGACAAATACGGAGTGAAATTCGCGCTGGAAGTCCATCCGGGCGAAATCGCTTTCGACTATTATTCCACGGTCAAACTGCTTGAAAAATTCAATTACAGAGAAACATTCGGCCTCAATTTCGACCCCAGTCATCTGCTGTGGCAGGGCGTGACGCCTCATCTTTTCCTCAGAGACTTTATGGAAAAGGGCAGGGTTTATCACGTCCATATGAAAGACGCCGCCGTCAGACTCGACGGCAGAAGCGGGCTCCTCGGCTCACACATCGATTTCGGCGACCTGCGCCGCGGATGGAATTTCCGCTCGCTGGGACACGGCGACGTGAATTTCGAAGAGATAATCCGTGTGCTGAACGCCTACGGCTACGAAGGTCCTCTTTCCGTCGAGTGGGAAGACAGCGGAATGGACAGGCTGATGGGCGGCAAAGAAGCGTGCGAATTCGTGAAAAAGATAGATTTCAAGGCGTCCGACGTGAAGTTCGACGACGCGATAGCCAACAAGTAAGTCTGGCAAGTTAAACGGAAATTTCCGACGGAGGAAAATTATGGCAAAGGAAATCAAATACGGAATGGTAGGCGGCTCCATATACGCGTTTATCGGCGAAGTTCACCGCAAGGCGCTGGCGTTCGACACAAGGGCGGAACTTGTTGCGGGATGCTTCTCCAACGTAGAGTCCGAAAACGCGGACACCGCAAAGGCGTACGGCGTCGCGGCGGAGCGCACCTATAAAGATTACAAAGAAATGGCCGCGGCGGAAGCAAAGCGTGCGGACAAGATAGATTTCGTGTCCATCTGCACCCCCAACTTCCTGCATTACGAAGTGGCGAAAGAGTTCCTGCTTGCGGGCATCAACGTCGTGTGCGAAAAGCCGTTGTGCTTTGCGGTCGAAGAGGCGGAAGAGCTCGAAAAACTCGCCGCGGAAAAGAACCTTATCTTCGCCGTCACCTATGCCTACACGGGTTATGTTATGCCCAAGGTGATGAAGGAGATGATTGCGAACGGCAAAATCGGCAAGATTGCGACCGTCATCGCCGAATATGCGCAGGATTGGCTCATCGACGAGCTCTCTCCCGAAAAGCAGGGACAGGCGAAAAACCTCTCCGTGTGGCGCACCGACCCCAAATTCTCCGGCATCTCGAACTGCGTGGGCGACATAGGCACGCACGCGGAAAATATGGTGCACTACCTGACCGGGCTCAAAATCAAACGCCTTATGGCGGTCACCGACAATTACGGCCACGCGCTCGACCTCAACGCCAACATCATCGTCGAATACGAAAACGGCGTGAAAGGGCAGTATTGGTGCTCGCAGATTGCGGCAGGCAGGATGAACGGACTCGTCGTCCGCATCTACGGCAGCGAAGGTTCGCTGGAATGGGAACAGCATTTCCCCGATTATGTGAAATACACCCCCAGAGGACAAGCGACGCAGATACTCTCCAAACGCAATTCCTACATCCACGAAGCGGCGCACGCCGCTGCGAGAATACCGTCCGGGCATCCCGAAGGATACTATGTCGCTTTCGCCAACACCTACCGCAACATTCTGAACGCGATAGCGAAAAAGAAAGCAGGCGAAGCCCTCACTGACGCGGACCTCGATTTCCCGAAGGTTGCGGACGGCGTGAGCGGCGTAAAATTCGTGCACGCGGTCATCGACAGCGCAAAATCGGACGGCGCGTGGGTCAGCATCGACTAATCGTTAAAACGCAGGCGCGGGCGTACACGCGCAATTCAACCACGAAATTAATCGCGAGATTAATTAATAAAAAAAGAAAAGGAGCAAAATTATGAAAAGCAGAGCTATCAAAAAGATAATGGCACTCGTCATTATTGCAGCGCTTGCAGTCACGATGGCGGTCACGCTCGCAGCTTGCGACAACACCGGCAGCGGCGCGGACATCGCGATTCTCGTTCCCAGTGCGGACCACGGCTGGACGGGCGCTATTTTGAGCAACGCAAACGCATGGGCGGCGGAAATCAATGCTGAGGGCACTTATTCCGCGAGAGTCATCACCGCGACCGGCGATGCGGACCAGAGATCCCAGATCGAAGACATCGCGGCGAACAAGAACTACAAAGCCGTCGTCATCCTGCCTTACAGCAACGCTGTCGAGAGCTCGATGGAAATCCTTGCCTCTTCCGGTATCCCCTTTATTATGGTGGACAGAATCATCGATAGTGTCACCGATGACGCCGTCGCAACCGTCAAGGGCGACAACTATCAGATCGGTTATAAAACCGGCGAACGCTTCATCGATCAAGGTCTTAACAATGACAGCAAGATTCTCATCATCCCCGGCGACAATTCCACCGTCCCCACCACCAGAAACGAAGGTTTCTTTGCCGCACTTGCAGCTGAGGGGCTGAACATCACGATCGATTCTGCCAACGTTGAGGTGCTTCCCAGCACCGACTGGTCTCGTGCGAATGCAAAGACTTCTTTCATAAGCTTTGTGGAAGGCAACACCGATTTCGGTGATTATGACTTCATCTTCACGCACGACTCCGAGCTCGCTATGGGTATCTTCGAAGTGTTGAATGAGAGCGGTTTGACCGACGCCCAGAAGAACACTTTCTTCGGCAACGGCGAAGTAGTGCTCGCTTCCTCCTCCGGACTCGACGAGGCGTATGCCGTCCTCCGTGGCGAAACCTATCAGGACAGCTACGGCAAGTTGAAAGATTTCTTCGACGTGACTTATCCTCCCGAGATGATCGCGACCGCGCTTGATCTTATGGTCGAGTATCTTGACAACGGTTCTGTCGCAAACGATACAATCGTCGTTGAGGTCGATGTCGTCGATGAGACTAACGTTGATCAGTTCAAGGGCTTCAAATAAGCCGAATGACGATAAGTAAGATTATCATCACTATCCCTCCGCGGGAGCAAACGATTGCTTCCGCGGGGGCTTCCCCCCCAAAGACAACCAGACGAATCCAAGAAGAAGTAAAGAGGGAGTTATGAGCAACATTCTTGAAATGAAGGGCATCGAAAAGGCGTTTTTCGGCGTCACGGTGCTCGACAAAGTGGATTTTTCCGTGGAGCAGGGAGAGGTGCACGCTCTCCTCGGCGAAAACGGCGCGGGAAAGTCCACGCTTATGAACATTCTTGCCGGCGTCTACACGCGCGACGGCGGGGAAGTCGTCTTTGACGGCAAACCTCTCGTCAACACTACGGTGCAGAAGTCGGAAAACGCGGGCATAGCTTTCGTTCACCAGGAAATCAACGTCTTCAACGACCTCAAAGTGTACGAAAACATTTTTATGCGCAAGGAGATAGCCAAATTCGGCGTCCTCAACAAGCGCGCAATGATAAAGCAGTCCCGCGAGCTTTTCGAACGCCTCGGCGTAGACATCGAGCCGACGGAACTCGTCTCCACATTCGATACGGCAAAAAAACAGTTGCTTGAAATTGCGAAGGCACTCTTCGTGAATGCAAAACTCATCATTCTCGACGAACCGACCACCGCACTCAGCAACGAACAGATAGAACATCTTTTCTACATCGTCAACAGATTGAAAAAAGAGGAAGGCGTTTCATTCATCTTCATTTCCCACAAGATGAACGAAATTTTCACCATCGCGGACCGTTATACCGTGCTTCGCAACGGTGAAATGGTTGGCACGGGCAACATCGCAGACACCGACCCGGAGAGCGTGACCAGACTTATGGTCGGCAGTTCTTATAGCGCGGCGGACGTATACAGCACGCGAGAACTCGGCGAAGAAATGCTGCGGGTGGAAAATCTTTCGGGAGAAGGATTCCACGACGTGAATTTCGCTGTGCGCCGCGGCGAGGTCGTCGGTATGACGGGGCTGAAAGGCGCGGGCGTCAGCGAAGCGATGCAGGCAATTTTCGGCGCCGTTCCCGCAACATCCGGGAAAATTTTCATAGAAGGCAAAGAAATCCATGTCGGCACTATACACAAGGCGATGAAACACAGAGTCGCTATGGTGGCTGCAAACCGAAAAGAAAATTCCGTCATTCCCGATATGTCCTTGCTGGAAAACGGATACATTGCCGAACACACCATTTCGATGAAACAGCCCGTCATCATCAAAAAAAGAGAGATAAAGCGCTACAACGAGCGCAAGGAGCAGCTTTCCATCAAGGCGAACAGCTACAATGACCTCATCACTTCGCTCTCGGGCGGCAATCAGCAGAAAGTCATTTTGGCGCGCTGGCTGAATACCGATGCGGACATACTCTTGCTTGACAATCCGACGCAGGGCATAGACGTCGGTGCGAAAGCGGAAATTTACAAACTCATCCTGAAACTTGCGGAAGAAGGAAAAACCATTCTGGTGAACACGCTGGAAATTCCCGAAGTTCAGAAAGTGGCAGACCGTTGTATAGTTTTCTATCACGGCACGATAAAGAAAGTCCTCGAAAGAGGCGACATCAACGAAGAAACGGTTATGCTGCACGCGACCAATGCAATCCAGGAGGAAGCAGTCAATGGCTAAGAAAGAGTTCAAGAATCCTTTTGAAAACGTGAAAAATATCTTTAACAAAAGACACGAAACCGTCGGCGACGATTGTGCCGTCGCCATCACGGAAAGGAGAAAAATCACGGGCACGGACGTCAAGAAGTTCGCGGGCAAGGCATGGAACGGTTATAGCTTCGTCTTCATCTTCATAGCCGTCTTTATTGTCTGGCTTATTGTTACTTCCGGCGCCACCACTTGGAACGGCGTGATGAACATCCTGCGCCACTCCTCCGCAATAGGGCTTATTGCCATCGGCATGGGACTTGTCATCATCACGGGAGGCATAGACCTCTCTGTCGGGTCAATGCTCGTTTTGACGGCGGTCATGTCCATCGAGGTGTTTAACTCCACCAACAGCATATTTGCCACATTTATTGTTGCAGTTCTGTTCGGGACAGGACTCGGTCTCTTCAACGGTCTGCTCATCGGTAAAGCGAAAATGCCTGCATTTATCGTCACTTTGGCGACAATGCTTGCCTTCCGCTCCATCTCGCAGTTCTTTGTCAATGACGGCGCGTCCAACGTGAACGGCTCCATTTCGGCACTCAACCGCGAATTGAGCAACTATCAGGAGTTCTTCGACTTCGGCAATGGATTTGTGGCGACTATTCCCATCACGGGCATACTCCTTATTGTTGTTACCATCATCTTCGTCTTCGTTGCCAATCGTACAAAGTACGGCAGACAAGTCTACGCCATCGGCAGTAACGAGAAGGCCGCATTCCTCGCTGGTGTCAATGTTGACTGGATCAGAGTGTCCGTCTACGCCCTCACCGGCACCCTCGTTGGTTTTGCGGCATTCCTCACCCTCGCAATGAGTGGCAATGTGGACGCGGCTGCAACCGCCAAAAACTATGAAATGTATGCCATTGCGGCAGTCGTCATCGGCGGCATCTCTATGGCGGGCGGCAAAGGCAAGATTATCGGCGTGCTCTTCGGTGCGATGAGCTATACCGTCATCGACAAGATTATCGTCGCGCTTGGTCTTGGAGGTCTCATTAACGACGCGATTAAAGGCGCGATTCTTCTTGCGGCTGTTTTCCTCCAAGTCGTGGGACCTATGCTCCGTGGCGTCAAATTCACCGATCAGGTCAAGGAAATCTGCGGCAAATGGTTCGCATTCGGCAAAACAAAGAAGCAACTTGCGGCTGAAGTCGAAGGAAGCGAAAGTGTCACTCTCGACGCCTCGGACGACGCGGTCACCGAAGCCGAGGAAGCCGCCGAGCGTGCGGTCGAGGATGTCCTTGACGGACACGCGTCGCCGGAAGACGCTGCGGAGGCCGTGAAAGACGACTCCTCGGTCGACAAAGCGGAAGAGCATACGGAGGAAACTCCCGAAGACTGACAACGCCGCCCTTTCGGGCGGCATCCCCCGAAGAAATCTCAATACGGACGTCGGGCGCGCACGCGTGCGTCGGGTTCGTATAGCCGAAAACGCAGGTTTGTTTGGCGGGGTAAAAAGGGTAATCAGGGTAAATCCCATCCTATAAGAGAGGTAAGCTATGAAAAAGTATGATGAAATCAAAAAAGTGGAATACAGCCCGAAGTCGAAAGACCCGTTTGCGTTCAAGTTTTACAACCCGAACGAAGTGATTATGGGCAAGCCCATGCGCGAACATCTCAAATTCGCGATGAGCTACTGGCACACAATCGACGCCGAAGGCGTGGATATGTTCGGCTCCGGCACGATAGACAAGAGTTTCGGCCTTGCCGCCGACCCTCTCGCGATGTACCGCAAAAAGGCGGATTTCGCATTCGAGCTTATGGACAAGTTGCAGCTCGACTACTATTGTTTCCACGACGTTGATATCGCCCCCGAAGGCAAGACGGTCGCCGAGAGTATGAAATATTTCGGCGAGATGGTGGATTACATCGCCGTTTTGCAGAAGAAGCACGGGAAAAAACTGTTGTGGAACACCGCCAACAACTTCGGTGACAAGAAGTTTATGGCGGGCGCGGCGACAAGCCCCAACGCGGACGTTTACGCGGTGTCCGCGGCAAAGGTCAAAGCGGGCATTGACGCGGCGATAAAACTCGGCGCGGACGGCTACGTTTTCTGGGGCGGCAGAGAAGGCTACGACACTTTGCTCAATACGGATATGGCGCTCGAACTCGACAATCTCGGCCGCTTTATGCGTATGGCGCGCGATTACGCCCGTGCAAAAGGTTTCAAGGGCACTTTCTACCTCGAACCGAAGCCGAAGGAACCCACCAAGCATCAATACGATTTCGATGCGGCGACCTGTATGAACTTCATCCGTACGTACGGGCTGGAAGGGGATTTCAAGCTCAACATCGAAGCCAACCACGCCACTCTTGCGGGACATACCTTCCAGCACGAACTGCGCGTTGCCAGCGTCAACGGCGGATTCGGCTCCATCGACGCAAACCAGGGCGACTATCTGCTCGGCTGGGACACGGACCAGTTCCCGACAAACATCTACGAAACTATGCTTTGTATGTACGAAGTCATCAAAGCGGGCGGCTTCACCACGGGCGGACTCAACTTCGATGCGAAAACCCGCCGTCAGTCCAACACCTTCGAGGACATCCTGCTCGCGTATATCGCGGGTATGGACGCGTTCGCGCTCGGTCTGCGCCTTGCGGTCAAGGTCATCGAGGACGGCAGAATAGACCGTTTCGTCGAGGAAAGATACGCCAGCTACAATTCCGGCATCGGAAAGAAGATTGTCGAAGGCAAGACGGATTTGCAGGAGCTCTACGACTATGCGATGGGGCTCGGCGAAATCAAGGTCGAAAGCGGCAGACAGGAATATCTCGAAGCGGTTCTCAACGAAATAATGTTCGGCTGAGAATTGTCCGACAACAACAAACATTAAGACAGCGGTTTCGCGGACATGACGTCCGCGGGACCGTACGGAGCGCACTATGTATCTCGGAGTGGACCTCGGAACTTCATCCGTCAAACTCGTCCTCGCGGACGCGGGCGGCAAAATAATCGACAGCGCGTCTGCCGACTATCCGCTTTATCTTCCGGAAGAGGGCTGGTCGGAACAGAAGCCCGAAGAGTGGTATGCTGCGGTTCTAGACTGCGTCCGCAAGCTCGGCGAGCGGCAGGATATGAGCGCAGTCGAAGGCATTTCTTTCTGCGGACAGATGCACGGACTTGTCGTGCTCGACGCAGATGACAACGTCATCCGTCCCGCGATACTCTGGAACGACAACCGCACGACTGAGGAGTGCGCTTATCTCAACGAAGAAGTCGGCAGAGAAAAACTGCTCGAATGGACGGGCAACGTGGCGTTCACGGGCTTTACGGCGCCCAAGCTGATGTGGCTGAAAAAGCACGAACCGGACAACTTCGCAAAGATAGCGAAAATAATGCTGCCGAAGGATTACATCGCCTACAAAATCAGCGGAGTTTTCGGGAGCGACGTATCCGATGACAGCGGTACGCTTTATTTCGACGTGAAAAACCGCAGGTGGAGCGCGCCTATGCTCGACCTCATCGGCATCAGCGAAGCACAGCTTCCCGCGATTTTCGAATCCACCGACGTAATCGGCACCGTTTCGCCCGCATTTGCCGCCGAAAGCGGAATGAGCACCTCGGCGAAGGTTATAATCGGCGGCGGCGACCAGGCGGTCGGCGCTGTCGGCACGGGCACGGTGAAAGAGGGCAGTATGTTCGTCTCTCTCGGCACCAGCGGCGTCGTGTTTGCCCCCTGTGCGGAATTTGCCGCGAGCACCAACGGCGGTATGCACGTCTTCCGTCACGCAAACGGGAGGTTCCACTTTATGGGGTGTATGCTCACGTCGGCGGGCGCGATGAAATGGTGGGCGGAGGAAATAGTCGACAGCACCGTAGGGAAGCTTCTCGACGAAGTCGACGTATGCAAGACCGACGACCTTCTCTTTCTGCCTTATCTGATGGGCGAGCGCAGCCCCATAAACGACCCCAACGCAAAAGGAGCGTTTTACGGACTGAATCTGTCGCATAAACGCTCGGATATGACAAAAAGTGTGCTCGAAGGTATTTGCTTCGGTCTGAAAGACTGCTACGAAAACATAAAGTCGATGGGAGCGTCGGCAGGGTACGCAAGGGTCATAGGCGGAGGGTCGCGCTCGGACAAGTGGATGCAGATTCTCTCCGACATTCTGGGGCTTGAACTCAGACGCATCAACACTTCGGACGGTGCGGGGTTGGGAGCCGTCATTCTCGCGATGGTGGGGTGCGGAGCGTATCCGTCGCTCACTGCCGCCTGCGACGAGCTAATCGGCGACACGGACGTGTTTATGCCCGTGAAGGACAGATACGCCGCATACGAGAAGAAATTCTGCGAATTCAAGAAACTGTACGCGCGCCTTAAATGACGTGCGGAGGAGGACGAATGGTTCTGCTCATCAAAAAATTCGTTCTTCTCGTAGCGGGCGTCGCCATAACACACTTCGGAGTGGCGCTCAGTATGATACCCGACATAGGGATAGGCGCGTACGACGCCTTCGGGCTGACGATATCGTATGTGTCGGGTGTGGATGTCAGCATAATATATGCCGCAATGTCGGGGGTGTTTCTGCTCGGTCAAATCCTTATCAAGCGCAGGAGCTTCCGACTCACGGAACTCTTTCAGCTGGTGTTCGTGTTCGGGAGCGGATTCTTCACCGCGATATTCACCCGATGGGTGTTCGACGGCGTGACTCTCGGCTCGTATGCCGCAAAGATATTCGTGCTTGCCGCGGCAATCGTGTGCAAGGCGGTGGGACTGATAACCATAATCGAGTCCTATCTCATAAGAGTGCCTATGGAAGGCTTCTGCGTCTGCATAGCGGACCGCACACCGTTTTCGATGGGCAAGGTCAGGATGGCGTTCGACGTGCTGTTCGTGGTGCTTATAGCGATAATCACCCCCATAGCCGACCTGCCGTGGACTATACGCGAGGGCACTGCAATCGCATTCGTGATACACGGTCCGATGCTCGACATCCTGCAAAAGCCGACGCGCCGTCTTTTCGGCAGAATCGGTATATATCCGCCGTATATAGCAAAGGACGCCGCACGCGTATATGTGCGCGAAAAAGCAAAATCAGACTATCAGCCAACAGCTTCATAATACCCTCCTTTTTTGAAGAATCTGTACGAAAGCCTGTTTCATCTCTTCCTGGATTCGGCAAAAGACGGATGTCATCCGGACGTCCGTCTTTTGCTTTCGTGTCGGCATAAGCCGATAGCGGCAAGCGCCGCCGATGTAAGAAGCTGGTCTGAAATGTTGCCGCAAAGCACGACGGCAAAAGGAAAGAGCGGCTTATGCCGCTCTTTTCGTCTTTTGTGCACATTCGTAAGATACAGTGCTCACGGTATGCTTTTGTGCGCCGCCCGCGCTGCGGTTGTCACGCAGTGCCGCAGGACTTTCTTTCGTGCTTCGGCGCAGGAGAGTCTGCGCCGCTTTTGCGGTCGGATATCGGGCGAAAGGCTCACCAGAGATCGTCGTTGCGGACTATCTCCGAACCCTTTGCCGCGCGGGCGATTGCCGCTATGCCTTTCTTTGCCGCTTCCTTGGACAGATAGCCGTCGTTGGTGGTGGCGACGATGTTGCCGTTGGCGGCGAGCAGACGCAGACGTATTTCACCCTGCTTGTCGGTATAAATCTGCCACTTGGGGAATTTGAGCTCTTCCCACTTCTGGAGTGTCTGGTCCTCGATGGGAGCGGTGGCGGCATTGTTGCGTACGCTGTTTATGCCCGTCTTGCAGGAGGCGATGGAAGTGTAAAGCCCCGCGCCGATTGCGACGACTCTGTAATTGGAAGAGTAGAGTTTGTAGACGAAATTGCCTTTGTCCGTCTTTTTGATGACGAACTTTCCGTGCGGAGTGCTTGCGTCGCCTTCCTCGATGACCTGCTCACGCGTTTCGGGCTTTTTGGTTTCTTCTTTTGCGGGTTTCGCCGCGGCGGTCTTCGCCGCAGGAGCGGCTTTTGCGTCCGCTTTCTTTGCCGCAGTCTTTGCAGCGTCGCTCTTTGCCGCGGTTTCTTTCTTCGCGGCGGGTTTCGCTTCCGCTTTCGGAGCGGTTTCCTTCTTGGCAGCCGGTTTTGCGGCGGCTTTCTTGGTGTCTTTCTTGGCGTCTTCGGACGCTGCTTTGGTTTTAGCCACTTTATTTTCCTCCTTGGCAGTTTCTGTGCTCTTGTTTGCGCTTGCGGCAGCCTTTTTCTTTGCCGCGGCGGGTGCTTCTGCTTTTTCCGCATTTACGGTGTCGGCGGCAGCGGATTCTTCCGCCTTTTCAGGCTTCTTTTCCGCCTTTTTAGCGGGTTTGATTACCGCGTTGCCCCATACGTTGCCGTCGTCGGCGGCGGACTGTATGATGAGATGAGAAACGGGCTTTGCCTTCTTTGAGGGAGTCTCTTTTTCTGCGGCTTCTTCACGCACGGGCTCTGCGGCGACGGGAACGCTTTCGGTCACGTCATCGTTTTCCGCAGGCGCGGCGGGAATTTCCTCCGCGACAGGCGCGGCTTCGGCGGCGGGTTCCGCCGTTTCCTCCGCTTCTTCGGCGGGGGAGGAAATTTCTTCGCCGTTTGCCGCCGAGGGGACTTCCTCCGCGGCGGAATTGTCCGCGGGCGTTATGCCGTAAGGGTAGAGATAAACGGGGTCGGGAGCGGGAAGCTCGTCCGCGGCGTCCGCATTTTCTTGCGCGGCGCTTTCGCCGTCTTTCGCTTCGGGTTGTTCTTCTGCCACGGCCGCGGGGAAAACCGGGAGCTGCTGCACGACGGGAGTTTCGTCGGCCGTTGCGGGAGAGGGAGCTTCCTCCTTCTCTTCGGGAGCGCTTTCCGCCGTCTGCGGAGCGGGCTCTTTCTTTTCCGCAATGCGCACTTTGCCGTCAACGACTTCAATCAATTCCCCGACGGGGGCGTTGTCGTCGTCATCTTCGAGCTCGCTGTCCAAAAATACGATATCCGCGTAATTATCCAAATAATCCGCCATAATTCATCCTCCGAAGACAAATCGAAATTATAGTATCATATTCTTCCGCAAATATCAACGGCACATTAAAAAACAATTTTAAAAAATTATCGTTAACGTCGCGCGCACGTCCCGCGACGGGCGCCGTACGCGGCTATGAGGCGGCGTTTCATAATCTTTCCGTCGGTCGGCAAAGTCCTTTTCGTCATTCGCACGCCCGTTTGGATTGTGTTTTCCACCCGCTTGTGTTATCATTCTTTTATGCGTGATTTCGGACTGAACGAACAGCAGCTGCTTGCCGTACACGATACGGAAGGGGCAATTCTGGTCATTGCGGGAGCGGGCAGCGGCAAGACGCGTGTGCTCACCGCGCGCATCTGCGCGCTTGTGGACGCCGGCGTCGACCCTTACAATATCCTTGCCATAACTTTCACCAACAAGGCCGCCAACGAAATGAAGGAGCGCATAGAGCGCGAACTCGGCACATATGCGGGCGTGTGGACAAGCACTTTTCACTCTATGTGCGCCCGTATGCTGCGTATGGATGCTGACAAACTCGGATACGGCGACAATTTCACCATTTACACCGACCTCGAAAGCGAGCGGGTGGTCAAGCGCGTGTGCGAGAACGTGCACGGAGCGGACCCGAAGAAAAAGGGGATATATCTCAACCGTATCTCGCAGGCGAAGACGGCGGCGCTCGCGCCCGACGCTTATTGCGAAGAGATAAAGGACTACGTCACGGACGCGAGAGAAGTCACTCTCGTCTATGCCGCGTACGAACGCGAACTCAAAGCGTGCAACGCAATGGATTTCGACGACCTGTTGTTGAGGACGGTAGAACTCTTCGAAAAGTGTCCCGACGTGCTCGAACGCTGGCAGAACAGGTTCCGCTACATCAACGTGGACGAATTTCAGGATACGAACAAGCTGCAATACAGACTCGTCCGTATGCTTGCCGAAAAGTGGGGCAATCTGTTTGTGGTCGGCGACGAGGACCAGAGCATATACAGCTGGCGCGGGGCGGAAATCAGAAACATACTCGATTTCCCGAAGGATTTCCCGGGTGCGAAGGTGTACAAGCTCGAACGCAATTACCGCAGCACCAAAGCCATCCTCGACGCCGCGAACAACGTCATAAAGAACAATTCCGCGCGCAACGCAAAGACTCTGTGGAGCTCGGTAGGTGGCGGCTCGGAAGTGGAATACTACGAGGCATACGGCGACCGCGACGAAGCGTCTTATGTCAGCCGTATGATAAATTCCCTCGTGGAAAGGGGAGAAAACTACCGCGATATGGCGGTGCTCGTGCGCGCCAACTCGCTCACGCGGCTTTTCGAAGAGGATTTCACCCTGCACGGCATTCCGTACAAGGTTTTCGGCGGCTTCCGTTTCTTCGAACGCAAGGAAATCAAGGACGCGCTGGGATATGTGCGCCTTGCGCTCAACCCGGACGACAACGACAGTTTCCTGCGCATTGTGAACTATCCGAAGCGCGGAATAGGGCAGTCGGCGGTGAACGAACTTTCGCAGGTTTCGGCGCAGTCGGGACTTTCCTTTTACGGCGTGCTGAAAAAGGGCGGACTGCTGTCGGCGGGCACGGAGAAAAAACTCTCCAAATTCACGGAAATCGCCTTTGATATCGAGCGCGCCGTGAACGGAATGCCGCCCGTCGACTTTATGAAATACGTCATTTCGCGCAGCGGGCTGGAAGCCGCGCTCAAATACAGCGACGACCCCGAAGAGCGCAACCGCTACGAAAACATAGAAGGGCTGGTCGGCGCGGTGAGCAATTTCATCGAGGACAATCCCGAAGCGACTGTGGCGGACTTTATGCAGTCCGTGTCGCTGGTGTCGGACTCCGACGGAATGGACGACGAAAATTACGTCACCGTCGCCACGATACACGCCGTCAAGGGATTGGAGTTCGACAACGTGTTCATAATCGGACTCGAAGAGGGCGTTTTCCCGTCGTCGGCGGCGATAAACAACGGCGACGTGGAGGAAGAAAGGCGGCTGATGTACGTCGCCATAACCCGCGCGAAACAGCGGCTATACGTCGTTTCGTCACGCTCGCGTTTCCGCTTCGGCGAAACGGTTTATAATCCGAAAAGCAGGTTTATCACCGAAATGCGCGGCGAAAAACCGTCGATACGGGTGGGCGGCGCTTTCTACGAAAAGAAAGCCGCACCCGCGCTCGACCGTCTTGCGAACCTTTCCCGAAAGGCGCCCGCGCGCACCGCTCCCGCCGCTCACACCGCGGCAAAAAGCGGGACTGCCGATTTCGACGCGTTCACAAAAGACGTCATCGTCGAACACGCGAAATTCGGCAGGGGAATAATCATTTCCACCGTCGGAGAAGGGGAGGATAAGACCGCCGCAATCGCGTTCAAGGGACTGGGCGTCAAACGCTTCGCTCTCGCAATCGCGGTGAACAGCCTCAAAATCGTCAAGGAGTGAGAATGAAACCTTACGACAGAATGAAAGAGCTGGTGGAAAAGCTCAACAAGTACGCCGCCCTCTATTACGAGCAGGACGAGCCCGAAATTTCGGACGCGGAATACGACGCGCTTTACGACGAACTCCGCGCGCTCGAAGAGAGCGAGGGTTATTCTCTCAAAAACTCTCCGACCCACAGAGTGGGCGGCGCTCCGCAGAAGAAGTTCGCACAGTCAAAGCATCTTCTCCGTCTTTACAGCCTGGACAAATGCAAGACGCGCGAAGAGCTTGCCGACTGGTACGACAGAGTGATAAAGGCGGCGGGAAAGGAACCCGAGCTTACGGCGGAATACAAGTTCGACGGGCTGACGCTCAACATACTTTACGAAAACGGAGCGCTCGTAAAAGCGGCGACGCGCGGCGACGGCACAGTCGGCGAAGAGGTCACGGCACAGGTGAAAACGATAAGCGGCGTGCCGCGCAACATTTCGTACAAGGGCAGGATAGAGATACAGGGCGAAGGCATTATGCGTCTCAGCGCACTGGAAGAATACAACCGCAGAAGCTCCGAACCGTTAAAGAACGCGCGCAACGGAGCGGCGGGAGCGATACGCAACCTCGACCCCGCCGTGACAGCGGACCGCAACCTGTCTTTTATGGCGTACAACATCGGTTTCAGCGACAAACATTTCGCCTCGCAGTCTGAGATGCACGCCTTCCTTGCGGAAGAGGGATTTGAAACGGAAAGCGACTTTACCGTGCTGAAAGGGGTGGATGAAGCCTTCGCTTTTGCGGAAAAGGTGGACGGGCTCAGGCATTCGCTGGACTTTCTCATCGACGGCGTGGTGTTCAAGGTGAACGACACGGCGCTCCGCGACGAGATAGGGTATACGGAAAAGTTCCCGAAGTGGGCAATCGCCTACAAATTCAAGGCGGACGAGATGACCACGGTGCTCCGCGACGTAGTATGGCAGGTGTCGAGAAGTGCGAAACTCAACCCGCTTGCTGTCCTGGACCCCGTCGACATCGGCGGCGTGACCGTGAAGAGGGCGACCCTCAACAATTACGGCGACATCCTCAAAAAGAAGGTGCGCATAGGTGACCGCGTTTTCATCCGCCGCAGCAACGACGTCATCCCCGAAATCACGGGAGTGGCGGAGGAAGTCGAAGGGGCGAAAGAGGTGGAAAAACCCACCGTGTGCCCCGCCTGCGGCGCGCCGGTCAGAGAGGAGGGTGCGTTCATCTACTGCACGGGAGAGCATTGCGCTCCGCAGATAGTCGCCGCCCTCGACCATTTCGCGTCCAAAGACGCTATGGACATAGACGGCTTTTCGGAAAAGACGGCGGAGCAGTTTTACAACGAACTGCACCTCACTTCCCCCGTTCAGCTTATGCAGCTGAAAAAAGAGGACATCGCGGGGCTTGACCGCTTCGGCGACAAAAAGGCGGAAAATCTCGTGTCCGCGGTTGCGGCGGCGAAGGATACCACGATGGACAGGCTGCTTTTCGCGCTCGGCATAGACGGCATAGGCAAAAAGACCGCAAAGGACCTCAGCGCGAAGTTCGGCACTTTCGAGGCGCTTGCACAGGCGGACAAGGACGCTCTGCTTGCCGTGGACGGAATAGGCGGAATACTTGCGGACAACATTCTTGCGTGGTTTGCGGACGAAGGGAACAAAAAACTGCTTTCCGACCTTTACGCTTCGGGGGTCAGCGTGCGCGAAGCGGAAAAGAAGAGCGGGGTTTTCGACGGTATGCGCATAGTGCTCACGGGGTCGCTGCCCACATACAAGAGAGGCGAGGCGACGGCGCTCATCGAAAACAACGGCGGCGAGGTCGCGTCCTCCGTGTCCAAAACGGTGGATATGGTGCTTGCGGGCGAAGATGCGGGAAGCAAGCTCGACAAGGCAAAGAAACTCGGCATAAAAATCATTGACGAAAACGAGTTTGTCGCAATGCTGAACGGAGCGGCAAAGGAGAACTGAAATGCCGGAAGAGAGGAGATACAAACATCCGTCCGATTCCTATACGGAACAGGTTCACATAGTCACGCAGTCGGACATAAACGGTTTCGACAGGCTGTTCGGCGGCGTGCTGATGTCCTGGATAGACGTGCTTGCCGCGGTTGTGGCGCGCAGACATTCGGAACGCAACGTGACCACGGTGTTCGTGGACACGCTTGAATTCCGCGCTCCCGCGCGCGTCAACGACACCGTTGTCATGACGGGCAAAATCACTTATGCGGGCAAAACCTCGATGGAAGTGTGCGTGAGGACGTACGTCGAAGAACTTTCCGGCGAGCGCAAACTCATCAACGTGGCATACCTCATTCTGGTCGCGCTGGACGAAAAGGACAATCCCGTGGAAGTGCCCGGGCTGCGTCCCGTCACGGAGTCGGAGCTGGAAGAATGGAAGGCGGGCGCAAAGCGCAGGGAACTGAGGAAGCAGCGCCGCTCGGAGAAATACTGACGGACCGTGAAAACGGAATGCGAAGCGCGGAGAAAGTCCGCGCTTTTTATTTTGCAATTTTATTGTCAGGGCGGGATAAATTGTGATATACTTGATAAAATCGTTAATAAGGCGGGTGCGTGTATGCGCAGTATGACCGGTTACGGCAAGGGTACGGCGTCCTCGGACGGCAGGACGATGACCGTCGAGATAAAGACGGTGAACCACAAGTTTTTCGACTGGGGAATGAAAATGCCGAAAGGCTTTCTCTTTGTGGAAGACGACGCGAAAAAAGCGGTGGCGAAAGTCGTCGCAAGAGGGCACGCGGACGTCTTCCTGACTTACCGCGAGGAAGCGGGCAAGGCGGCGGAATACCGCGTCGACGCGGAGCTTGCGTCCAAGTACGTCGCGACGGCGTCGGGTCTGGCGTCACTCACGGGAGTGCCTTGCGACGTGACCGCCACCGCGCTTATGAAAAACCCGGACATCGTGACGCTGGAATCCGCGGAAGCGGACGACGAAGAGCTGAAAGCGCTGCTGCTCGCCGCTCTCGGAGAAGCGCTCGACGGGCTTGTCGCCATGCGTGAACGCGAAGGAGCGGCGCTTGCCGCGGACATCTCGGCAAAGCTGGATTCGATGAGCGCGTCGCTTGCAAAAATAGAAGCCACCGCGCCCGAAGTGGTGACGGATTACAGGAACAAGCTCACGGCGCGCATCACGGAAGCTCTGGGCAGCGCGGTGCCCGATATGGCGCGCATCGCGACGGAAGTCGCCCTGTTTGCCGACAAGTGTGCCGTGGACGAAGAAATCAGCCGTCTGGGTGCGCACATCAAGGCTATGCGCGGCTATCTGAAAGCGGACGGCCCCGTGGGCAGAAAGCTGGATTTCCTCGTGCAGGAGATGAACCGCGAAGCCAACACCATAGGCTCGAAAGCCAACGACCTCCGCATTACGGAAGAGGTGCTCGCACTCAAAAACGACATAGAAAAAATCCGCGAACAGGCGCAGAACGTGGAGTGAAAATGGAAAACAAAGGACTGCTCGTAGTTATATCGGGTTTCAGCGGAGTGGGCAAGGGCACCGTCATTCAGATGGTGCTGGACGAGCTTCCGACGCTCAGGTTTTCGATATCCTGCACGACCCGCGCTCCGCGTGCCGGCGAGGAAAACGGCGTGAACTACTATTTCCTCACGGAGGAAGAGTTCGAGCGCAAGATTGCCGAGGGCGCGTTCGTGGAATACACCCGCACGTTCACCAACTATTACGGCACGCTGAAAAGCGAAATCGACCGTCCCATACGGGCGGGAGTGGACATTTTGCTGGAACTCAACGTCGTCGGAGCGAAGAACATAAAGAAACTCTATCCCGAATGCGTGACGATATTCGTGCAGCCGCCTTCCCTCGAAGCGCTGAAAGCGCGGCTCATCGGCAGAGGCTCCGAAAGCCCCGAAAGTCTGGAACGCAGACTGCGCGAGATAGAAACGGAAAGCAAGGACATACCGTCTTACGACTATGTGGTCACCAATACGGTCGCACGGACCTGCGCGGACGAAATCGTCGCAATCATCAAGAGCGAACATCTGCGCACCGACCGCGCCGCCGCACAGAATATATTCCCCACGGAGGACTGAAAATATGATGATTGACCCCCCAATCGACAAACTCATCCAGAAAGCGGAATGCCGCTACGCACTTGCGTGCGCGGTGTCCAAACGCACCCGCGAGCTGCTCACCAGCGACAGCGCGTATCTCGAAAAGAGCGGTGAAAAGCCCGTGACTCTTGCCTGCAAAGAGATTTACGAAGGCAAGATAAAAATCGTGCGCGACTGATGCTTTACGGCAAAAACGTCATTTTGGGCGTGAGCGGCGGCATTGCCGCTTACAAAAGCTGCGAGATTGTTTCCCGCCTCAAAAAACTCGGCGCGGACGTCGACGTCATAATGACCGCCAACGCCGCGGAGTTTGTCGCGCCTCTCACATTCGAAACGCTCAGCGACAGCAAGGTCGTGACCGACACCTTCCAAAAGAGGGAGGAGCACGACGTGCACCACGTTTCGCTTGCCAAAAAGGCGGACGTTTTCGTCGTTGCGCCCGCAACGGCAAACGTCATTGCCAAATTCGCGCAGGGGATTGCGGACGATATGCTCACCACGACGTGGCTCGCCTGCAAGGCGGTCAGAATTGTCGCGCCCGCAATGAACACCGCTATGTACACCGACCCCGCGACGCAGCAGAATCTGCGCCTGCTCGAAGAGCGCGGCGTGCGCGTAATCGACCCCGCGGAAGGCAGGCTTGCCTGCGGGGACGTGGGCAAGGGCAAAATGGCGGAACCTGCCGAAATCGTGTCGGTGATTGAGGACATACTGCGTCCCGTGCGCGATTTTGCGGACAAGACCGTGCTCGTGACATCGGGAGCAACGGAAGAGTTTATCGACGGCGTGCGCGTCATAACCAATCATTCCAGCGGCAAAATGGGATGCGCCATAGCGGAAGCGGCGGCGGAACGCGGAGCGAAGGTCGTGCTTGTGCACGGCAATATGTCCGTCCCCGTGCCGAGCGGCGTTATGAAAAGCGTCAGGGTGCGTTCGACTGCCGAGATGATGGACGCCGTTATGCGTGAAGTGCAGGCAAGCGACGTCGTGATTATGGCGGCGGCACCCGCGGACTACCGCCCGAAAGAGACTTATAAGAGCAAATTGAAGAGCGACACGCTCACAGTGGAATTCGTCAAAAATCCCGACATAGCAAAAGCGGTCGGCGAGATAAAGGGAGAGCGCAAACTGGTCGTATTCTCCGCCGAAACTGACGACCTCGTCAAAAACGCGCGCGGCAAAGTCGCGGCGAAAAACGCGGATTTTGCCGTTGCCAACGACGTGACGAAAGAGGGCGCGGGATTTTTCGGCGACACCAACATCGCAACCCTCGTCGGCAGGAACGGAGAATTGCGCGAGTGCGGACTGATGACCAAACGCGCGCTTGCCGACGTCATACTCGACGCGGTGCTGAACGGCTATGGTGCTTGAAGTCATAGTCGACATCTCGACGGCGGAAGTGGACCGTCCCTTCGATTACGAAGGCGATGATATGCCTTTGGGCAGCCGCGTGGCGGTGGATTTTGCAGGAAGACATACCGTCGGATTCGTCATCGGCAAAAAGGAAAAGTCGGATTTCGCGTCGCTGAAAACCGCCAGATTTCTCGACACTCCCGTGAGTGCGGAACAGCTTTTGCTGATGAACGCAATGCGGGAAAAGTACAACCTGCGCCACATAGACGTGCTCAGGCTGTTCGTCCCCGCAAAGCTGCGTGAGGAGCGCGACCCGGAGTATAAACGCATTTATCTTGCGCTCGCCGACGGGCTTGACGTCGAAGACGTCTGCGCGGCGCTTGCGCGGGCGGCGAAACAGAGAGAGATAGTGCGCTATCTTTCCGAACGCGACGGCGAGTTTCTTTCCGTGCTTGCGGAAAAATTCGGCGCGGGAGCGGTGAAGGGCGTACGCGACAAGGGTTTCGTGACGGAGAGCGCCGTGCACGAAGCGCGCACTCCGCTGAAAATGCTGACGCGCGAACGCAAAGCCGTGACCCTGACCTCCGACCAACAGTCCGCCGTGGACGAAATCTCCGCGGGGAAAGGCGTTTTCCTGCTGCACGGCGTGACGGGAAGCGGCAAGACGGAAGTGTATATGGCGGTCATCGAGCGTATGCTCGCCGCGGGAAAAACGGCGATAATGCTCGTGCCCGAAATCGCGCTCACTCCGCAGATACTCGGACTTTTCAGAGCGCGTTTCGGCGACTCGGTAGCGCTTATGCATTCGGGTCTGAACGCGGGAGAGCGTTACGACGAATGGAAGAGGATGAAAGACGGAAGAGCGAAAATCGCCGTGGGACCGCGTTCCGCAGTCTTCGCGCCTCTGGAAAACATCGGCGTCATAATCATTGACGAGGAACACGATTCCAGCTATGTCAGCGAGTCCAACCCGCGTTACGACACGAAGGAAGTGGCGAAAATGCGCGCCGCAGCCGCAGGCGCCGCTCTCGTGCTCGGGTCTGCGACTCCCGATATGGAGAGCTATCTCAACGCCACGGAAGGGAAATATAATCTGATTACGCTGAAAAAACGCATTTCCGCTTATCAGCTTCCCGAAATGGAAATCGTGGATATGGTGCAGGAATTCCGCTACGGCAACCGCTCGCTGTTTTCCGCACAGCTTGCCGACGCGATAGGCGCGGCGCTCGCGAGAAAGGAACAGGTCATCCTTTTCCTCAACCGCAGAGGCTTTGCCTCTTTCATAATGTGCAAGGAATGCGGCTATGTCGCAAAGTGCGAGGACTGCGACGTGTCGCTGACGTATCACAAGAGCGAAAACGTGTTGAAGTGCCATTGCTGCGGCAGGAAATATCACGCACTGTCACGCTGTCCCTCTTGCGGCGGCACCAACATCAAACAGGGCAAAGTCGGCACGGAAAAGGTGGTGGAGGAGCTTCAAGCCCTGTTCCCCGGCGTGCGCACGCTGCGTATGGACAACGACACCACCACGCGCAAGGACAGCTATTTCCGCATACTCGACAAGTTTGCCGCGGGCGGAGCGGACGTGCTCGTCGGCACGCAGATGATAGCAAAAGGGCACGACTTCCCCAACGTCACGCTGGTAGGCATACTCGAAGCGGACGCCGCGCTGTATTTCAGCGATTACCGCTCGTCGGAGCGCACATTCCAGCTCATCACGCAGGTGGCGGGCAGAGCGGGCAGGGCGGACAAAAAGGGAAGGGTCATCCTCCAAACCTACGCCCCGCGCCATTACGTCTTCCGCTTCGGCAGGACGTACGACTACGAGGGCTTCTGGCGCAAGGAGATAAACACGCGGATGGTCACCAAATTCCCGCCTTTCACGAAGGTGGTGAGAGTGCTGGTCGCTTCCGCGGACGAGCAGTCGGCTGTGGACTGCACGAGGAACATTTACAGAGGTCTGCTCGCCGTCGAAGGACGTGTGGGAAAGTTTGTGTACATAGGCGCGGCAAAGTCGCCCGTGACGCGTATGCAGGGGCTTTCGCGCTATCAGGTGCTGATGCGGCTGCAACCCGAAATATTCGACGCCGTGATGCCCGAAGTGTACAGACTTGCGGCGGAAAACAAACCGGCAAAAGGGAGCTGCTTTGCGGAAATCAATCCGCAGAGCCTGATATAACACTATGGCTAAGAGAATAATACTTCAATCCCCGGACCCCATTCTTTTCAAGAAGTGCCGCCCCGTCGAGGTGTTCGACGAGAGGCTGCACACTTTGCTCGACGATATGCGCGAAACGCTGGAAGACGCAGACGGCGCAGGTCTTGCCGCGCCGCAGGTCGCCGTGCTCAAACGCGTCTGCATAGTGAGCACGGAGGACGGCTTTTACGAGCTCATCAATCCCGAAATCAAATCCGCTTCGGGAGAGCAGACGGGGGTTGAGGGGTGCCTGTCCGTAAAAGGCAAATACGGCACGGTCACACGCGCCGACAAAATCACCGTCAACGCGCTCGACCGCTACGGCAAAAGGAAGAAATACAAAGTCGAGGGCTTCACCGCCCGCGCCTTCCAGCACGAAATCGACCACCTCGACGGAGTGCTGTACACCTCGAAATGCACGGACCTGCAAGACGAATGAAAGATATAAAAATCGTGTTTATGGGCACTCCCGACTTTTCTGCGGAAGTGCTTTCAAACCTTGCGGCGGAGCACAACGTCGTCGCGGCCGTGACGGGCCCCGACAAGCCCGTGGGCAGAGGATACGCGCTTCGTCCGTCCCCCCTCAAAGTCAGGGCGGCGGAGCTCGGCATTCCCGTGCTGCAATACGAAAAAGTTTCCCGCGACGGGCTAGGTGAGATTGCGGCGCTCGCGCCCGACCTCGGAGTGACCGCGGCGTTCGGGCAGATTCTCTCCGAAAAATTCCTTTCCCTGTTTCCTCTCGGCGTGCTCAACGTGCACGCTTCTCTTTTGCCCAAATACAGGGGAGCGTCGCCCATACAGTGGGCATTGCTCAACGGCGAAAGTGAAACGGGCGTGACAATAATGCGCACCGTAAAGGAAGTGGACGCGGGGGACATATTGCTTCAAAAGCGCATCCCAATCGGCGAAAAAGAAACCGCGGGCGAACTGTTCGACAGGCTCGCAAAACTAGGCGGAGAGGCGATATGCGAAGCGGTGGACGCTCTCGCGGACGGAAGCGCGGTTTTCACTCCGCAGAACGCCGCGGAAGCCACGCACTGCAGAATGATTACGAAAGCGGACGGAAAGATTGATTTCCGCCGCGGCGCAAGAGAACTGGATTGTTTCGTGCGCGGAATGACGCCGTGGCCGTCGGCGTGGTTCGAACTCGCAGGCAAGCGGGTCAAGGTCTTTGCGGCGGAACGCGCCGAAGGGCACGGCACCCCCGGCGAAGTCATTGCGGCGTCGCCCGCACAGGGGCTCGTCGTTGCCTGCGGCGACGGCGCGGTCAGACTTGCGGCGCTGCAACCCGAAGGAAAGTCGCGTATGAGCGACACGGCATACCTTATGGGACACGGCATAGAGAAAGGAACGGTGCTGCAATGAAAGAGCATATCCTCGCCGCCTGCAAACTGCTGACGGAAATTTACGCCGACAGGACGTACGCCGACCGCGTGTTCGACGGCGAAGACGCGAGCGCGCTTTCCGTGCGGCTCGTGTTCGGAGTGCTTGAACGCGACACGGAGCTTACTTACATTCTTGCGCAGCTTATCGAAAAATCTCCCAAAAAAGCGATAGAAATACTGCTTAAAACCGGCGCGTACGCTTTGCTTTACATAGACAACGTGCCCGATTACGCCATTGTCAGCGAATGCGTGGAGGCGGCAAAGAGTATGGGCAAAGGCGGCGTAGCGGGTTTCGTGAACGCGGTGCTGAAAAGAGTCGCCGCACGCAAGTTTTCCCTGCCCGTGCCGGGCGACCCCGAATACCTTTCCGTGCATTATTCCAAACCGCAATGGTTCATTGACAAGATGACGGCTCAGTACGGCGCTTCCCTCACGGAAGCCGTGCTCGAAGACAAGGGCACCGACGACGTGCACCTGCGCGTCAATGCGCGACTGTCGTCGAGAGAGAGCGTAATCAAACTTCTCGAAGCCCACGCGCAGGAATATGCGCCGAGCGCCGTAGGAGGGATACTCACGCGGGTGACGCCGCTCGTGAAGTCGCTGTTTGCGGAGGGCATAGTCACATATCAGTCCCCGTCCTCGGTGCTGACGGTACAGGCGCTTGCCCCTCACGGAGAAGCGGAGATACTCGACCTCTGTTCCGCTCCCGGCGGCAAGGCGGTTTACGCTTCGGAACTCGCTCCCGAAAGCCGCATAACCGCCTGCGACCTGCATCCGCACAGGGCGGAACTCATCAAGAAGTACGCCGCAAGGATGCACGCGGACAACGTGAGGGCGGAAGTGCGGGACGCGACGGTGTTCGAACCCGCATACGAAAACAAATTCGACTGCGTTCTGGCAGACGTGCCGTGCAGCTGCTTCGGCACATACAAAAAGCATCCCGACGTATTCTTGCAGCGCGGAGAAGAGGCGATAAAGAAACTTTCCGCGGTGCAGAAAAAGATTCTGCAAAACGCGGCGCGCTATCTCAAACCCGGCGGCGTGCTGGTCTATTCCACCTGCACGCTCTTTTCGGAAGAGAACGAGAAAAACGCCGAATACGCACTGACACTCGGACTTTCACCCGACAAAATGCCCCTGCCTTACGAAAACGACGGCACTTACCGAATACTGCCGCGCGGGGAATGGGACGGATTTTTCATTGCGAGGTTCAGAAAATGACGGCGGAAAAAACGGCTCTGCTCGGACTTTCGTGCGGTGAAATCGCGTCGCTTCTGCCGTCTGCGCCGACGTACACGGCAAAGCAGGTGCGCGCTTTCTGCTTCGAAGGCAAAAGCATAGGGGAGATGACCTCTCTCTCAAAGGCCCTGCGCGCCGAAATGTCCGAAAAGTTCGTGTCCAATCCCGTCACGATACTCAAAGTCTATCCCTCGCGCGACGGCAGCAAAAAGTATCTTTTCCGTCTTTCCGACGGCGACCTCGTCGAAGGGGTGTTTATGCCGCACGACTACGGCAACACGCTTTGCGTGTCCACGCAGATAGGGTGCAGGATGCACTGCGCTTTCTGCGCGTCGGGAAGGGACGGACTCGTCCGCAACCTGACTTTTTCCGAAATCCTGGGACAGGTCGTCGCCGTCAACGCGGCGGAGGGCGGCAGCGTCAAAAACCGTGAGGTCACCAACATCGTGCTTATGGGCAGCGGCGAACCTCTCGACAATTACGACAACGTGATGCGTTTTCTCGACGAAGTCAGTGCACCCGACGGTCTCGGAGTGTCGGAACGCAACATATCCCTTTCGACGTCCGGGCTTGCGGACAAAATCCGAAAATTTGCCGACAGCGGCAAAAAAGTGACCTTATCCGTCAGCCTGCATTCGCCTTTCGACGAAACGCGAAGCAGGCTTATGCCCGTCAACAGGAAATATAACATAGCCGCCGTTATGGACGCGGCGAAATATTACTTTTCGCGCACGGGACGGCGCGTCATCTTCGAATATACGCTCATCCGCGGCGAAAACGACGGCGACGACTGCGTAAAAAGGCTTTCGGAGCTGCTGCGCGGGTTTCCGTCGCACGTCAACATAATACGCCTGAACGCCACGGACGGGAAACTCAAGCGCCCCGATGCGCAGGCGGCGCACGAATTTATGCTTCGACTGAATGCCGCGGGCGTGTCCGCCACGGTGCGGCGCAGTTTCGGCGAGGATGTCGAAGGCGCGTGCGGACAGTTGCGCAGGCGGATGCTGGAAGAAGAAAAGGAAGCGGCGGCTCCCGCAGACGGCGGAAAGGGTGCGAGGAGGAAGTTCACCACGGTATGAAAACGACGAAGGGACGGGTTGTAAAGGCGGTCGCGTCCAAATTCTGGGTGGACGCCGACGGCAGCGTAAAGATGTGTTTCGCGCGCAAGAAACTGAAATCCGACGGGGCGATATACGTCGGGGATTCCGTGGGCATAGCGCGCGACAGGGACGCCTACGTCATCGAAACGGTCTATCCCCGCTCAAACGCGCTCGTGCGCCCGTACGTCGCCAACGTGGACGTCTGCCTCATCGTGCTTGCTCCCGAGCCCGCGCCCGACTTTCTGCTTGCGGACAAGGTCATCGTCAACTGTCTTGCGGAGGGAATAACTCCCGTGCTAGTGTGGAACAAATGCGACCTTGAAAAAGCGGAACTTGCGGAGTATAATAATGTCTGCGAACGCGTCGTTTGCAGCGCGGAAACGGGCGAGGGCATAGACGCTCTTGCCGCGCTCATACAAGGGAAAACGGCTTGTTTTGCGGGGCAGTCCGCCGTCGGCAAGAGCTCCGTCATCAACGCGCTCCTCGCTTCTCCCGTGATGCAGGTCGGGGAGCTGGCGAAGAAAATAAAACGCGGCAGGCACACCACGCGCCGCGCGGAGATACTGCCTCTCGGAGGCGGGACCTATCTGGTGGACACCTGCGGCTTCTCTATGCTGGACGCCGTTGATATGCCGCCCGAAGAGCTCAGGCTCTATTACGACGATATGGAGCGCTTCCGCAAGGAGTGCCGCTTCAACACCTGCGTACACATCGACGAGCCGGACTGCGCCGTAAAAGCGCACATCGGCGACGGTGTGAGCGCGGGAAGATATGAAAGATACAAGCTCATTTACAACGAGCTGGATGATAGGAGGAAAAACAAATATGATTAAAGTCGCACCGTCCATTCTCTCCGCCGATTTCGGCAAAATGGCGGAGGCTGTGCAGAACATCGAAAAATGGGGCGCGGATTGGGTGCATTGCGACGTCATGGACGGCGTCTATGTCCCCAACATCACTTTCGGAATGCCTATGGTGAAAGCGCTGAGGAAATATACGGATATGTTCCTCGACGTGCACCTTATGATAACCCGTCCCGAAAAGTATGTCGGGCAGTTCTGCGACGCGGGTGCGGACCTCGTCACTTTCCATCCCGAAGCGTCCGAGGACGTGGAGGGCGCGCTGAACGAAATCAAGTCCAAGGGCGTGAAATGCGGGCTTGTGGTCAATGCCGACCAGCCGTTCTCCGTCGCCGAACCGTACCTCGACAGAATCGACCTGCTGCTTATTATGACCGTTCAGGCGGGCTTCGGCGGGCAGAGTTTCAAGGAAGACTGCCTCGACAAGGTGCGCCGCGGCGCGGAAATAAAGCGCGAAAAAGGCTATTCCTACGAAATCGAGATTGACGGCGGCGTTTCTCCCGCAAACATCGAACGCTGCAAGGACGCGGGCGGTACGGTCGTTGTCGCGGGCAGCGCGGTGTTCAAAGCCGAAGACCCCGCCGCGGCGGTCAGGGCAATGCAAATCTGAAAGCCTATACGGATTTTCCGCAAAAGAGAACGGAGTGTGTCACACCCCGTTCTTTTTTCATACTATGTAGCAACGTGGAGGGAATTTATGAAGATAGTGTGTATCAATCCGCCCGGATTTATAAAATCGTTTTTGAAACTGTTCAGAAGAAGCAAGAAAAAGCCCGCCGAAAACGACGGGCAGAGTGCTTAGGATTAACTCTTTGATTACGCTCTGTCTATCTTGCCGGAACGCAGGCAACGAGTGCACACATACACTTCTTCGGTTCCGCCTGTGGAAGTCTTGACCTTGACTTTCTGAACGTTCGGAGCCCAACTGCGTCTGGTCTTTCTGTTAGAGTGGCTGACCTGATTGCCGCTCATTCTGCCTTTTCCGCATACGCTGCAAACTCTGGACATACTACACCTCCTACGTGGATAACGCGAATATATTATCAAATATCCGCGGCGTTTGCAACCGATTGAGCTCAAAATTATTCATTTGGTTGCAAAAAAAATATACTTATAGTAAAATCCACTCAATAGGTGTTATATGTCACTTACCACGACCAACAAATACGGCAAAATTTCCATTTCCGACGAAGCGGTCGCGGCTGTCGCAAGCCAGGTCGCTTCGGAATGCTACGGCGTGGTGGAAATGGTGTCCCGCCGTTTCAGCGACAACTTCGCCACCCTGTGGGGCAAAAACAAGCTGGGTAAAGGCGTCAAGGTCGCAACTGTCGACAACCTCGTCTATGTCGAGGTTTTTGTCATTTTGAAGGTTGGCGTGAATATAGAAACGGTCAAGAAGGCTGTTGCCGACACCGTGAAGTTCGCTCTCGAAACTTTCACCGGTATGCGCGTCAAAAAAGTGCACGTCAATGTCGTCGGCATCAGGGTCTGATGGGTAGAACGGAATGAATGTCATAGACGGATATAGCTACAAAAATATGCTCGCGGGCGGCGCGAAGGCTTTGGAAATCAATCGCCCCGTCATAGACGAGCTGAACGTGTTCCCCGTGCCGGACGGCGATACGGGCACGAATATGTCGCTGACGATGGCGGCGGCAATGCGCGAGATTGCGCCCGTGGACGCGGGCGACCTCGGCGAACTTGCCGTGGCGTTTTCAAAGGGTGCGCTCAAAGGCGCGCGCGGCAACAGCGGCGTCATCCTTTCGCAGATTCTCAAAGGCTTTGCCATCGCGCTCGACGCAAAAGTTTCCCTCGACAAAAAGACGTTTGCCGCGGCGCTTAAATGCGGCACGGAGATTGCGTACAGCGCGGTCACAAAACCCAAGGAAGGCACAATCCTCACCGTGGTCAGGGTTATGGCGGAAACCGCTGCCGCCCTTGCCAAAAAACGTAATACCGAGTTCGAGGAGTTCTTCCGCGAGGTCATCAACGCGGGCGAAACGATTCTGCAAAAGACCCCCGAAATGCTCCCCGTCCTTGCAAAAGCGGGCGTGGTGGACGCGGGCGGACGCGGACTCGTCACCATTATGGAAGGGATGTATGCGGCGCTCACGGGTGCCGAAATCCCCGTCATCGACCCCGCAAAAACCGCTCCCGAAGCGGTCAGCCCTTCCGGTGCGAAGGAGTTCGTGTCGCTGGACAACGATTACGAAAACATCACCTTCCAGTATTGCACGGAATATTTCATCACTCATCTCAAAACCGCGGTCACGGAGTCTGACATCGACAAATACCGCGACTATCTTATGACCATCGGCGACTGCGTGCTTGTCATAGGCGATTTGGACCTCGTCAAGACGCACGTACACACCAACAATCCCGACCTCGCTCTCAAAGCGGCGCTCAAACTCGGCGAGCTGGACAGCATAAAAATCGAGAATATGATGGAACAGCACCGCAAGATAGTCGGCGAGCGTGAGGCAAAGGAAGGAAAGGCGGGCAAAAAGGAGCTGAAACCCTACGCGATGATTGCCGTCTGCGCGGGAGAAGGAATGAAAAACATTTTCAAGGACCTTCTCGTCGACGTCACGATTGAGGGCGGTCAGACGATGAACCCCAGCGTTTACGACATTCTGAACGCAATAAACGGCGTCAGGGCGCAGGACGTGTTCGTGCTGCCCAACAACTCCAACATAATTCTCGCGGCGCAGCAGGCAAAGGAACTCGCCGACGTCAACGTGCACGTCATCCCCACCACCTGTATGCCCGAAGGCATAGCGGCTGCGATAGTCTTTTCTCCCGACGCGTCGCCGGAAGAGAATTACACGGCGATGTCGGGGGCATTTTCGGAGCTTCGTACAGCCGAAGTGACCCACGCTGTGCGCTCGACGCGAATGAACGGCTTCTCTGTCAAAGAGGGCGACATAATCGGCATCTGCAACAAGAAGATAGTCGCAAAAAGCGCGTCCATCTCCGAAGCGGCGCTCGCAACCGTCGAAAAGATTGCGGGTGAGGCGGAGATGCTCACGATATATTACGGTGCCGACATCACCGAAACCGACGCGGAAAGACTCGTCGAAAAGCTGGAAGAGCTCTGGCCCGACCTCGAAATCGCCGCATATTACGGCGGACAGCCGCATTACTATTACCTTCTTTCGGCAGAATGACGACTCTCGGCGATGTCAGAGGAGTGGGCGGGGCGACTCTCGCCAAACTTGCGGAACTCGGCATCACGACTCCCGCGGAGCTTGCTCTCCGTCTGCCGTCGAAATACATTGACCTTGACCTGCCCGTGCGAGCCGCAGATGCGGAGCCCGGGCAGTTTTGTCTCTTGGAAGGCACCGTCGTCGGCAAAACGACGCCGTCAAAGCGCGGCACGAAGAGTTTCACGGTGCGCCTCGTCGACAACACCGACAAAAAGGGCGGCGGTTTCAAAGTCACTTTTTTCAACCAGCCTTATTACCACGCGGCGCTGAAAGAGGGAGAGCGCTACCGCTTTCTCGGCAAAACTCTGCCCGGCGAAGCGGCTCTCGTCAATCCCGTATTCGAGCAGGCTGACAAGCCGAAAAACCTGGACGGAGTCTTCACCGTATATCCGCTGAAAGGAATATTGGGACAGAGCTCTTTCAAAAAACTCGTGCGCGCCGCGCTCGACGCGCTGACCGCAGACGCGACCGCAATGCCTGCGGAAGTGCTTTCCGCGCTCGATTCCGCGCACTTCCCGAAGCGCGCCGCGGAAGCGGAGGAGGGGATAAACACCCTTGCCGCATTTGACGCCGCAACCGCGATATCCATATACAAAAAGACAGTAAAAAGAGGGAATTCGGTCAGAAAAGTATTCTATAATCTGCCGAATAATATAATACTCGACTTCGTTTCTTCACTTTCGGTAACGCCGACCCCGTCGCAAAAGCAGACTTTCGGAGATATATACGGCGACCTTACGTCGGGGAAAAATATGTCGCGTATCATCAGCGGCGACGTCGGGTCGGGCAAAACGCTGACCGCATTTTTCGCCGCCGTGTGCGCCGCAAAGGCGGGGCACCAATGCGCGGTGATGGCGCCGACGGAGATACTTGCGGAGCAGCACGCGCGCAAATTCCGTCCGATTGCCGAAAAACTGGGCGTCTCTTTCGAGCTTCTCACGGCGTCCGTTCCCGCATCCGATGCCGCACGCATACTTGCGGGACTTGCCGACGGAAGCATAAAAGTCGTCTTCGGCACGCAGTCTTTGCTCTCAAAGAGAGTAAAATATGTCGATTTAACTCTTGCCGTAATCGACGAACAGCACAAATTCGGCGTCAACGAGAGGGCGGAACTGCAAAACAAAGGGGCGCAGGATGTGCTCACTCTCACCGCAACCCCCATACCGCGTTCGCTTGCGCTCGCATTTTACGACGATATCGACGTTTCGCACGTAGAGCGCAGAGCGGAGGCCGCCGCGGACATCACCACCAAAATGGTGTCGGACGGCAAACTCGGCGATATGCTCCGTTTCGTCGCTTCGGAATGCGAAAAGGGCAGGCAGGCGTTCATAGTTTGTCCCTGCATCCGCGACAGCGAAGGTTTCGAAACGCTGTCCGTAAACGGTTTCGAAAAGGAATACGGCGAAATTTTCCGTTCGGTTCCGCACGCCGTCCTTCACGGCAGACTGAGCGGAGAGGAAAAGGAAAGGATAATGGCGGATTTTTCCGCGGGGAAACTTTCCCTTCTGGTGGCAACGTCCGTGGTGGAAGTCGGAGTGGACACTTCGGCGAGCGTGATGTGCGTGCTTGCCGCCGACCGTTTCGGGCTTGCGTCCCTCCATCAGCTGCGCGGCAGAGTGGGCAGGGACGGCTCTCACGCCTACTGTTTTCTGCATCTTTCCCACCCTTCGGAACGCGCCGTCGAACGACTGAAAACCCTCACGGAGTGCACTGACGGGGCGGAGGTCGCCGAACGGGACTTCGAAATGCGCGGAGCGGGTGATATCCTCGGCACCATTCAGAGCGGCGCCACGTTGACTCCCGCGCTCGGACTTCCGCTCACGCCCGCGGTCCTTCACAAGGCAAAATCTCTGCCCGACGACGTCAAAAAGCGCGTTTCGGATTACTTTTCGTCGGCTTTCGCTCCCGGGCTTTATGCGGATTTCACGGAAAGGGTCGTGCGCATCACGCTGAACAGCTGAACGTATAACGGGATTTTCGGCATTTTTCAACCCGCGGAAATTTTACGCCTTTGGCGTAATTTGCACCCGTGTTGACATTTTCCTTTTTATCTGTATAATATAATATCGCTGGCGCAGTATTCTAGTCAGTTTTCGCCGACCCGAAGGCGGGGGTAAAATATCGCCAAAGGGCATATCGATGAAGTTTCTGGTGATGGCTTTGGTTGCCCAAACCGGGGCTGTTGCTGGGAGTTAAGACTTTCGGGCGCTTCGCAACGGCATGCGAAACTCGACCCGACTGTCGCGGAGACCCGTATCGGTGGGCGCAGCGCCTACTGACCGGGGTGAAACCTGCTATGCGGTGCATCGCGCGCTGTGTGCAGTGTAGCCTGCTTTGAGTGGATTTTCAGGGACAGAGGAACCACGCGCAAAGGCGTCCGGCCGACGCCGATGCGCGATCGCCTCTCGAAATGTTGTCTGCAAAAAAAGATAAGGGCGGACGAAAATTGCCAAGGAAATCTTCTAGACTGTTCTGACGAGGCAGCTTGGGGATTATAGTGTGCTCTAAGTGGCGATTCGGTTGTGCAGAGGGAGACCCTGCATCCCGCGGAGTAATCGGAAACGTCTCGTTCGGCGACGACGAGTTTCTGCGGGGGGAAAGCCTACCGAACCTGATGGCGCAAGGTTTACTCAGGCTGTTGCCAGCAAAACGGAATATCCGCCGCGCGCCGCATCCGCGGCGCGGCAAGGCGAAAACGGGCTCTGCCCGCAAAATAAATTTATGCAAAAAGCGCGCCCGAAAGGGCAGCCAGGAGTTGATTTGGACGAGAAAGTTTCCGCCGACGACGTTCACGGTCGCGGCACGGACGCGGCAGACGCCGCATTAACCACCGACGTCGGAACGGACGCCGTTTCCGACGGTCAATCAGGCAAAAAACCCGTCAAAAAACACAGAAAAAAAAGAAATCTCTGGGCGATTAAAATCACGGTCGTCACTCTCGTGCTTTCGGCTTTCATCAGTTTTCTCACCGAAATCACCTCTTCTGCGGACAACATAGTCGTGACGGTCATACTTCTTCTGTTCATCGTTATGGCGGGCATCCTGTTCGACGGCATAGGCGTCGCGGTGACCTCGTGCGACATAACCCCGATTGTTTCGATGGCGTCCAGAAAAGTTTACGGCGCAAAGACCGCGATGTGGCTTGTCAAGAACAACGAAAAGGTTTCCAGCGTCTGCAACGACGTCGTGGGCGACATCATCAGCATCATCTCCGGTTCCTGCGGCGCGGCAATAGTCATCGCAATAACCGTAAATCTCAACGAAACGTGGCAGCAATGGCTGTCCATCGGCGTATCCGCTCTGATTTCCGCCGTGATGGTGGGCGGCAAGGCGTTCCTCAAAAACGTCGCCATTTCCAATTCCAAGGAATTCGTAATGTTCGTGGCGCGAATAGTCGGGGTGTTCCATCCCGAAGAGCGCAGAAGAAAGAAACAACAGGCGGAAAAGCGCAAAAAATACGAAAACGCCGCAAAGGCGGAGAGCACAAACGGCGCCGCTCCCTCCGACCGCTCTTCAAAGCGCGCGCAGAGCGCAAAAGCCAGCGCAAAGCCCGACAAAGTGATTGCGGAGCGGAAAAACGCGGCAGGCAAAACGGACACAAATCCCGCAGAACGGCAATATGATGCGGAAGAGGTCGGAACAGCCGACTCCCGCAAAAAATCCGATGCGGACACGGACGCCGATGCGACTTGACAAATTTCTTCAAACGGAATTCGGACTGCGCTCGCGGACGTATGCGGAAAATCTCATTCTGCGAGGAAGGGTCGCCGTCAACGGCAGACAAATTCTCAAACCTGCCGCCGACGTCGCGGAAAGCGACAAAGTCGAGATACTTTCCGACGAGGACTACGCCTCGCAGGGCGCGTACAAAATCGAAGAGGCGCACCGCGTGTTCGGATTCGCGGTTTCGGGGCTCGACTGCGCCGATATAGGGTGCTCGAACGGCGGTTTCACCGACTTCCTGCTCAGACACGGGGCAAAGAGCGTGCTTGCGGTCGATGTGGGGGAGTGCGCTCTTCCGGAAAAACTCTCGGGTGACCCCCGCGTCACGTTTCTCCGCGCAAACGCACGCGAACTTCCGCCTTACGGCGACAAGGATTTCCTCTCCGCCGACCTGAGCTTCATCTCGCTCAAACTGGTCCTGCCCGCGTTTTACGGCGTGCTCCGCAAGGGCGGCGAAGCCGTGGTGCTGGTCAAACCGCAGTTCGAAGCGGGAAAACGCGCGTTGAGCAAAAAGGGAATAGTGCTTTCGGAAAAGGACAGACTTTCGGCGCTCGAAAGCGTGAAGTCCGCCGCACGGGAATGCGGCTTCGAAGTCTTGGGCGTCACTCCGACAAAAGTTTCGTCGTCCGACAAAAACACGGAATATCTGCTGTATCTGCGCAAGTGAAACGCCGCGCCGCGGCATTTTATGCAGTTTATATTTATACGTCAAGTCTTCATAAATCTCCGTCTTCGTGCATAAAATTCTCTCAAAACCTTATAATTTGTCTTTTGATATAAAATATGGCATATTTTATGCATCAATCGCTTGAATTATATTCCGCGGCAATGTATAATCTTACGCAGACGGAATTCGGATTATGAAAATCGCTGTTTTTACAAAATCAACGCTCGTTTGCCATCCTGTCAGGAACGCCGTGCTCGCGGCGCTTTCCGCACGCGGAGATTTCGCGCTGAAAGAGATTTCCGCCGACGAAGCCGTGCCCGCAGACTGCCAAAGGCTGCTTGCCTTCGGCGGCGACGGCACTATGCTGGAAGCCGCGGTGCGCGCGGCACGCGCGAATGTTCCCCTCGTCGGGGTGAACTGCGGAAATCTCGGTTTTCTCACGCAGTTCGACGCGGAAGCGAAGCCCGACGACATCGCGGAAGCTCTTCTGCACGGAAAGGCAGTGCACCGTATGCTCCTCGAATGCACAACGGAAAAGGGCAAATTTCTCGCTCTCAACGACATCGTCGTAAAAAGCGCAACCACACGCCCCGTCAGCGTCGAACTTTATGTGGACGGGCAGTTTGCCGACGCGTACAGAAGCGACGGTATGATAGTTGCGACCCCCACGGGTTCGACTGCGTATTCGCTTTCCGCGGGTGGTCCCGTGCTTGCGCCCGACCTCGACGCGCTGACCGTAAACGCGGTGTGTCCCCACACCCTGCATTCCCGTCCTCTCGTCGTCGGGGCAAACGCACTCATCGAGCTGCGCATAATCGCGGGCGACCTCTCATTGCTTGTGGTCGACGGCGCCGCCGCGGCGGAACTCGGCGCGAAATCCGTGGTCAAAGTAAAAAAAGCCGCCGTCAGCGCACCTTTCATCGACGCGGGCGGCAGAGGATTTTACGAAAAACTGCTGGACAAAATGAACAGATGGGGTCTGGCGCAATCGGCGGAGGTGACGGAATCGTGAGCAGAGAAGCGCGTCAGCGCAAGATACTCGACATAATTGCGGCATATGACGTGGATACGCAGGAAGAACTTGTGACAAGGCTTGCGGCGGAAGGGTTTTCCGTGACGCAGGCGACCGTATCGCGCGACATCCGCGATATGAACCTTATCAAGACGACTGCGGCAGACGGCAAAGGATACCGCTACACCGCGCAGCCGCGCAAGGATACGAAAGCGGAACGCTTTATCAGCGTCTTCCGCAACACCGTGCTTTCCATACGCGCGGCGGAAAACCTTGTCGTCATAAAGACCGAAACGGGGTCCGCAAACGCGGCTGCCGAAACCATAGACCGTATGAATATGGACTGCATTCTCGGCGTCATAGCGGGGGACAACACCATTTTCGTGGCCGTGGACGAAATCGAAAACGCGGCTCTCGTAGCGGAAAAATTGGAGGAAATTCTGCGTCCATGATTGCGTCCGTTACGGTGCAGAACATCGCGCTCATAGACAAATTGGAGCTTTCCCTCGGCGCAAACCTCAACATCCTGAGCGGTGAAACGGGCGCGGGCAAGTCTTTGATTATCGACGCGCTGAATTTCGTGCTCGGCGAGAGAGCCGACCGTTCCCTCATACGTTACGGGACGGATTTCGCCGCCGTGGAGGCGGTTTTTTCCGATTATCTCACGCCGCAGGTTGCGGAGTATCTCGAAGGCGTCGGCATAGACGCGGAAGAAATTCTGCTCATCCGCAGAAAAATGAGCGCGGACGGAAAAAACGAATGCCGCATAAACGGAAGACTGACCACGCTTTCCGTCCTGAAAGGGCTGACGGAACTGCTGGTGGACATCCACGGACAGCACGAGCATCAGTCGCTCGTCAAACCCTCGAACCACGAAGGGATGCTGGACGGAATGGGCGGAGCGGACATCGCGTCCGCAAAAGAGACGGTCGCGGCGCTCTTCGGAAAATACCGCACGCTCAAAGAAGAATATGCGCGCTTCGGCGACGAAAGCGAACGCGAAAGACGCCTCGACATCCTGCGTTTTCAGCTCGAAGAGATAGAGCGCGCAGACATTGCGGAAGGCGAGGAAGACGACCTTCTCGATAAGCGCAAGCGCATCCGCAACACCGAAAAACTGCTGTCGGCGCTTTCCTCGGCGAGAAACATTCTCGACGGCTACGACGGTGCGTCGGTGAGCGGCAGCATCAAAGCGGCGGCAGGCAGTCTTGCTTCCATCTCCGCATACGATAAAAACATCGACCCGCTTTGCGAAAGACTGGACGCGGCGAAAACCGAGATTGCGGACATCAGCGAAACGGTCGGAGATATGATGCGGGAGTTGGATTTCGACGCAAAGAGCGCGGACGAGGTCGAGGAAAGGCTTGAACTCGTCAGAAACATCCAGAGAAAATACGGCGGGAGTTACGCCGCGGTACGCGCGTTTTACGAAAAAGCGGCGAAAGAGGCGGACGAACTCGCCAACGCGGCCGAACGCACGGCGGAGCTGGAAAAAGAAATCGCATCCACGGGCAAAAGTCTTTCGGCGGCGGCGGAGAAACTGGGTGCGCTGCGCCGCACCGCGGCGGAAGCGTTCGAACGCTCGATGACCAAGGAACTCGGCGACCTCGGAATGGGCGGCACGACTTTCAAAGTGCAGATAAACTGCGACTATGCGCCCGACGCAGTCGGAGAAAGCGGCGGCGACCGTGTGGAATTCCTCATTTCGCCAAACGTGGGCGAACCTCTCAAACCTCTCGCCAAAATCATATCGGGCGGCGAAATGTCGCGCTTTATGCTTGCGCTCAAAAACATCGTTGCGGGAATAGACAGTATAGGCACAATGGTTTTCGACGAAATCGACACGGGCATTTCGGGACACATTTCGGCGGTCGTCGCGGAGAAAATGTGCAACATCTCCCGCGCAAGACAGGTCATCGCAATCACGCATATGCCGAGTCTTGCCGCAATGGCGGACAGCCACTTCCTGATAGCCAAATCCGTCGAAGAGGGCAAGACCCTCACACATCTTACGCTGCTTGAAGACGACACGGACGAGATTGCAAGACTCATCGGCGGCAACGACTATTCTTCGCACGCCGTTCCTCACGCGCTCGAAATGAAAAAGTGGGCGGCGGATTACAAAAAATCCTTGGCAAAATAAAGCGGCAATCGACCGTTGGCTTTCAAAACCGACGCGTTGTCACGTCGGTTTTGTTTTGCCCCGGCGCCCTTTGCCGCCTTGCGGATAAAGCAATCCGAAAGAATAAAGACCGAAAAAGGGCGGTTGGGAGTGCGAATTTTGCAAATGCGGTGCCGAAATCCCTTGCGCGGGCGGTTTTTTTGTGATTAAATGATTGAGCGAGATAGTCGGACGGCGGCACGGAAACGTGAGGAAAGTCCGAGCACCGCAGGGCAAGGGTGCAGGTTAACTGCCTGTGAAGGCGACTTCAAGGAAAGTGCAACAGAAAAAAACCGCCCGCAAGGGTAAGGATGGAAAGGCGAGGTAAGAGCTCACCCGCAAATCGGCGACGAGGCGCGATGTAAACCCCACCCGGTGCAAGAAAGGAGCGTGAAATGCGGCCCGCAAGCTCCCGTCCGCTGGAACCGCACGGCAACGTACGGTCAAGATAGATCGCCGCCCAAGACAGAACTCGGCTTACAGACTATGCTCGCACGCCCCCGCAAAAAGACCAAGCCTTTTTGCGGGGATTTTTTATGCGCGACGCTTTTCCGTCGGCGACTTCCGCAATCGGCAAAGTGTTGTTTCATCATACACAAAATGCAAGGCAAAAACTACCGTCAATCCGCGCAAGTGAATGCGCCCCGCGGTTTACAAGAATAAATCCCCGCGAAAACGGCAACAATCGCGGGTATGGAATACGCCGTGGCGGGCGGAGTGACCGCGATTTTTATAATAATTTTTCTGCTGACTCTCAAAAAGGAAAGAGAGGAGTTCAGCTCTGTGTGCGACGAAAAGGAGTTTGCGGCGCTTGCAGAGGAGCTTGCGCGCTCTCTTCCCGCACCGACGGACGGCGGAAAGGAGATACGCTTCGCCCCGTACAAACGCAAAATAAAGCGCGCCCTCAGGCGAACGGATGCGGAATGTTCCGACACGGAACTCCGACGGCTCTTTCTGACGCTCGCGGACAGAAAAGAGGAACTGAAAAAGCTGACGAAAACGGATTTTTCAGTCCTGCAAGACCTGCCTGCCGTGAACGGGACTCCGCGCTGCGTAATCATTGCGGAGGCGACGCTTTCGCATTCGCGATATATATTCTGCGAAGACAGGACGGCGAAAATGCTGGAAGCGTTCAATGCCGCCAGAACGCTGACGTTCAAGGAAATCGACGCAATGGAAACGGCATTCCGTTTCGCGCTCTGCAAAAAACTGGCGTTTTTGTGCGAACGAATCACCGTGACCGACGACATACGCGCCGCCGCGCTTCGCACGGCAAAACACCCTCGGCTGCGCTCGCGCTCGGCCGAATGCAAACGGCTGAAAGGCAGCGTAATATTCTCCAAATTCTGCGCGGGGGAGATGGGATACGACACCGAAAACTTCGACGAGAGGTATCTCGCGCTCACGGATGACCTGTGCGCCTGCCTGAACAACGTATTCGACTCGCTGGACAATATCTCAATTTTCGATTTTTCGGCATTTTACGACCCGTGCGGCATTCTTGCGCGCTTTGACACCTTTGCTTCCGCACCTCCCGAAACGAGAGCGGCTTTTCTTCAAAAGCTGGGAGAACTCAGCACGACGGAAAATCTGGACGAATACGCCTATGCGGTAAGGCTCGAAAACTACGGCGATTACGGCAAAATGCCGCCTTTCAAAGTGAAGAGAATACCTTTCGGACAGGGCAGCGTCGTGTTTGCCAGATTCGACGGGGATTTGCTTCTGCTTGCCCGAGCGCTGTCTTCGCCGACATTGATGCAAATGCTGTTCGGGCAGAGCGGTAGAGAGAAAAGTATTCTGAAAAACGCCAAAATCAAGAGTAGTTTTATGCCGAAAAGCAGAACTTTCAGCGCAAATTTCGGCATTTCAGCAGAAGGGGACGAACTGCGGATAACACCCGATTTTCCGAGTGAGATAATGAGTGCCGAGTGCGTTTTGCGGCATAACGGGGTGCGGCACAAGGTGAAAATAGAGCGCGGCGAGCCCTCTCTTTCCGTCAACGGCACCGTGATGAAAGGGGTGCCGGGGGTGAAACTCGGTCAAATTCCGCTCGAAATCGTCGTGACGCTGCCCGACAAGCCGAGCGAGCCCTGACGCTTGTCCGTGTCCGCGACGGCGCCTGCGTGGGCACGGGCGGCCGCGGTCACCGTGCGTCGACGCCTTTCTCGTACGCGCGACGCGGTGCGTTTTCCTTTACATTGCGGCGAATTTTGCATATAATTCTTTCGGTGGCACGACAAAACCACATCACTCCGCCGCCGCAACCTCTGATATGCTCATCATTCACGACTTGACGAAAACTTATACGGGCAATCCCAAACCCTCCGTCGATTCGCTTTCGCTGGAAATCCGCGAAGGGGAAATATACGGCTTTATCGGCCCCAACGGCGCAGGCAAATCCACCACAATCAAGTGCATTACGGGCATTGTCGGCTTCGAGCGCGGCAGCGTCACCGTCTGCGGCATCAACCTCAAAGACGACCCCATTGCCGCAAAGCGACAAATCGGCTACGTCTCCGACGACCACGTTCTGTACGAGGGGCTGACGGGGACGGAATTCGTCAATTTTATGTGCGACGTTTTCGACGTGCCCGCCTCCGTAAGGCAGGAAAGATTGGAGAAATATCTCGACCTTTTCGCCCTGCGTGAAGCGATAGGACGGCAGATTAAGTCCTATTCCCACGGAATGAAACAGAAGCTCAACATCATAGGAGCGCTCATTCACGAGCCCAAGGTGTGGATACTCGACGAACCCATGACGGGGCTTGACCCGAAGTCGTCGTACAATCTCAAAAAGCTGATGAGAGAGCACGCCGACAAAGGAAACTGCGTGTTTTTCAGCTCTCACGTCCTCGACGTGGTGGAGAAAGTCTGCGACAGAGTGGGCATAATCGACGACGGGAAACTCGTCGCCGACTGCACGCTGGCGGAACTCAAAACCCGCGGACTCGACGAATCTCTTGAAGAACTCTTCCTCAAAATCACGGACGGCGAAGACGCCGACGGAAGCGGACACGGCGAAGACGCCTTTGCGGAATAATGAAAGATTTTCTGACTGTATTCCGCGTGCTGTACCGCAACCGTTACGCCGTGGAAAAAGAGGTTAATACCGGAAAGCGCAAACTGCCGCAGTCCACGGTGATGATACTTTCCATGCTGCCGCTCGTGGTGCTCATCTGCGTTATGCTGGGTTTTGCCGCCGCGCAGCTTACCACGCGCTATTCGGCGATGACGCTCCTGAACGCGATACTTTCCGCCGTTCAGCTCTTCATCCTGTTTATGATGATGCCGTCCGTGCTCGGCACGCTGTACTCGGCAGAGGACGGAGCTTTCCTTTCTTCGCTGCCCGTGTCGCCGACCGCAGTCTTTTTTGCGAAACTGCTGCTTGTGTACATCGGCGCGCTCAAAACCGCCGCCGTATTCCTGCTGCCGACGCTGCTCACCGTTTCGGTGACGTATGCCGCGTTCGGAAATCCGATGTTTTACGGATTTTTCCCGCTCATTGCGGTGATTATCCTTGCCGCGCCGCTGCTGCCGCTGTTCATAGTGGTGCTGTTTTCGATGCCCGTGATGTGGATAGGCACTTATCTCAAAGGCCGTTCCGTGGTGAAAACCCTCTTTTCGCTGTTTTTCTACATAGTGCTTATGGTCGCCTATATGGTGTTTATGTTTTTCGTCAACACCGAGGGCTTCGGACAAAGCGGTGAGGGAATTTCGCAGGGAGTCCTCGACGGGCTTGCCTTGCTTTCCGACGTGATGTATCCCAACCGCGCGCTGCTTTCGATGTGTCTCGGAATCGACGCGGCGAAAAACTTCGGCATATCGGTCGGCATATGGGCGGGGCTGGCGCTGGTATCCGTGGGGCTTGCGATGCTGTTCTACCGCAGAATTACCGTGCGGCAGACGGAAGCTCACCGCGAAGAGAGCAAAGGGAAAGCCGCTTTCCGCAAAACCCGTCTTATCCCCGCACTGATGAAGCGCGATTTCCTTTCCATAATGCGCAACCCGTCCATGGCTATGGGAATGTTTTCCAACATTATCCTCGCGCCGATTGTGATGGCGGTGATGTTCTTCTTCATACGCGGCGACGCCGAACAGTCGGGCAGCGAGCTATCGGGAGAGATGATGATGGCGGGGATAATCCTGCTTTACGCTCTCATTTTCCTGTGCGGCACAAATATGGTGGCAATGAGCGCGTATTCGAGAGAGGGGGAGTCCTTCTTTATCTCCAAATTTCTGCCGATTTCCCCGAAAGCGTCCGTGACCGCAAAACTGCTTTTTGCGCTGATTACGGCGGCGGTCGCTTTGGTCGTGATGCTCGTGCTGGCGGTGGCGCTGTACGGAATAGGTCCCGGAGCGGCCGTCGCGATAGCCGCGACGACGCTGCTTTTCTGCGCGGGAACGAGCGCGATTCACATCTACTACGACATCAAAAAAGGCAACGTGCACTGGAAATCGCAGTCGGATATGCGCAGCAACATCGGCGGGAATATGGCAACGATGATACCCGTATTGCTTTGCATTGCGCCGGCGATACTGTTTATGGTGGCGGGAATATTCCTCGCAGGGTTGGAAGACGACATAGGCAGCGCGGGAGTGAAAGCGATATACTGGTGTCTGATAGCCGTTGTTGCGGCGGCAGTCGCTGCCGCAGGGCTTTACATCCTTTACGAAAAAGGAGTTCCCCTTTACGACCGCATAGGGGAAAACCGCGCCGCGGCAAAGCCGACGGAACGGCGAACGTCGTTTTTCGGCGGAAAAAAGGACAATTTCCTGAGGTGAAAATATGATGAAACGGAAAGTGGCGCTGGATGTCGGCGACGTGAGAATAGGCGTTGCGGTGAGCGACGTCATGGGCATTTGCGCAAACCCGCGCGAAACCTACGTCCGCAAAGGGAGCGCGGAAGAGGATGCGCTTTATTTTGCGCAGTACGCGCAAAAGGAGGACGCGGACGCTTTCGTAGTCGGACTGCCCAAAAATATGGACGGGACGGAGGGGCCGAGAGCGCAGGTCACGAGGGAATTCGGCGAACTGCTGGAAAGGACGAGCGGGCTCCCCGTGATATACGTCGACGAGCGTCTGACCACCGTTTCCGCAGAGCGAATGCTGATTGACGCCGACGTACGGCGCGACAAACGCAAAAAAGTCATCGACAAGGTGGCGGCGACCATAATTTTGCAATCCTACCTTGACGGCAAACGCTGAAAAGGGTATGATAAAAACAACGGCGAAAGCCGCATAAGGAGTTATCATGGCAGACTTTTTCGACGACCAGAACAATATGGAAGAAGATGACGATATCATCACCCTCTACAACGAGGAACGCGACTGCGACGAAGACTTTTATCACCTTGCGACGCTGGACGTGGACGACAAATGGTTCGTCGTCATGAAGCCCGTTGAGAAACTTCCCGACATCGAGGAAGACGAAGTGCTCATCTACGAAGTCCGCGACGGCGACGACGGGGACGTTTTCGTGGCGATAGAGGACGAGGCTCTTTTGCAAAAGGTCTTCGACGAATTTATGAAAGAGGTGGAAGCCCTCGACGAGGAGGAAAGCGAGGAATAATCTCTCTTTCCTCACCGCATTGCAGGGGATAACGGGCTGCGCCGCCCAAATTCCGAAATTCCTCGGAAAAGGGCGTAATTTTTGCTTGAAATTCCTTGCAAAAACTCTTTTTATATAATATAATCCCAAATGCACCGCACACCCCGGCGGAGTTTCGGTTGTTCCGCAAGGTAGCCGCGACGACGAACCCGGGGGAGGTAAAAACAAATCAAGGAGGCCCTTATGGCAGTTACGACAATGAAAGCCCTGCTGGAAGCGGGCGTTCACTTCGGTCACCAGACCAAGCGCTGGAACCCCAAGATGGCGAAGTACATCTACGCCACCAGAAACGACATTCACATCATCGACCTTCAAATCTCCGTCGACCATGTGGAAGCCGCTTACCAATTCGTGAAGAGCATCGCGGCGGAAGGCAAATCCGTCCTCTTCGTCGGCACGAAGAAGCAGGCGCAGGAAGCAATCAAGCAGGAAGCGGAACGCTGCGATATGTTCTACATCAACCAGAGATGGCTGGGCGGCACGCTCACCAACTTCAAGACCATCCGCACGCGTATCGACAGACTGAACAAAATCAACCAGATGGAAATCATCGGCGAGTTCGAGCTTCTTCCCAAGAAAGAAGTCCTCAAACTCAAAGCCGAACGCGATAAGCTGGAACAGAACCTCGGCGGCATCAAGAATATGCGCACGCTGCCCGGATGTCTGTTCGTGGTCGACCTCAAACGCGAAGAAAACGCGGTGAGGGAAGCGCGCAAGCTGAACATCCCCATCGTCGCCGTCGTCGACACCAACTGCGACCCCGACCTCGTGGACTACGTCATTCCCGGCAATGACGACGCAATCCGCGCCATACAGCTGTTCGCGTCCATAATCGCGGACGCCGTCATCGAAGCGCGTCAGGGCGAGTCCTTCAACTCCGGCAAGACGGAAGAGAAGGCGGAAGAAGCGGCAGCGGAAGAGGCCGCTCCCGAAGCTGCGGAAGAAGTGACTTCCGAAACCGCGGCGGAAGAAGTCGCACTCACCCCCGAAGAAGCCCTCGAAAAGGCAATCGCCGAAAAAGAGAGCGAAGACGAAGAATAATCTTTACCGTGCGTGCGCCGGACGGCGCACGCATTTTCGGACCGAACAGGAGAATATTATGGCATTTACCAGCAAAGACGTTATGGAACTCCGTCAGCGCACCGGCGTTGGCATGATGGACTGCAAGAAAGCGCTTGTCGAAACGGACGGCGATATGGAAAAGGCAATCGACTATCTCCGTGAAAAAGGCATCGCTTCCGCCGCCAAAAAGCAGGGCAGAATCGCTTCCCAGGGCATAGTCGACAGCTACATTCATATGAACGGCAAAATCGGCGTCCTGCTCGAAGTCAACTGCGAAACCGACTTCGTCGCAATGAGCCCCGTGTTCAAGGAACTCGTGCACAACATCGCGATGCACATCGCCGCCGCGGCGCCCACCTACGTCACCAAGGAAGAAGTTCCCGCCGCGGAGCTCGAAAAGGAAAGGGAAATCCTCATCGCCCAGGCGAAGAACGAGCCCAATCCCAAGCCCGACGCAATCATCCACAAGATGGTCGACGGCAGAATTCAGAAGTACTACAAAGACGTCTGCCTTATGGAACAGGTCTACGTCCGCGACAGCTCCAAGACCATCAGCCAGCTCGTCACCGAAGCAATCGCTTCCATCGGCGAGAAAATCACGGTCAGACGTTTCGTGCGTTACCAGATGGGCGAAGGACTGCAAAAGCGCGAAGACAATTTCGCAGACGAAGTCATGGCACAAGCCGGACTCAAATAACGCATTCGAGGAACGCGCAAGCGTTCCTTTTTTTTGCGCGAAGCCGACGGGCTGATACGCGAGGTGATAATATGTCCAAACTGAAATACAACCGTGTCATTATAAAACTTTCGGGCGAAGCGCTTGCGGGTCCCAACGGAGCGGGCATCGACCACGCCAAGCTCTCCAAGGTGTGCGACCAGATAGTCGAAGTCAAAAACCTCGGCGCGCAGGTCGGCATAGTGATAGGCGGAGGCAATTTCTGGCGGGGCAGACAGGCGGACAGCGAGATGAACCGCACCACCGCCGACCATATGGGAATGCTTGCCACGGTCATAAACGCGCTTGCGTTGCAGGACTGCATTGAAAGCAAGGGGGCGGAGGTCAGAGTTCAGACCGCGCTCACCATAACAAAGGTCGCCGAACCGTACATTCTGCGCAAGGCGCTGCGCCACCTCGAAAAGGGCAGGATTGTCATTTTTGCCTGCGGCACGGGCAATCCGTATTTCTCCACGGACACGGGCGCGGCTCTCCGCGCCGCGGAGATAGGCGCCAACGCGCTGTTGCTTGCAAAGAACGTCGACGGAGTGTACGACAGCGACCCGAAGCTCAATCCGGAAGCGGTGAAGTTCGATTCGCTGACCTATATGCAGGTCATCTCCAAGGGGCTGAAAGCAATGGATACCACCGCAATCACAATGTGTATGGACAACGAAATCCCCATCATCGCGTTCAGCCTGAACGAGGAAGGCAGCATAAAACGCGCGATAGCGGGCGAAAAAATCGGCACCTACATCGGAAAATGACGGCAATTTGACGCCGACAGGCGGGGGATACAGGGTGAAGAACGCGCGCAAGGCGCGTTCTTTCCTTTTCGGGTTGATTTACGCGCGCGAGTTTGATATAATAAATAAAAATCGGTAATCAGGAGGCAACTTATGGCATACGGCATCGACTCCGTGGACCTCATTTTCGAGGAAATGAAGGAGAAATACGCCAAAACCGTGCACAATTTTTCAAGCGAACTCAAAAGCATCCGCGCAGGCCGCGCCAATCCGCATATACTCGACAAAATAACGGTGGATTATTACGGCACGCCCACGCCCATCAACAATATGGCGAACATTACCGTGCCCGAAGCGCGCCTGCTCGTCATCTCCGTATGGGACAAGAGCGCTCTCAAAAACGTGGAAAAAGCCATCCTTGCCGCAAACATCGGCATCACGCCCAACAATGACGGCAACGTCATCCGCCTCGTCTTCCCGGAGCTCACCGAGGAACGCAGAAAGGCGCTCGTCAAGGAACTGAAAAACAACGCGGAAGGCACGAAGGTTGTGTTGCGCAACGCGCGCCGCGAAGCGATAGACGCGCTTAAAAAACTCGAAAAGGACTCCGAAATCACCGAGGACGACCTCAAAGATTTCACCGCGGACGTCGACAAGGCGCTTTCTTCCGAAATCGAAGACGTCGACAAGATGACCAAGGACAAGGAACAGGAGATTCTCGCCGTCTGATGGTCCCGCGTCATATAGGTTTCATTATGGACGGCAACGGCAGGTGGGCGGCGCTCCGCGGACTTCCGCGCGAGGCGGGCTACGCCGAGGGGCTGAAAGCCATGATGAAAGTGATTGCGCGTTTGGCGGAGAGAGGGGTGGAAGCGGTCACCGTCTACGCCTATTCCTCCGAAAATTTTGCCCGTCCGTCCTCGGAGACGGCGGCAATTCTTTCCGTCGTGACGGGGTGGAATGCCGCATACGACGGGAATATGAAAGTGACGTATATGGGTGATTTTTCCCGTTTTCCCCAAGCGGTGGCGAACAGTATAGCCGAAGTCGAAAGACGGACTGCCGCAAACACGGGGATGCGCCTTAACATCGCGCTGGGTTACGGCGGGCGCGACGACATCGTGCGTGCCGCGACAGCAGCCGCAAGGCGCGGGGAAATCACACGGCAGACCTTTGAAAGCGAGCTTTCGAGCAGTACGCTCCCGCCGCTCGACCTCATCGTCAGAAGCGGCGGCGAAAAGAGGCTTTCGGGGTTTATGCTTTACGAAGCCGCATACTCCGAACTGCTGTTTTCGGACAAACTCTGGCCGGATATGACGGAAGAGGATGCGGACGGCGCGCTGGACGAATTCGCACGGCGCACGCGCAAGTTCGGCGCGTAAAACGCGGGCTTTACGGGCGGTCGACGCCCCTTTGCGTTATGTTGAAAAGAACGGTTACGGCAGTTTTGCTCATTGCCTTGCTCATAGGGCTTTTCGCCCTGAGCTATTTCGTCGAACACGGCAACATTTTCCTTGACCTGTTCATCTGGATACTGCTTGTCGGCGCAGTGCGCGAGATGTATTTCTGTATGCAGCATTCCGGCTTCAAGCTGTTCCGTCTGCCGCTTGCGCTCTTTTTGATAACTTGCTATCCCGTGATGTACCTTATGGAGCACTTCCTCGGACAGGGTTTTCTCGGGATACTCATTGTGTTTGCCGTTTCGGCGCTCACGGCGCTCATCGTCTTCACTTTCGCCGACCCCGAACGCAACACTCCCAAGGACCTCTTCGCCACGATATTCGTGACGGTGTATCCGGGGCTGCTCATCTCGCTTGCGTGGATGCTCGTGCAACGCTACTCGGCGGTGTACGCCATACCTTTTGCCATATTCCTGCCCGTGGGCGCGGACACGTTCGCGTACTGGTTCGGCAGTATGATAGGCGGAAAGAAACTCTGTCCCTCAATCAGCCCCAAAAAGACCGTGGCGGGATTTGTGGGCGGACTGCTCGGCGGCGTGCTCGTGTCCGTCATATTCTTCCTCATATTCGAACAGTTCTCGCTGCTGCCGGCGGCGGGCCACGTTCCCTTTACGGACGCTACGTGGAAATCCGCGCTCGTATACATCGCAATCGGGCTTGTGGGGGCGCTCGCGGGACAGCTCGGCGACCTTGCCGCGTCAAGAATAAAACGCGCGCTCGGCATCAAGGATTTCGGGACGATATTCCCGGGGCACGGCGGCATTATGGACCGCTTTGACAGCATAATGGCGGGCATAGTCGTGTTGCTCGTTGCCTTCACGATAATTTACGGCGTCTGACAGAATGCGGCGCGTACGCTGCGCGCAAGCCGCTTTACGGAGATAAAATGAACGAAAAAAAACCGAAGACACTGACCGTGCTTGGCAGCACAGGCTCGGTGGGCAGACAGGTGCTAGCGGTCGCCGACCGCCATCCCGACCGCTTTAAGGTGGTGGGGCTGTCCGCCTACACCAACGAGAAGCTGCTGCGCGACCAGATAGACAAATATTCCCCTAAGCACTACTATTATCCTGCGGGCGGAGTGGAGATACAAAGCACGCTTTTCGATTTTCTCGACGACGAAAAATTCGCGTCCAAATGCGTGGGAAGCCTGGAAGAACTTGCAGAGTTTCCCGCCGACATCACCGTGTCCGCAGTCAGCGGCATTGCGGGGCTGTGGGCGGCGGTCGCCGTCCTGAAACGCGGAGGGACACTCGCGATTGCAAACAAGGAAACAATAGTTTGTGCGGGTAAGTATCTCAAAACGCTGGAAAAGAAGTACGGCGGCAAAATTCTGCCTCTCGACACGGAACATTCCGCGATTATGGAGTGCCTTGAAGGAGCGGACCCGAAATACGTCAGGAGCCTTATTCTCACCGCCAGCGGCGGAGCGCTGCGCGACTGGCCGAAAGAAAAACTGTACAAGGTCACGGCACGCGACGCGCTCAATCATCCCGTATGGAATATGGGCAAAAAGGTCACGATAGATTCGGCGACCCTCTTCAACAAAGGACTCGAAGTCATAGAGGCAATGCACCTTTTCGGGACGGAGGCGGACAAAATCAAAGTCGTTATGCACCGGGAAAGCATCGTGCACGGTATGGCGGAATTCACGGACGGCAGCATAAAGGCGCTGCTCAGCGTGCCGAATATGGCGCTTGCCATCGAAACCGCGCTGTTTTATCCGTCCAAATCCGCGGGAGCTGTGCCCGAACTCGACCTCGCAAAGCTCGGCACGCTGGAATTCGGCGCGCCGGATTACGAACGCTATCCCTGCCTCGAAATCGCCGAACGCGCGGCGCGCGCCGGCGCGGGCGCGTGCATAGCGGTGTCGGCTGCCGACGAAGTGCTTGTCGACGCCTTCCTCGCGGGTTCGGTCAGGTTTACGGACATACCCGCAGTGCTCGGCAAAGTGCTGCACAAATTCGAAAAAACGGGGGATGTGGCACCGGAGGATATTTTCGGAATAGACGCGGAGGCTCGCAAATACACTTATTCCGTAGGAGTAAAATGACGTGTTCTTTTCGCTGATATCCGCCACGGCAGGTGAAGTTTTCACTTATATCGGCTATATCTTGCTCGCCCTCGTCGCGCTGATGATAATGATAGTCGTGCACGAGTCCGGGCACTATCTCGCGGGCAAAATGCTGGGATTTAAAATCGACGAATTCGGCATAGGTTTCGGTCCGCCCATAATCAAGAAAACCAACAAAAAAACGGGCGAGCTCTTCACGCTCCGCCCGTTTCCGCTCGGCGGCTTCTGCGCTTTTCACGGCGAAGACGAGGACGGCGTCGAGGACGAACGCGCCTTCAACCGCCAAAAACCCTGGAAACGCCTGATAGTTCTGTTTGCGGGAGCGCTTTTCAATTTTCTCAGCGCGATTTTCATCATCACAATCTATTTCACCGCATACGGGCAGGTCCTGCCCACGGTCATTGCGTCCTACGACGTGAACGGCGTCGAAAACGTGCTGCGTCCCGGCGACGTTCTGCTTGCAAAAGACGGACTGCAAATCAACATAATGACCAACGACGACGTCACAAGCGTGTTCGAGGACGTTTCGACGGGAACGCGCTTCAAAATCCTGCGCGACGGAAAGGCGATGACGGTCACGGTCACGGTGGGGAATTACGAACTCGGCGACGAATATCTCGACGAAGGGGAGTCGCCCGAAAAAACGGGCGTCGGAGTCGTTTACGGCGTGACAAACGCGGAACTCGGCTTTTTCCGCTCGCTGGGACGCTCGTTCGGGTTCTGCTTCTTCATAGTCTTCAAAATCCTCGCCTCTCTCGGCGCGCTCATAACGGGACAGGTGGGACTGGAAGCCGCGGGCGGCACGATTACGGTCATAACCACCATTGCGGAAGTCAGCGCGTCGGGGTTCGGAGCGTTCCTTTACGTTATGGCGGTGATTTCGGCAAACCTGGCGGTGATGAACCTTTTGCCGATACCCGCGCTGGACGGCTCGCGTATGGTATTTACGCTGATTGAAATGATATTCCGAAAGCCCGTCCCGCGGAAAGTAGAAGCGGTCATTCACGCCGTGGGGCTGGTGCTGCTCATTCTGCTTGCGGTCTTTCTCGACATATTCCATCTCGTCAGGACATAACACCGCACGAAAAATCGTCGGCACGTCTTTCTCCGACCGAAAAATTGCCGCGCGGCTCTTGCCTTTCGGCGCGGCTGTGTTAAAATCTAAATGTTATGACTACACGACGCAAAAGCAGACAGGTCAAAGTGGGCAAAACCGCCATAGGCGGTTCCTCTCCCGTGACCGTACAATCGATGCTCAACACCCGCACAACGGATGTCGACGCCTGCATACGCCAGATAAACGAACTGACGGACGCGGGCTGCGACCTCATAAGGATTGCCGTCCCCGACGAAGCGTCGGCGGCGGCATTCGGCGAAATCGCAAAGAAAACGGGGTTGCCGCTGATTGCGGACGTGCATTACAGCTACAAACTCGCGCATCTGGCACTTGACGGCGGCGCAAAGAAAATCAGGATGAACCCCGGCAATATGCGTGATTTTTCGGAAATCGGCGCACTTGCGCGGAGGATGTCCGATGCGGGCGTGCCCGTGCGCGTCGGCGTCAACGGCGGGTCGCTCGACCCGAAGTTCAAGGGTATGAAGGAGTCCGACGCACTTGTGGAAAGCGCGTTGGAGTGCGCAAACGCTTTCGAACGCTGCGGAATGCGCGACATAGTCGTTGCAATCAAGGCGTCCGACGTGCGCACGATGGTCGAGGCCAACAGAAAGCTCGCCGCCGCGTGCGACTATCCGCTGCATCTGGGCGTGACGGAAGCGGGGACGCTCAGAAGCGGTCTCGTCAAATCCGCTCTGGGCATAGGCGCGCTGCTTAACGAGGGAATAGGCGATACGGTCAGAATATCGCTTTCCGCGCCGCCCGTCGAAGAAGTGCTGGCGGGGAAGACCCTGCTTCGTTCCCTGGGGCTGAAAAACGACTGCGTCGAAGTCGTGTCCTGTCCGACCTGTGCAAGGACGGAAATCGACGTGGCGAAACTCGCCGACGCCGTGGAACGCGCGACGGCGCACGTCAGACTGCCTCTGAAAATCGCGGTTATGGGCTGTCCTCTCAACGGAATAGGCGAAGGGGAGAACGCTGACCTTGCCGTCGCGGGCGGAAAAGAAAAGTCCGTCATTCTTCTGGGCGGCAAAATCGTCGAACGCGTCCCGACCGAGACCCTGATGCCGCACTTTATGGCAATGGTGGACGACTACATCGCAGAGTATTCTAAAAATCGCGCTTTTGAAGAGTAGTTTGCATTAAGAATTAAGACTGCTTAGCGCAGGACGCAACGGAGGAAAGGGTGCAAAACAAATTTACGGAAGAATTCGCAAAGGCCACGCAGGGCGCGTTCCCGATGCTCAAATACAAAAACGCGACTTACGAAAAGGAAACGGGGACTCTGACGGTGCGATTTCTCATTTCCGCCTTCGACGCGCGTTCTTTCACGGACGAAATGAAAGAAAAGGTGCTCGAAGCGCTGAAAGGGATATTCCGCGGCGTAGGCGTGCACGCGGAGTATATACGCACGTTTGCGGACGAAAATACTGTGCGCAACAAAATCGCGGAATTTTTCAACCTGCGCAATCAGATGGTCTTCCGCAAAATGACGCAGGACAGCGTCCGCCTTGCGATTAGTCCCGACAACATCACGGTCACACTTTCTTTCGAAACCCCGCTTTGCAAAATGCTGGAAGCCGCAGGGACTGCGGACGAGCTGAAAAATTTCCTTGACGAAAACTTCAACCCCGAAACGGAAGTCATTCTGCGCGAAACGGAGGCGGCGCCCGTCGAAACGCAGACGGAAGCGATTGACACGGTGGTGGTGCGCAATCCGTCACTCAGGCTTATAGAGCCTGAAATCGGCGACAAAATCTATGCGCGCGGAAAAACCGCAGGCGTCAACAGAATGGCGGCATACATCTGCGACGTCAAAAGCCCCGCCGAAAACGCCGTGCTCTGCGGCCGCGTTTCGGGAGTGAACAAGCGCACTTACAAAAACAAGAAGTACACTCCGGACAATCCGAAAAACGGACCGGAAGAACTGCCGCTCGTGCGCTTTTTCCTGGACGATACGACGGGGCGTATGGAGTGCGTCGCTTTTCCGCGTCCCGAAGAGGCGGAAGCGTTCGACGTGCTGTCCGACGGCGACGAAGTGGTCTGCGCGGGCAAAGTTTCTCTTTCCGCATATAACGGAGTGCTGAGCCTTGCGGTAAACGCGCTTTTCCGCGCAAAAATCGATTTTTCATCCATAAAACCCGCCGTTTCAAAGCCCGCGCCCGCAAAATACAGCGTATTGAAGCCCGTGCCTTTTAGCGAAACGGCCAAAAAGACGCTCTTCGACGAACCCGGGGAGAAACCCGTCGCCGAATTCTTCAAGGGAAAGACTTTCGTAGTGTTCGACTTTGAAACGACGGGACTGGACATCGCAACAATAGAGCCAATCGAAATAGGAGCGGCAAAAGTTGCGGAAGGGAAGATTACGGAAACCTTCACCTCTTTGCTCGACCCGCGCTGTCCCATTCCCGAAGCGGTGGCGGAAAAGACGCACATCACCGACCGTATGGTGGCGGGAATGCCCACATTCCGCGACGTTCTGCCCGACTTTTTCAAGTTTACGCGCGGCGCGGTGCTCGTCGGGCACAATATTTCGGGCTACGACTTTCCGCTGCTCACGAGGTTTGCCGACGAGGCAGGGTACGTTTTCGACAACGAGGTCGAAGACACGCTCATTCTCGCGCGCCGCTACATAACGGAAGCCAGACAGTTCGGGCTGGAATCCCTCTCTCGCGCCTTCGGCATAGCGCACGAAGACGCACACCGCGCAATGGCGGACGTTTTCGCCACGGTGGACGTACTGCGCATAATCGCGGAGAGGATGTAGCGCCGCCGTTTTACGCAAAATGCCGTAAAAAGCCGCATATCGCACAAAATTTGCGAATCGGACGCAAAAACGCTTGCATATCTTTTCGTAATGTGTTAGTTTATATATGCTTTAAGTAGATTCTACTGAGAGTGAGCTTCCCGCTCACTCTTTGTTTTAGAAGGAGAGTGTATGACAAAGGACGCCCGCTCCGCGCTGTCGGAGGACGCGCGCGGGAAAATCGAAAAGCTCATCGGCGACGCCGTGAACGCGCTGGACGGTTACGAAATCGTCGAGATACGCTACACCAAGGAATACGGCAAATTCAACCTTACGGTGTTCATCTGGCACGAGGACGAAGTCACGCTGGACGACTGCGAAAAGGTGCACAACGCCGTATCCGACGCGCTGGACGCCGTGGAGGACCTTTTCCCCGCCGATTACGTCCTCAACGTGTCTTCGTCGGGGCTGGACAGACCTATCGTCACCGACGACGATTTCAGGCGCGCGATGGGGACGGAAATCGAAGCCGTCGCCCCCGAATGCACATACCGCGGCACGCTTACTGCCTATACGGCGGATTCGTTCACGATTGAGTCCGCAGGGAAATATCAAAAAGAAAAAACACTACCCAGAAATAACAAAACCAAGGTGCAACCGTACATCGGGTTTTAGGAGGAAAAGATGGTCAACAAAGAATTCTTTCAGGCGCTCGACCTTTTGGAGCGCGACAAGAAGATATCCAAAGAGCTGCTCATAGATTCCCTCGAATCGGGCCTCGCTTCCGCATACAAGAAAGAGTACGGCGAAAGCCGTCAGATTGCGGTCAGGCTCAACGAAGAGAAGCAGTCCATCAAAGTCTACGCCCACAGACTGGTCGTGGAAGAGGTGGAAAATCCGGACGAGCAGATATCTCTCGAAGAAGCGCGCGAGATAAAGCCCACTTACAAGGTCGGCGACGTGGTCATCGAAGATATCACTCCCAAGCAGTTTTCGAGGATTGCGGCGCAGACGGCGAAGCAGGTCATTATGCAGCGCCTCAACGACGCGAAGAAAGAATTCGTGCTCAACGAAATGACCGAACGTCAGGGCGAAATCCTGAACGCCATCGTCAGACGCAAGGAAGGCGCGACCGTCTATGTCGAAATCAGCGGTTCGCAGATGGAAGGCGTCCTCGGTCAGAGCGACCAGATTCCCAACGAAACCTACAATGTCGGCGACGTCATCAAGGTTTTCATCAAGAAGATACGCGACAACACGCGCAGCGGACCGCAGGTGGTCGTGTCCAGAAGCTCCGCGGGGTTTGTAAAGAGGTTGTTCGAGCTCGAAGTGCCCGAAATCAAGGCGGGGCTCGTCAAGATAATGAACATCGTACGCGAAGGCGGTTTCCGCACCAAACTTTCCGTCTATTCCGAAGACCCCAACGTTGACGCGGTCGGTTCCTGCATAGGCAACAAGGGCGTGAGAGTCAACGCGGTCGTCGCGGAACTCGGCGGCGAAAAGGTGGACGTCATAGAATGGTGCTCGGACGCGATAGAGTATATCGCGAGAGCGTTGAGCCCCGCGCAGGTGCTTATGGTGTCCATCAACGAAGAGGACAAGACCGCAAGAGTCGTCGTCCCCGACGAGAAACTCAGCCTCGCCATCGGCAGAAACGGACAGAACGCACGTCTTGCCGCGAAGCTCACGGGCTGGAAGATAGACGTCAAACCCTATTCCAGCATAATGACTTCCGAAGCGGCGGCGGAGGAAGAGAACGCCGATGCCGAGTAACGCTCCGAACGTGCGCAGATGCGCCGCCTGCCGCGCTCACGCGCCCAAGTCCGATATGCTCCGCGTATGCCGCTCCGCCGACGGAAAAATCTTCGTCGACCGCACGGGCAAGGCGGACGGCAGAGGAGTGTGGGTGCACAAGACGCGGGAGTGCGTGACTCTGCTTGCGAAAAAGAAAGCCCTGAACGCCGCTTTCGGATGCGCGGTGGACGGGAGCATATACGGAGAACTGAATGAAAGCCTCTGAAATCGCCTCTTACGTCGGGTTTGCGCAGCGCAGCGGCGCGGTGATATACGGCGCCGACCGCATAACGGAAAAGCGCGCCAAACCGCTCGTCGTGCTCATCGACGCGGACGCACCCGAAAAGTTCAGGTCGGCTCTCAAAGCAAAATGCAAATCGACGCCGTGTTTCGAAGTGGAAGAACTCCCGCTTGCGACGCACCGCGACAACGTAAAAGCAATCGCCGTCACCGACGCCTCTCTCGCCGGAGCGATTATAAACCTCATGAGGTAGCTATGAGCGAAACGAAAAAAGAAACCACGCAAGACGCCGTAAAACAGCTCGGCGCATACAAAACGGGCAAATTTGCCGCGTTGAAGACCGCCATTGCCTCCGAAAAGGCCAAGGCAGTCGCCCTTATGACCGCAATGCGTTCCCGCCGCGAAGCCCTGCTTGCAGCGGAAGAGGAAGCGCGCCGCGCGGAGGAATTGAGAGCGGAAGCCGCCGAAAAGGAAAAAGCGGAGGCAGAAGCTCCGAAAGCGGAAGAGGAAATGCCGTCTGCGCCGCAGCAGGCTGCGGCGGCGGAAGCGCCTGTCCCCGAAATCACCGTTTCCGAACCCGAAGCGGTGACGGAAGAGCCCGCGGCGAAAGAAAAGGAAGAGAGCCTTCCCGCGCAAGAGCCCGCCGAAAAGGAGGAGAAAGAGGAAACTCCCGTTTCCGCTCCCGCCGAAAAAGAAGAGCAGTCCGCTCCAGTCGCGGCGGAGCCCGCCAAAGAGCAGCCGAAAGAGGAAAAGGCGGCGGCAAAGCCCGAACCCAAACAGGAAAGAAAGATACTTCCCACCTCAAATCCCGCCGTGCGCGAAGAAATTCTCCCCAACGGCGAAGTGAGAAGGATATACGTTCCGCCCACACCCGCTCCCAAGAGCAGCACAATCAAAACCCGCGTCTTTGACGGGGGATACACGGGCGGAAGGTCGCCGCGTCCCCAGCAGGGCGGCGCGCAGACGGGACGTCCCCGCACCCCCGGAGCTCCCGTACGCCGCGACAATATGGCGGCAAATCTGCAAAAGGCGGCGCAGATGCCCACGGGCAAACCTTCCACGCAGAAGGGCAAGGGCGGCAGCAAATCTTCGGGCGGCGGACAGCGTTTCGACGACCGCGGAAGTATGAACAAACGCGCCCTGCTCAAAAAGGGCTACATCGTCGACGACAAAATTATGCTGGACGACGACGATGCGAGAGTGCGCGTCTTCAAGAGCAAATCCAAGTCGTCGGGCGGCGGACAGACGAGCGTCATCGACCACGCAGTCATCACCACCGACCCCGTGCCGATTAAGGTGCTCAGCGAAAAGACGGGCATTCCCGTGGCGGAAATCATCAAGAATCTGTTCCTGCTCGGCATAATCAAGACCATAAACGAGAGCGTCGACTTCGCCACGGCGGAGCTTGTGGTGGGCGAGATAACGAAACACAACCCCATCACGCTGGAACTCAAACCCGAAATCACGCTGGAAGAAACCCTTTCCGCGAAACTCGTCATCGACGACGAAGACGTCACCAAACTCAAACCGCGTCCCCCCGTCGTTACGATTATGGGACACGTCGACCACGGCAAAACTTCGCTTCTGGACTACATCCGCAAGGCAAACGTCGCAGGCGGCGAAGCGGGCGGCATAACGCAGCACATAGGCGCGTATACCGTGTCCCTGAAAGGGTCGCCGATTACCTTCCTCGACACCCCCGGTCACGAAGCGTTCACGTCGATGCGTGCACGCGGCGCGCAGGTCACGGACGTCGCGGTGCTTGTGGTTGCCGCCGACGACGGCATAATGCCGCAGACAATAGAGGCAATCAACCACGCCAAACAGGCGGAAGTGCCCATCATCGTCGCCATCAACAAAATCGACAAACAGGGCGCAAATCCCGACCAGGTGCTGCAACAGCTCACCAATTACGACCTTCTTCCCGAAGAATGGGGCGGCGACACCCCCGTGGTGCGCGTGTCCGCAAAGACGGGCGAAGGCGTCGAGAGCCTGCTCGAAAACATCCTCATTATGGCGGAGATACGCGAGTTGAAAGCCAATCCCGACCGTCCCGCACGCGGCACCATCATCGAAGCGCGTCTGGACAAGGGCGTGGGCAAAGTTGCGACCATTCTGGTTCAGACCGGCACGCTGCACATCGGCGACAACGTCGTCGCGGGCACGTCGACGGGCAAAATCAGGGCGATGATTGACGACAAGGGCAGGAAGGTCAAAAAGGCGGGTCCGTCCACTCCCGTGTCCGTCACGGGCTGGGACGAAGTGCCGGAGGCGGGCGACATCATCGACGTCGTCGCGGACGAAAAATTCGCACGCGAACTCGCCGAAGAGCGCAGACTAAAACTTGCCGCAAGCGGCGAGGATACCGGCTCCGTTTCCCTCAACGACCTCTTCGACAAAATCAAGAAAGGAGAGCTCAAATCCGTCAAACTCATCATCAAGGCGGACGTTCAGGGCTCGCTGGAAGCGGTCAAACAGTCCCTCTCCAAGCTCGGCAACGAGGAAGTCGACATCGACATCATCCACGGCGCCGTCGGTGCGATAAAGGAAAGCGACGTGACGCTTGCCGACACCGCAAAAGCGATAATCATCGGCTTCAACGTGCGTCCCGACGCAAACGCGAAGGCACTCGCCGCACAGAAGCACATCGACATCCGCTTCTACGACATCATTTACAACGCCATCGAGGACATCGAAAAGGCGGTCAAAGGTCTCCTTGAACCCAAGTTTCGCGAGAACGTGCTCGGCAGTGCGGAAGTGCGCGAGCTGTTCAAGATTACGGGCGTCGGCATAATAGCGGGCTGCCACGTCACGGACGGCAAGATTGTCCGCGGCGCAAAAGCGAGATTGCTGCGCAACGGTGCCGTCGAAGCCAACAGCGAGATAGCCTCGCTGCGCCACGGCAAGGAAGACGTCAAGGAAATGGCGAAAAACTTCGATTGCGGCATTATGCTGCTGAACTATCAGGATGTGAAGGTCGGCGACGTCATCGAAGCGTACGTTATGGAGCAGATAAATGAAGATTAAAATCGAGCGCGTAAACTCCGAACTCCAAAAGCAGATTGCGGCAGTCATCGCGCACGACCTCAAAGACCCGCGTCTGGGGTCGGGCATAGTGAGCGTGACGAAAGTTTCCGTCACTCCCGACCTCAAATACGCAAAAGTCTATCTCTCCGTCTATGCGGCTTCGGAGGAGGAGAGGAGCGCCGCATTCGAAACGGTGCGCCGCTCACGGACTTTCATACGCAACAGGCTCAAAGACCTCGTTCAGATACGTCTGCTTCCGGAGCTGAACTTCGTGCCCGACACCAGCGTGGATTACGGAATGAAGATTGACAGTCTGCTCGCCAAACTTGACATTCCTCCCGAAGAGGACGAGTGATATGCACGAAAAACTGCAAAACATAGCCGATATGTTGAAGAGCGCAAAGGATATTGCCGTCTTCTGTCACACAAATCCCGACGGCGACACTATCTCGTGCGCTCTTTCTCTGTGCCGCGCACTCGGAAAACTCGGGAAAACCGTCACTCCGATATGCGACTGCGAAATCCCCGAAAAATACCGCTTTATGGAGGGCGCGGACAAGTTCGAACTGCCGGGCAAACGCGTGCACGAAGCGGCGCTTGCCGTGGATTGCAGCGACCTCGCGCGGCTCGGAGGGGCGGGCAAGTGTTTCCTTGCCGCAAAGCGCAGGGCAGCGGTCGACCACCACAAATCCCACGAAAACTTTGCCGAAACGGACTACACGGAAGCCGACGCCGCCGCGTGCGCGGAGATTGTTTTCCTGTTGCTGGACGGTATGGGGCTTGTGGACGACGGCGTCGCCGCTTTGCTTTTTGCGGGGATAGTCGCCGATACGGGCTGTTTTCAGTATCCGTCCACCACAAGGCGCACGCATCTGATTGCCTGCGAACTTATGAAACGCGACATAAACTCTTCCGAGATAATCTACCGCGTTCACCGCAGGCTTTCTGAGGAGGTTTTCCGCCTCAAAACGCGGGTGCTGAATTCCTGCCGCTTTTTCGACGGCGGCAAAATCGCGCTCATTTCCTTTTTCAAAAAGGATTTCGACGAAACTGGCACTTCTTCCTCGGATACGGAAGGCATAATTTCTTCCGCGATAGACGTCGACGGAGTGGAAGTCGCCTTTGCCGTGTCCGAAGTCAAGGACAAGAATTTCAAAGTCAGCATCCGCACGAAGGATTATGCCGACGCCAGCGACATCGCTTCCGCATTCGGCGGCGGAGGACATCTCAGAGCGGCGGGGTGCAGACTTAACGGCTATTACGAAGACGTCGTGGACAAACTTCTCAAAGCCGCAAGGGACAGAATGTGATATGAGAGGCTCTTCGCCCGATTCGCTCACGGGTTTTGTCAATCTCGCAAAGCCCGCGGATATGACTTCCTCCGACGCCGTATGCATTGTGCGCGGCGTTTTGTCGCGGATTATAGGCGGAAAGCAGAAGACGGGACATATGGGCACTCTCGACCCGCTGGCGGAAGGCGTGCTTCCCGTCGCGCTCGGAAAGGCGACAAGACTTTTCGACGTGCTTGCGTTCAAGACCAAACAATACACGGCGGAGTTCACTTTCGGCAAAGCCACCGACACTCTCGACCGCGGCGGCAAACTGCTGTCGGAGGGCGGACGCATTCCGACGGCGGACGAAATAAAAAGCGTACTGCCTCGCTTTACGGGAGAAATCGAACAGATTCCGCCCGCATATTCCGCAAAATCCGTCGACGGCAAACGTGCCTACGCATATGCGCGCCAAGGGATTGAACCTCCGCTTGCGCCCAAACGCGTAACGGTGAATTCAATCGTGCTCACGGGAGGAAACGACGGGGTTTTCACTTTCGGAATAGAATGCGGGGGCGGCACTTACATCCGCGCGCTTGCCCGCGACATAGCGCAGGCTCTCGGTACGACCGCCTATATGAGCAAGCTCACGCGCACACGTTCGGGGGTTTTTACGCTCGCCGACGCGGTCTCCGTCGACGCCTTCCGCGCGGCACCCGAAAAGTACATATTGCCCGCAGAGTTTGCACTTTGTGATATGCCTGAAATCGTCCTGAACAGACAAGATGCCGAACGCATACTCAACGGCGTGCCTGTCCGTCCGGCGACAGCGGCAGAAGTACACGGGGGAGAATATTGCAGAGTATACGCCGAAGGCGGCGGATTGCTCGGCGTCGGACACATCGCAAAAGACGGACTGAGGCTGAAAGTCAGGTTATGAAAATACTGAATTACGGCGAAAAATACGAAAACTCCGTGACACTCTGCGTCGGGTTTTTCGACTGCGTGCACAAAGGACACGCCGAAATCATCGGCAGGGCGAAAGCGCGTGCGGAAGCGCTCGGCGCCGAGTGTGCCGTGCTGACGTTTGTCAATGACCCGGGAGTCTTTCTCGGCAAAAAGAAACAGCTTTACACGTTTCGGGAGCGCGCGGAAGCGCTTGCCGACCTCGGCGTGGACGTTGTTGTTGCCGCCGTCTTCGACGAAAAATTCTATACAACCGCGGCAGAGGACTTTCTGAACACGCTCACGTCCTCGCTCAATCCCGTCACGGTCGTTGCGGGAGAGGATTACACTTTCGGCGCAGGGGCAAAGGGCAATGCCGCAATGCTTTCCGACATCCTCGGCAGAAAGGGCATTCCCGTCGCAATTCTGCCTCTCAAAGGCACTGAAAACGGCAAAATTTCCTCAACAGAAATCAAAAACGCCGTCGAACGCGGCGACATCGCATACGCAAACGCACGTCTTACGGAGCCTTATTTTATGCTGGGCAAGGTCGGACACGCGCACGGCAGGGGCAGCACTTTCGGTTATCCCACCGCCAACATCCCGTTCGGCGAGGACAGACTTCCGCCTGCGGACGGCGTCTACATCACTTCCGTCACGCTTGACGGAAAAACCTACATCGGCGGCACAAACGTCGGGGCGAAGCCGACTTTCGGCGACGAGCGCCCGTCGGTCGAAACCTTCATTCTGGATTTCGACGGCGACATATACGGCAAAGAAATCAAACTTGCCTTTTACAAGCGTCTGCGCGACATAGAAAAATTTTCTTCCGCGGCGGCACTTGCGGCACAACTTGATACGGATATGTCGAAAATTAGGAACTATTTCGCGGAGGAACACAAATGAGCACAAGCAGATATTCGGGTTTGCGTCCGCTTTTCGGACCTTCGGGTCACTCGGAAAGCTATGCGGCGGAGGGATTGACGTCCACCGCGGATATGCCGGCGTGGATAGCGGCGAGGGGGCTCGATTTGTTCGAGTATTCCTTCGGGCGCGGAGTGCGCGTATCTTCCGCCACGGCAAAGGAAATAGGCGCAAAATGCGACGAATTCGGAGTGGAAATGAGCGTTCACGCGCCGTATTTCATCAATTTTGCCTCGCCCGAACCCGAAAAAGCGGAAAATTCCGTGAATTACATACTTTCATCTCTCAAAATCCTGAAATGCTTCGGCGGAGAGCGGTGCGTGTTCCACGCAGGCGCGCAAGGCAAAGATACGCGCGAGGAGGCGTTTGCACGCACAAAATACAAGTTTGCCCGGACACTCGAACGCATTGCGGAAGAGCCCGACTTTGCGGACCTCATCGTCTGTCCCGAAACAATGGGCAAACAGGCGCAGATAGGCACGGTGGAAGAGGTTATCGAGCTTTGCAAAATGGGCGAGAACGTCTATCCGTGCGTGGATTTCGGACACATCAACGCGCTTTACGGCGGCATTTTGAAAGGTGCGGCCGATTTCGAAACGATAGTGAAGAAACTTTTTGACGGGCTTGGAGAGCGGAAGACTAAAAATATGCAGGTGCATTTCTCCAAGATACAGTACGGCGCAAAAGGGGAGATACGCCACCTCACTTTCGCAGACGACGTATACGGACCCGAATTCGAGCCTTTTGCGGAGATTATCGTCAAATACGGTCTGACCCCGCACATACTTTCGGAATCTGCGGGCACACAAGCGGAAGACGCCGCAGAAATGCGCGACACCTGGCGCGGCATCTATGAAACTGCCCGAACGAAAAATTGACCTAAAACCCGTTCGGATTTGCTTCGGATGTAGGAAATGAGCTCGGAAAGGGCACCGCTCCCGTCGCAACAAAGCCGCACATATTCGACTGCAAAGCTACGCAAACGGAATCGGAACCAAGCAAAATAAAACAAAATCCCGCGATACCGCGGGATTTTCACAATTCAGGCAAAAACACCGGACGGACAGGCACCTATCGGGTTAAACGCCTCATATACACATAAAATGAGCATACGAAGAGCTAAGCATCACAAATTGCGCCAAATAAGAAGAAAAGCGCGCCAAAAGGGCAGTCAATGCATAAGTTTGCTTCCCGCTTCGTCCTCTATGCCCAGAATATAGTCGGCAGAAACCGAAAAAGTCAGCGCCAAACGTACGATATAACTCGCTTTCGGCTCGTTTATATCGTTTTCCCACAACGAAATCGCGCTCGGGTCAACCCCCACCTTTTCCGCAAGCTGCGCTTGGGTGAGAGCATTGAGCACGCGAAGCTCCTTTATGCGATTTCCAAAGCCCATTACGGATATTATACTGCCGTTTTGCCCGAAAGTAAAGCGCCCACCCCGACGCCTGCACCGCCTGCCGAACGAAAAACAAAATTTCCGCCCCGTCCGTCACCCGTTTCGGAATTTTTTCACCCTTTTCGGTACTTTCGATTTCGGCGTTTTTCAAACATATTCCGACCGTTTTTCCGGATTTTCACAGAGGAGAGAATTATTACAACTATTCGCAAAACACAGCTTTTGCGAATAGAAAGTGAAAAAATGCGGCTTTTGAAGGCTTGATTGGCAATGTTCGATTGATTTTGTTTGCGTCGACCGAAAATCAAAATGTCTTCGGATTTGTAATTGGATTTGTGATTTTGTGATTATTCTGCGGCTTTTTCCGAAGGCATTGCGCCGACTTTCGGAAACCGTTTGTTCGAAAACTCAAAATTATTTTTTTGACGGCGTTTTTGAGAAAAATGCCGAATTTTGCGCTCTGATGTTGCAACTGTTATTTCATCATTAATTGTTTCAGCTCACTTACCGTCGGTTTCCGCCGTCGCAACACGCATCCGAAACGTCCGAATCTTGTGTCGGGAGATGCCTTTATTGCCTGAAAATTGCCCGCCGACGGTTTGTTTCAAAGATTTTTCCGAAACGGCGCCGTATTTCCCGAAAATTTGTTCATCGGACGCAATGCGGCAATGTAAACAATAAGCAACGCAAATCCGTCGTCCTTGCGTGCCTGCATTTATGCCTCCGCATTCGTTACAACGCGATATCGTCGCCAATCACTTTTTGCAGAGTTTCGCGCACGGCGATTACCGCGTGTTCGAATGTCAGCGCACCTTGCACATATACGATATAAGGTTCTTTTATGGGCGCATCGGCGCTGAGTTCGATTGACGCTCCCTGTACAAACGCGCCTGCCGCCATTATGACGTCGTGCTGATAGCCCGGCATTGCCCACGGCACGGGAACGACATTGCTGTCTACGGGCGAAACGCTTTGTATGACCTCGCAAAAATCCGTCAATTGCTTTGCCGAATTCATCTTTATGCTGGTGACGATGTCATAGGCAGGCATATTCGCCCGCGGCAAGGTGTCGAAACCGACTTTTTCATAGGCTTTCGCAAACAAAAATGCACCTTTCAGTGCGTTTTTCGTGACCTGCGGCGCAAGAAAAAGCCCCTGATAAAACCTCGTGTAGCCGCCTTCGTAAGAGCCGACCTCCATACCGAGCGACGGCGCGGTCAAACGCTTTCCGACAAGCTCCGTAAGCTCCTTTCTGCCTGCAATATATCCGCCCGTCGGGGCTATGCCGCCGCCGATGTTTTTAATCAGCGACCCCGCAATGAGGTCCGCGCCGACTGCCGTCGGTTCGGCTTTTTCCACGAATTCGCCGTAACAGTTGTCCACCAGAACGAGCGTGTCGGGGCTGATTTTTTTCACGAAAGCAATCATTTCGCCGATTTGCCCGACGCTTACAGCACTACGCCACTCATAACCGCGGCTTCTGCCCACGAAGACCGCCTTGACAAAACGCCGTTTCAAGGCTTTTTCTATGGCTTCGAAGTCGAAAACCGGCTTCAATCCCTCGAATTTGAGCGCAACCTGTTCGAAATCCACGCCGAATTCTTTCAGCGAGCCGCAATTTTCGCCCGATATTACGTCCGTCAGCGTATCGTACGGCTTTCCCGACACGGAAAGCAGCAAATCGCCGGGACGAAGCACGCCGAACAGCATCAGCGCAAGCGCCTGCGTGCCCGCGGTAATCGACGGCGAAACCACGGCGCTTTCGGCGCCGAGGGCGTCAGCAAACACGGCGCACAGCGTGTCGCGCCCCGCATCGTCGTAGCCGTAACCCGTCGTCCCGATAAAATGACGCGCCTGAACGGCGTTTTTGCGGAAAGCGTTCAGCACCTTTTCCTGATTGAAAAGCGCCGTTTCGTCCAAAGCGGCAAACCGCGAAGCAAGCTCCGCAAGACTTTCTGAAACTATTTTTTCTGCTGATTCCCTACGCATTTGGGTTGACCCTCGAAGTATTCTCGTTTTTTCGGTTTTTTAGAATTGTTTGGCACGTTTTTGCACCGTTTTATTGTCACTCCGTCCGCAATGTCTGAACATACGCACGTTTTCAGGCGAAACTGCCCTGCGCCGCTTATGCGCCGCGCAATCTCTCGCGCACATATCTCATTGCACCGTCAAAATCGCCGATTTCGAACCACTCGACGAATTTGTAGCGCCTGAACCAGGTGAGCTGGCGCTTTGCGTAATTGCGGGTGTCCTGTTTTATTCTGTCGCACACGGCGGAAAGCTCTGCGGCGGTCATATTGGGTTTTCCGTCCGAAAAGCGGTCTGCATACGGCGCAAACTCCCTGTATCCTATTGCCTGCATACTCTGCAAGGAAAAATCGGGAGCAATCCGTGCGATTTCTTCGGCGAGCCCCTGTGCAAACATTTGTTCCGTGCGCGCGTTTATGCGCGCGTAAAGCTCCGCGCGGTCGGACGGACGGAAACCCACCGCTATGACGTCGGGGTCTTCGCGGCTGTCTGCGGTCTGCGACATCGGCGTCCCGCCGGAAAGCGCGATTTCCAGCGCGCGCACAACGCGTTTTGCATCGTTGGGATGCAGTCTGTCCGCAGTATCGGGGTCAACTTCTTTCAGTCTGCCCAGCATATATGCGCCGCCGTTTTCGGCATATTCCTTTTCGAGTTCCGCGCGCAATGCGGGATTTTTGTCCGTTCTGCCGAAACTCATCGGATAAAACAGCGCTTCGAAATAAAGCCCCGTGCCGCCCGCAAACACGGGCAATTTTCCGTTCCGCAGCACCGCAAGCCCCGCTTGCACCGCCTCGTCGCGGTAGCGCGCGACGGAAAACTCTTCGTCATAGTCCGCAACGTCTATCATCGCGTGCGGAACTTCCGCACGGCGTGCGGGGCTTTCCTTGGCGGTGCCGACGTCGAGTCCGCGGTATATCTGCATACTGTCCGCGGAAATTACGACCCCGTTTTCTTCCTTCGCAAGCCGAAATGCGAACTCCGACTTGCCGGAGGCGGTCGGTCCCATCACGAAAACTGCGTGCGGTGCGGAAAACTCGTTCATCCGACCACCCGCATAAACATCTTTTCGAAATCACGCTTCGTGAGCGCGACCACCGCAGGTCTGCCGTGCGGACATTTCTGCGGAAGATTGCCTTCCTCGTCGATGAGATTGGAAAGCACGTATTCTATCTGCCGTCTGGTCAGATGTTCGCCGCCTTTGATTGCCGCGCGGCAGGCGTCGCGGCATACGACGTCTTTCAACAGGTCGGTCAGCTTCAATTCGCCGTCGTCCAGCATATTTTCGAAGAGTGCGGCGACGAATTTTTCGATGTTCATCCTGACAACCGGCTCGGGCACGGCGTAAACGAGATAACTGCCGGGCTTCTTTTCTATGGCAAAACCCATATCGTTGAGCGCGGGCATAATTTTGTCAAAGTACTCCTCTTCCGCGCCCGAAAGGCGGAGTTTGTACGGAATGAGCAAAGATTGCGAAAACTCGGACGACAGACTTGCGGAAAGTTTGTCGTAAAGCACGCGCTCGTGCGCGGCGTGCTGGTCGATGACGTAAACGACGTCGGCGCGTTCGACTATGAGATAGGTGTCGAAAACCTGTCCGACGACCTCTCCGTCGAAAAGTCTGAACCGCGTGTTGGAACTATTCGCAAAATCCTTATCCTCGTCTTCGGATATCTTTGACAGCGCATAGGCGTCGTCGTACAAATCGTCTTTGCCGTCCGCGGGCGTGCCGCCGTAAAGATGCGCGCCGTCGATTTCGTAAGACGGGATGCGTTTTTCCGCCGCGCGTCCCGCACGGGAAACGCCTATGCCGCGCAGCGAACCGAGATTGAAAGGCAGGTCGCGGACGGGATTTTCCTTTGCGCCGAGCCTGTCGGAGGAAGTGTTTTCGGGCATATCGCCGAAGAGCGCGGCGGTGTCAATCGCCGTCTGTTCGTATGTTGAGGCGGCATCCGCCGAGCCCGTCGAAACGGGCGAAAACCCGTGTTTTTCGCTGCCGAAAGACGCTTTTATCGCCTCGTCTACGGCACGGAAAACAGCGCCGAAAACGGCGTTTTTGTTGCGGAAACGCACTTCCGCCTTGGCGGGATGTACGTTGACGTCCACTTCGTCGAAAGGCACTATGACGTCCAGGACGTACATCGGGAAGGTGCGTTTGACGAGATAATCGCGGTAGGCTTTGTCGACGGCGGCGGAAACCGTGTCGTTTTCCACGACGCGCCCGTTGACTATTACGGTCTGTCTGGACCTGGTCGGCGCGGTGTAATCGACTGCCGAAACATAGCCGCTCACCCTCACGCCGGAAGAAGAGACCCTGTCCACGGCGATAAAACGCGACATATCGAGATGGGGATAGACATCCGCCATCGCGTCGGCAAGATTGCCGCCGTCATGCGCCAGCAACACGCCTTTTTCGGAAGTAAGCGTAATTTTGAGAGAGGGATTTGCAAGCACGATTTTTTCGACCGCGTCTTCGACATATCCCTGTTCGGTTGACGCTTTTTTCAGGAATTTAAGACGCGCGGGAGTGTTGAAAAAGAGGTTTTCGACCGTGACGGACGTGCCTTTTGCACGGCTGTCTTCGCTCTCTTCCGTCACCTTACCCGCTTCCAATCTGATTTTCCGTGCGGCATCCGCGCCGTCCGCGCGCGACACCAAAGTCACCTCGCTGACGGACGCTATGCTTGCGAGCGCCTCTCCGCGGAAGCCGAGCGTGGCTATCGTATCGAGGTCCGCAATTTCGCAGAGTTTGCTGGTGGCGTGCGGCAGAAACGCGGCGCGCATATCGTCTTTCAAAATGCCCGAGCCGTTGTCGCTGACGGATATGCGCCTTATGCCGCCGTCTTCTATGAAGACGGAAATCTCCGTTGCGCCTGCATCGATGCTGTTTTCGACAAGCTCCTTGACCACGGAAGAAGGTCTTTCGACCACTTCGCCGGCGGATATCATATTAAACACGCCGGGACCGAGAAGATTTATCCTGCCCATCAGCCGCGCCCTCCGAGTTTCTTTTTCAGGTCGCTCAGCACCGTGAGCGCCTGCAGCGGCGTGAGATTGTCGACGTCGATGTCTTTGAGTTCTTTTTCCACTTCGGATTCCTCTTTGTCGAAAAGGCTTGTCTGAACGGATTTCGTTTCGGAGCGCGACGCCATAAGTATACGGTTGGAGTCGCGGTCCTTCGCCTGTCTTTCAAGCTCGTTCATTATGCGCCGCGCGTGCTCGATTACGCTCTTTTTCACGCCCGCTATCGACGCGACTTCCACGCCGAAGCTCCTGGACGCGCTGCCCCGCGCAATCTTATGCAGAAAAACTATCTTTCCGCCCGCTTCGCTGACAAGCACGCGATAATTCTTCACGCCGCCGAAACTCTCGGCGTCGGTGAGCTCGTGGAAGTGGGTGGCGAAAAGCGTCTTGGCGCGGATTTCGGAAGTGATGTATTCCAGCACCGCCCACGCAATGCTGAGCCCGTCGTAAGTGGAAGTGCCGCGTCCTATCTCGTCGAGCACGAGCAGCGAGGAAGACGTGGCGTAATTGAGTATCGTTGCGACCTCAATCATTTCCACCATAAACGTGGACTGTCCGCCCGAAAGGTCGTCGCTTGCGCCTATACGGGTGAAAATCCTGTCCGTAAGCGTAATTTCCGCGCTCTTTGCCGGCACAAAAGAACCGACGTGCGCCATCAGCGTAATGAGCGCGACCTGCCGCATATAGGTGCTTTTGCCCGCCATATTCGGGCCCGTGATGATAATCGTGCGGTTGTCGCCGCCGTCCAGAAGAGTGTCGTTCGGCACATACGAGCCGTGAGGCATAAGCGTTTCCACGACGGGGTGCCTGCCTTCGCGTATGTCTATGGCCTTGACTTTTTTGCCGATGACCGGCCTGACGTAATTGTTTCTCACCGCAACGGACGCAAAGGAAACCAGCACGTCCAGCGCCGCAAGAGCGCGCGCCGTCCTCTGCAAGCAGCCTGTTCCGGACAGCAGCATCTGTTTGAGCTCCTCGAAAATGCGGTTTTCGAGCGCGTCCGCCTCTTCGTCCGCGCTGAGGATGCGGGTTTCGAGCTCTTTGAGCTCGTCCGTCACAAACCTCTCGGAACCGACCAGCGTCTGCTTGCGCTGATAACGGTACGGCACCTTGTCGAGGAAGGAGTTGGTCACCTCGATGAAATAACCGAAGACGCGGTTGTATTTCACTTTCAGTCCGCGTATTCCCGTTGCTTCGCGTTCACGCTCTTCGAGATTGACAATCCATTGTTTTGCGGTCGTCTTGATATCCCTCAGTTCGTCCAGTTTCTCGTCGTAGCCTCTCTTTATGACATAACCCGCCGAGCCGTCTTTGCCCTTGTCAATCTTTCTGTTGACGCGCTCCAAAGCGGCGTTGAGCACCGCCGCTTCTTCGGGAAGCGGGTCGATGTCCGCGACTATCTTTTTCAGGGTCGGGTCTTTGAGCTCCGCCGCAACCTTTTTGAGCGCGGGAAGCACATTGAGCGTATCGGACACGGCAATCAGCACGGACGGCGAAGCGTTGCCGTATGCAATCCTGCCGCTGAGCCGCTCCAAATCGCGGATGTCGCCCAGCAATTCGTTCAGCTTGTCACGCACCGCGCGCGACGCGACAAGCGCTTCCACCGCGCCGAGCCTGGCATTTATCGCTTTTTCGTCGCGCAGCGGACGGTCCAGCCACGCGCGGAGAGTACGCGCGCCCATTGCCGTGGACGTCTTGTCCAGCACGCCGAGCAAAGAACCCGTCTTTTTCCCGTCGCGAGCGCGTGCCGTGATTTCGAGATTGCGCCGCGTGGCGGCGTCCAGCAGCATAAACGACGTGTCGTGAAGATAAGCCAGGCTGTTTAACTGCGCAAGAGTGCGTTTCTGCGTCTGCGAAAGATATTCGCAAAGTCCGCCCGCGGCGGACACCGCAAACGGTTTGTCGTCACACTCGAACGCGGCGAGCGAAGCGACTCCGAGCGCTTCTTTCAGCTTCTTTTCCGCGGTGGGGAAATAATAGGCGAAATCGTGATAACAATGCGGTCTGGCGTCCGACGCGGTGAAATACGGCACGGACGCGTATGCGCCGACGAAATCTTCGTTGCAGACGAATTCGGACGGGCGCACGGAAGACAGCACGTCGGAAAGCCTTGCGCGCCAGTCTTCGCCCGCATATTCGTACACGCAGAATTCTCCCGTGCTGATGTCCGACCACGCAAGCCCGAACGCGTCCCCCCTGAGATAGACGGAGGCAAGATAATTCGTCGCTTTTTCGTCGAGGATGTCTTCCTCAATCAGCGTGCCGGGGGTGACCACACGCACGACGTCGCGTTCCAGCATTCCTTTCGACGTCGCGGGGTCGGTGAGCTGTTCGCAGATGGCGACCCTGAACCCCGCATCTATGAGTCTGCGGATGTAATTGTCGACGGCGTGGTAAGGCACGCCGCACATAGGCGCGCGTTTGTCCTTCATTCCGCAGTCGCGTCCCGTCAGCGTAAGGTCGAGCACGCGGGAAGCGGTCTCCGCGTCGTCGAAAAACATTTCGTAAAAATCGCCCAGCCTGAAAAACAGCAGACAGTCGGGATAGTTCGATTTGATTTCGAAATATCTCTGCATCATCGGCGAGAGTTTGCTCACGTCAACATCCATAAAGTCACCCGCTTATGTGTCCGAACAGCGACGCGGAACGCGCCTCGGTAATCCGCACGTCGACGAAGGAGCCGACAAGCCCCGCGTCACCCGCAAAAGTGACGAGTCTGCCGCTCTCCGTTCTGCCGCACAGCATATTCTCGTGTTTTTCGGAAACGTCTTCGGCAAGCACCTCGTACGTTTTTCCTATGTAATCCTCCGAGAGCTCTTTTGTCACGGAGTTCTGCAAGGCGATGAGCTCGCCTATGCGCCGTCTTTTCACCTCGTAAGGTATCTGCGGCATTGCCGCCGCGGGAGTGCCTCCACGCGGCGAATAAATGAAAGTGAAAGCGTTCGAGAAACGCACCCGCCGCACCAAATCCATCGTATCCAGGAAATCTTCCTCGCTCTCCGTGGGAAACCCCACCATCACGTCCGTGGTGATGCCGATGTCGGGCATCGCTTCGCGGAGCATCGAAACGAGCGAAAAATACTTTTCGCGCGTATAGCGGCGGTTCATATCTTTCAGCACCTTGTCCGACCCCGACTGCACGGGGAGATGGATGTTGGAACATATCTTGTCCGAGGACGCCATTGCGTCCACGACTTCCGCCGTCAGGTCCTTGGGATGGGAGGTCATAAACCGCACGCGGAATTTTCCTTCTATGCGGTCTATGGCGCGCAGCAGCCCGGCAAAACTCTCTCCGCCCGTCAGGTCGTGCCCGTAAGAGTTCACGTTCTGACCGAGCAGGGTTATCTCTCCGTAACCCGCGTCCACGGCGCGTCTGACCTCGTCGAGGACGGAAGACATCGGACGCGAAAGCTCTCTGCCGCGCACATACGGCACAATGCAGTAGGTGCAGAAATTGTTGCAGCCGTAGATTATGTTCACCCAGGCGTTGGGAAAACTCGTGCGTGTCACGGGCGTGGACTCGTCGGCGGCAAGATAATCGGGCACGCAGGACGTGTCGAATGCGCGGTACCGTTTCGATGACTTTTTCGCGGCGGCACGCGTGCGCAGCACTTTGTCAATCTCTTCGGGCAGGCGCGAAATGTTTCGCGTGCCGAGCACGATGTCGACATACGGATATCTCTGCTTTATGGTGTCCGCCATACCGTCCTGCTGGGTCATACAGCCGCATACGGCGATGACAAGGGCGGGATTTTTCTTCTTTTCGGCTTTCACGACACCGATGTTTCCGAGCGCGCGGCGCTCGGCGTTGTCGCGTATGCAGCAGGTGTTGAAGACTATGACGTCCGCGCTCTCCCCCTCCGCCGCGGGGACGGCGCCCATACCTTCCAGCATACCCGCGAGCTTTTCGGACTCGTGCACGTTCATCTGACAGCCGTATGTGACGATTTTGTAACGCATTGCTTCCTTTGCGCGTTTGCGCGCGTGATTACGAATTACCGATTAAGTAATTATACATAAAAAACGGCGAAAACACAATAATAATTTCAATGAAAAAACCAGGCGAGAAAAGCGGCGCGGAGAGCGCGGCGGAAAAGGAAAACAAAGGGCGCGAAAAACTCGGCGAAAACAAAAAGCCGTCCCGCGGCAAAAAGATTTTGCGAATAGTTGCCGTGACGTGTGCGGCGCTTGTGCTTGTCGCAGGACTTGCCGCGCTCGGCGGATACATCGGTTTCACCGAATGGGCGAAAAAGGCGGAGTTCGACGCGGCGCTGCTTCCGACTGCGACTGCCGTGCCTACGGTGCTGGACAGATACGGCGAAGAGATACCTTACGTCGCCGACGGCTACGTCGACCCCGACTCGCTGCCCGCACACGTCAAAAACGCTTTCGTCGCCCTCGAAGACAGGCGGTTTTATTCCCACAAAGGCTATGACGTCAGAGGCATACTGCGCGCGCTTGCGGCAAATCTCAAAGCGGGCAAAACCGTTGAGGGCGCGTCCACAATCACGCAGCAGCTCGTCAAAAACACGCATCTGAGCTCCGAACGCACATTGAAGCGCAAGCTCAAAGAAATCGCAATCGCGACCAAAATCGAGGAAAAATACACCAAAGACGAGATACTCGCAATGTATCTCTCCGTCATTTATTTCGGTGCGGGTGCGTACGGCATAAACGACGCCAGCCGCGTATATTTCGGCTGCTCTCCCGAAGAGCTTACGGTTGCGCAGGCGGCGACCCTCGCGGGCATACTGAAAAATCCGTCGCGCTATTCGCCGAAAAACAGCCTTGAAAATGCGACCGAACGGCGGAATCTCGTGCTTGACGTGATGTGCTCGGAGGGCTATCTCACCGAGGGAGAACGCGACGCCGCAAAGGCGGAGAAAATGCGCCTTGCGCGGACGGAGGAAAACTCTCGGGACTACACTTCGCAGTATGTGAACGCCGCCGTGCGCGAAGCGTGCGAAATGCTCGGTATGACGGAATACAAACTGCAAAATTCGGGGCTGGTCATAATGACGGCATTCGACCCCGAAATGCAGAAAAGCGTCGCGGAAGAAACGGCGGACCGCTCCCATTATTCCGCGGACGGCGTGGGCGGCTCGGCGGTGCTTATTGACAACGCAACGGGAGAAATTTCCGCTTATTACTGCACTCTCGGCTACGAAATCTCCCGTCAGGGCGGCTCCGTGATGAAACCGCTTGCGGTGTACGCTCCCGCGCTGGATACGGGTGCGATTACGCTCGCCACGCCCCTGCGCGACGAAAAAACGGACTTCGGGGGCTACTCTCCCGACAATTTCGGCGGAGTGTATTACGGCGACACCACGCCGCGCGAAGCGATAAAAAAATCAATGAACACGGCGGCGGTCAAAGTGCTGACGTACGTCGGAACGGAACGCGCGCTGGATTACTGCGCCGCACTCGGTCTTCCCGTCACGGAAGCGGACGACAATCTCGCTTTCGCGCTCGGCGCAACCTCGAAAGGACTCAACCCTCGTCTGCTTGCGGGCGCGTACTCCGCCCTTGCGCGCGAAGGCAACTATATCCGCCCCCATTTCGTGCGCTGTATAGCGGAAAACGGCAGCAAAATCCGCACGGCGGACATCACAGCAAAACAGGTCTTTTCCCCCGCGACGGCGGCGCTCGTCACGGACTGCCTTGTCGACACGGTCAAGTCGGGCACCGCGAGGACGCTTTCTTCCCTGCCCTTTGCGGTCGCGGGAAAGACGGGCACGGTGCAGAAAGACGCGGAATTCAACACGGACGCGTGGAGCGTGAGCTACACCACCGAACATACCCTCGCCGTATGGCACGGAGCGGACAAAATGACGGAACTCGGCGGCGGACATCCCACCCGCCACGCGGCGGACATCTGGCGCAGGATTTACTCGGACGAAACGCCCTCCCCGTTTACGCTGCCCCGCACGGTGGTGCGTGAGGAAGTGGACACATATTCCACGTTCCGCAACCGCAAAGCCACTCTCGCCCTGCCTTCCACCCCGCGCGAATACAGACGGCAGGAACTGTTCGCCCTGAAATACCGCGCGGACGACGGCGGCTCGCGCTTTGCGCGCCCCGCTCCCGCTTTCTCGCTCGCCGCGGAAGGCGCGGACGTCACCCTCACGTTGAGCGCCGAACCCGCTTTCGATTACACGATACTTTGCGAAGACGCTCTCGGGACGGAAATCGTCGCCGTATATTCGCAAACGGACGGTTTTGTTCCTCGCTCCGCTTCGTGTTCGGGCTCCGTTCAAAACCCCGAAGCTGACGGCGAAGCGTACGCGGACTCCGTCGTGGCACTCCGCCACAGCCCCTTTTCTTTCGGCGGAAAAGTGACTTACACCGTACAGATGTCCGTCGCGGGCGGCGACGGCACGGTCATAGGCACGCTCTCCGAAAGCTGCTTCCCGGATTTTCTGCCCGACACACGGCAGAATATTTTCGGCGGATATCTACGCTGAAAGCGCAATCCGCTTAAAACGAGGCGGACACTCCGCCGCGGACGTCTTGCGGGAGTGTTTTTCCGTGCTTTGCGGTCCGCACCGCCGCATACCCCGGTCAATCGCATAAAAAAACGCGCCTTTCGGCGCGTTTCGGTTTTGTGCAAGGCTTGCCCGTTTGATTTTGGCAGCCCGTCATTGTATGCCGACTTTCGTCTGTCCCCTGCTTGTGCCTACGGTCGAAAACCGTCCTTTTGACGGGCGATACCTCGCGGCGCGGCGTCAGCACTCCTCGACGGCTGCAAGCGCGGCTTCCTTGAGAGCTTCGACGTCCAGCGCGGCTTCCGCCTTGCGCACGGAGTCGAGCGAGGGATGTATCGCGGGAGATTTCGGCAAAAACACCGTGCAACAGTCCTCGTAAGGCTGAATGGACGTTTCGTAAGTGCCTATCTTTTTTGCAAGCGTCATAATCTCGTCCTTGTCCATACCTATGAGCGGACGGAACACGGGAAGGGTCGCGGTGTCGCCCGTGCAGGTCATGCTCTCGACCGTCTGCGACGCGACCTGACCCAGACTTTCGCCCGTGATGACCGCTCCGCAGTCGTAAGTTTCCGCAAGGCGGCAGGCTATGCGCATCATAAATCTGCGCATAATCGTTATCATATAGTTCGCGGGACAGTTTTTGTGTATCGCAAGCTGGATTTCCGTGAAAGGAACGACAAACAGCCTTATTCCCCCCGCGTAAGCGGTGACGATGTCCCTCAGTTCCAGCACCTTTTCCCTGGCTTTTTCGGAAGTGTAAGGCGGCGAAGCGAAATGCACGGCGAAAATCTTCATTCCGCGCTTCGCCATCATATATGCCGCCACCGGAGAGTCTATCCCGCCCGACAACAGCAGCATACCGCGCCCCGAACATCCGACGGGCAGACCGCCCGCCCCCTGAAATACGTCCGTGTACACGAGCGCAAAACCGTTTTCGCGGATGTCCACCTTGAAATCGCAGTCGTAAGACGTGAGGTCCACCTTAAATCCGCCGAGGGACAGCACCGTGCCGCCCAGCGCGGCGGCGATTTCCGCCGAAGTCATGGGAATGCGCTTGTCGGCGCGCTTTACCGTGACGCGGAAACGCAGTTTTCCCTGCGCGTTTTCCGCCGCTTTACGCGCCGCCTGCGCAAGAGAAGCGCGGATTTCGGGAAAATCCTCGTGGGAGCGCACCGCCACCTTGTCCGCAACCGACAGGGAATGTATCCCGAACACGCGGGACAGGCGTTGCAGAATTTCTCCGCAATCGTCCTCGTCGAAATTCTCGACGAAATATCTCCCCTGCGACCTTTGGAAAGTGCAATCCACGCCTTGCAGGGCGGACTTTATGTTCCTGATGAGCAGGGACTCGAAATAATCTCTGTTTTTTCCTTTGAGGAACAACTCCCCGTATCTGATTACAACGACTTTTTCCATAATGCTCCTGCCGCGCGTGCGGCAAATGTGTCGGTTTTCGCCTTTTCGGCGTGCGGCTTCGGCGCACGGCGCCGTGCCTGTGCCGAAAATATGCCTCTCTGACTATTTTCTTGCGTATTCTTTAAGGCGCGCAACGGCGTTCGCTGTTTCGCGCACCACGGTTGCGACTTCCGAAAAGTCATTGAATGCGGACACGCTGAAACGGACTATCCCGTCGCGGTGCGCTTCGTCCAGTCCAAGCAGACTCTTGAAGCGGCTCTCGCGGTGAGAACTGCACGCCGACCCGACGCCGACCAGAATGCCGCGCTCTTCCAGCGCGTGCAGCAGCACTTCTCCGCGCACACCGCCGAACGCTACGGTCAGAATATGCGGCGCCGAGCGCTCCGTATCGGTGATTATCTTCACATCGGGCACACCGTTTTCCAATCCTTCCCGCAAGTATTCTAAATAACGACGTTTTTTAGAACAGTCTTCTTCGAAATTCCGCATAGTCCGCTCTGCCGCGGCGGCAAACGCTTCAATCGCGGGTCCGTTTTCCGTCCCGGAACGGAAGCCTTTCTCCTGTCCTCCGCCGAAGACGAGAGGCTTGACGGGGGCGCCCTTTGCGACGTACAGCGCGCCTATACCTTTTGGTCCGTGGATTTTGTGTCCCGACACCGTGTAAAGGTCCGCGCCGAGAGAGCGCAGGTTGACTTTGATTTTTCCGAATGCCTGTACGCCGTCGCTGTGAAAAATCGCTTTCGGGGCCGCGCGCTTTGTCATTGCGGACAATTTCGCGATGTCGTTGACCGCTCCCGTTTCGTTGCTGACGTGCATTACGGACACAAGCGACACGTCGGGCGTGAGCAAAGCGGCGAATTTTTCCTCGTCCACGCCGCCGTCGCTTTTTATGGGCGCGAAAACCACGTCGTAACCCTGTTCTTTGAGCACCTTTGCGGGATTTATCACCGCGTCGTGTTCGCCTTCGGACACGATTACCCTGCTGCCTTTCGCCTTACGCGTACAAAACAGCGCCGTGTTGTCGGCCTCCGTGCCGCCGGACAGAAAGTAAAGCTCGCCGTCGCCGGCTTTCAGCGCGCCGAGCAACGTTTCTCTTGCGCGCCTGATGGTTTTGCTCTCCTCGGACGCCTCCTTGTAGAGCGCGGACGCGTTGAACCAGCGCTTTTCGTTCGCCTCAGTCAGGACGCGGAGCGCTTCGTCGTACATTTTCGTGGTCGCGGCGTTGTCGAGATATATCATTGTTTTTCTCCGTCCGATGCGCGAAGTCTGTCGCTTATCAGAGCCGTCATATAGTCGTCGGGCGTGAACAGCAGCCTGTATTCCCCGTCGCCCGCGGCAAACACCAGCACCTTTACGTCGGGCGAATGCAAATCTTCCGCCGCGACGAAATCGCCTTGTATGGCTATATCGTAAAAACGGGTGAACGATTTGACGTCGGAAAAGGCGATTTCCAGCATTCTTCTGCCTCTTCCCACGATGTTTGTGCGCGAAATAATGAGCCTTTTCCCCGTAAACGCGTACTCGAACTCCCTTGCCGTGGAATAGAACCTCTGCGTGAGCCACACTCCGAGCGCAATCGGCACCGCCACGGCAATAAACACGAAATAGTTGAAAAATATTGCAACGGGAATGAGCCCCAGCCCTATAAGCTGGAAGACAATGCCGAGTATCTGGTCCCTGCGCGCTCCTTTGCGGAGAGGGATTTCCACCTTCTGAACGTAATTTTCCGTCATTTTACCTTATAATAGTCCCCCGCTTTCACTTTCACGCTCAGTTTGCCGAACGACACGTCCGCCTCTCCTCTGGAATTGCTCCCGAGATAAGTGCCGCGCTTTGCGAGCGAGCGCACCCATACGCTGTCGCCGCGGCGCAGCGGCGTATCGTCGGGCTCGTCCTCCACGACGCTCTCCTTGTCGTATTCGGCAGACATATTCTGCAACCTGCGTTTCAGCGCGCGCGCCGCGAATATGTCCTTGTCTTCGACGACTTCCTTGTCGAGCATTTCGCGCAGACGTTCGAGGATTTCGTCCGCCTCCTCCACCGAATTTTCGATGAGATGTTTGGTTTCGCGGCGAATGCTTTCGTCGAGTTTTTCGCGTTTTTCGGCAATGAGTTTTTTCTGGTTTTCCGCCTCACGAAGCGCGCTTGCCGCCCTTTCGCGGTCCAGCGACGCGTCGGACACCAACTGTTCGGCACGTCTTCTGGTCTGCTCCGCCGCGGAAAGCACGCTGTCGAACTGCCTCTTTTCCGCCGATATTCTGCCGCGCGCGTTCTCGACAATCTTTGCGTCAAGACCGAGCGTCGTCGCAATATCCAGCGCGTTCGACGTGCCGATTGCTCCCATCACGAGTTTGAAGGTGGGACGGAAAGTCACGGAGTCAAACTCCATTGACGCCGCGACCACTCCGCGCGTCGTCAGGGCGAACTCTTTCAGGTCGTTGAAATGCGACGTGACAAGCGACTTCGCTCCCGTGGACATAACGTACTCCGAAATGCTGACGGCAAGCGCCGCGCCTTCGCCGGGGTCCGTCCCCGCGCCGAGCTCGTCGAACAGCACCAGCGAACGTGGGGTGATTTTGCCGAGTATGCCGATTATGTTTTTGATGTGCGCCGAAAAGGTGGAGAGGCTCTGCTCTATGCTCTGTTCGTCGCCTATGTCGGGATAGACTCCGTCCACGACGGGGATTTTGGCGGCTTTGGCGGGAAGATAAAGCCCGCTGAGCGCCATACACACAAACAGTCCCGTCATTTTCAGCGTCACGGTCTTGCCGCCCGTGTTCGGACCCGTAATGAGCAGCATTTTCTCGTCGGGTTTCATTGCGAGAGTGAGCGGCACGACTTTTTTTGCGTCGATGAGCGGATGTCTTCCCTCTTTCACGGAAAGCTCGCCTTCCGTGTTCAGTTCCGGGCGCACCGCCTTCATTTCGTGCGCAAGCTGCGCTCTTGCAAACACGGTGTCCATCTCGACTATGGTGGCGTAGCTTGCTTTCAGCCTGTCAGAATGCGCGCGGACGGACGTCGAGAAATTGCGCAGAATGCGCTCTATCTCCGCCTGTTCGTTGAGCTTTTCCGTTTTCAGCTCGTTGTTGAGCTCGACGATTTGCATCGGCTCGATGTAAAGCGTCGCACCGGATGCGGACTGGTCGTGCACAAGTCCGCTTATCGCGCCCTTGAACTCGCTTTTTACGGGAATGACGTAACGGTCGCCGCGCACGGTGACAATGCTGTCCTGCAAATATTTATGATAAGTCGGAGACGTGATGAAAGTCTGCAACTTCGTCTTCACGCCGTCGCCGAGTCTGCGTATGCGTATGCGTATCGCGCGAAGTTCGGGAGTGGCGTTGTCCGCGACTTCCGTTTCGGAAATGAACGCGTCGAAAATGTCCTTTTCCAGCTTCTCTTCCGAGTAAAGCCCGCCGAGCATTGCCGAAAGCCCCGGTATACCCGTGACGGCGGACACGGATTTTTCTATCCTCCGCGCGACGCGGAGCGCCCTGCCCACACGCAGCAGTTCGGGAATGGAAAGCACCGCGCCCTTTTCCGCTTTTGTCAGCGTTTCCTCTATGTCGTCGACGGCAAAGGAAGGCGACACGGAAAACTCGAACAGCACCCTGTCCGCTTCCGCGGTCATATCGAGTGCGTTTTCCGCTTCCCCTATCGCTTCCGCGGGGCGCAGCGCGCGGCAGGCGGCCTTGCCTCCCTCCGACTGCGCGTGAACGGCGAGCATTTCGAGTATTTTGCCGTATTCCAGCGTTTTCAGACTTTTGTCGTCGAACATAACTTGCACATACCCCGACAGGGGCGGTTATTTGCGCGCGTCAGCCTCTGATGCGCGCGCCGAACGCGGTTTGCAGCGCGGAAAGTATCTTTTCCATCTGCGCCGCGATTTCTTCGTCGGTGAGCGTGCGGCTGACGGACGAGAAAGTGAAATTCATAGCGACGCTCTTCATCCCCTCGCCTATCTGCGCACCGCGGTAAACGTCGAACACCTCCGCGGACGTCATATGCTCCGCTCCCGAGTTCTCCGCCGCCGCGACCATATCGCCTGCCGCGACATTTTCCGCCACGACCACGGCAAGGTCGCGCTCGACGGGCGGGAATTTGGAGAATTCTCTGAACTCCGCTCCGCCTTTGCACAGAGCAAACAGCGCGTCAAGGTCAAGCTCCGCGGCATAAAGTCTTACGTCGCAGTCGTAATCCGCGGCGACGTCGGGGTGTATCTCGCCGAGATATCCCACCGTTTTCCCGCCGATTTCGACCTCCGCGCCGCGGCCGGGATGCAGGAAAGGCAGAGATGACGCACGGTAAACCGCTTTGAGATGCAGCGCGTCAAACAGCCCTTCCGCCACTCCTTTCAAAGCAAAGAAATCCGCGTCCGCGCCGTACATTCCGATGACCAGCGTTTCTTTTTCGTCAGGCAGCTCCGTGAGCGGCAGGGACTTCGGATGATAGGTCTTTGCCGTTTCGAAGAGCGCGGCGCTCTTGTTGAAGTGTGCGGCGTTGTAGGCAAGCACTTCCAGCATACTGTGGGTGAGCTGCGTACGCATCACGCTGAGCGCTTCGCCGAGAGGATTGAGAAGTTCCACCGTACGGCGCAGTCCGCTGTCTGCGGGCAGACGCAGTTTGTCGGCAAAACGCGGGGACGTGAAGGAATAAGTGATGCACTCGTTGAGCCCGAGCGCGGCAAGCTCTTCCTTCACCTTGTTTCTGAACGCGATGTTTGCGGGCACGCCGCCGCGCGTCAGATGTGAATGCGCAAACAGCGTCGGCTTGACGTGCGAATAGCCGTAAACCCTTATGAACTCTTCCGCAAGGTCGTTGACGCCGTCGATGTCCGAACGCGCGTCGGGCACGTGGGCAACGAGTTTGCCGTCCGCTTCCGTGACGGGAATGCCGAGGCGCGCAAGTATTGCGACGAGCTTTCCTTTCGGCACTCTGCAACCGAGTATTCTGCCTATCTTCGCCGCGGTGAATTCGATGTCGCGCACTTTGGCGTAATCCACTTTGACGTCGATGACGCCCTTTGCAATCTCGCCGCTGCCCGTTTCGCAGACAAGGGTGAGCGCGCGCTCCAATCCGTACTCCTGCGAGGCGAAGTCAATGCCCTTCTCGAAACGCGCGGAGCTGTCCGAGCGCAGATTGAGAGCGCGGGAGGTGCGGCGCACGCTGTCGCGTGCGAACTTCGCCGATTCGAACACGATTTCCGCGGTGTCGTCCTGTATGCCGCTGTGCTCTCCGCCCATTATGCCCGCCACCGCGACGGGCTTTTCCGCGTCGCATATTGCAAGCATAGAGGACGAAAGTTTGTTGTCCTTGCCGTCGAGCGTGACGATGTGTTCGCCCTCTTCCGCGTTGCGCACGACGATTTTGCCGCCGCCGAGATAACGCAGGTCGAACGCGTGCATAGGCTGACCTATCTCCGTCAGCACGTAATTGGTGATGTCGACGATGTTGTTGATGGGACGGATGCCCACGGCTTTCAGACGCATACGCATCTTGCGCGGGGACGGGAAAATCTTCACGTTTCGCACGCCCGCCGCCATATATCTGGGGCAAAGCGCGGAGTTCTTCACCTCGACCGACACCATTCCGGCAACATCGGCGCCCGTCGCTTCATAGCGGATTTCGGGCTCGCGGCAATCCTTTCCGAGCGCGACGGCAACTTCTTTTGCGAGTTTGTAGATGCTGTTGCAGTCGGGACGGTTGGCAGTCACGGAAACGTCGAGTATCACGTCGTCGAAGCCAAGGACGGAAGCGGCGTTTTCGCCGAGAGGCGTACCCTCCGGGAAGCGCAGAATATCGTCCTCTTTCTGCCCGTCGACGTCCGCGGCGGAAAGCCCTATCTCTTCGGGTCCGCACAACATACCTTCTGAAAGCACTCCGCGCAGTTCGCCGCGCTTGATTTCGTGTCCGTCCGCAAGGCGCGCGCCGTCCAGAGCGACGGCGATGTATTCCCCGCCTTCCACGGCGACATTGGTGACGACCTGTATCGTTCTGCCGCCGACGTCAACCTGTGCCACGCGCAGTCTGTCCGCGGCGGGATGCTTTTCGACGGAGAGAATTCTGCCCGTTTTCACGAGCGTTGCCTTTTCGGACTGATACTCTATTCCTTCCACCTCGAAACCTATCGCGACGAGTTTTTCGGCGAGTTTTTCGGGTGTGACGTCGATGTCGACGTAATCTTTGAGCCAAGAAATGGGTGCAAGCATTATTTTTCCACCTCCCCGTTGAACTGTTTAAGGAAGCGTACGTCGTTTTCGTAGAAAAGTTTGATGTTGGGGATGCCGTACTTTATCATTGCGATGCGTTCCAACCCCAGACCGAACGCGAAACCGCTGTATTCCTTGCTGTCTATTCCGCACATTTCGAGCACCGCGGGATTGACCACCCCCGCGCCGAGTATCTCCACCCAGCCCGTACCCTTGCACACACGGCAGCCTTTTCCGCCGCAGATTGCGCAAGTCACGTCCACTTCGACGGACGGCTCCGTAAACGGGAAATAGGACGGACGCAGACGTATCTGCGTATCCTTTGAAAACATCTGCTGCGCGAACGCGAGCAGACAGCCTTCGAGGTCGCCCATAGTGATGTGCTTGTCCACCGCAAGCCCCTCTATCTGGTGGAAAATCGGGCTGTGCGAAGCGTCGTCGTCGGAGCGGTAAACCTTGCCTGGTATGACGACGCGGATGGGCGGTTTGCGCGTGGTCATCATACGCGCCTGCATAGGCGAAGTATGCGTGCGCAGCACGAAGGAATCGTTGACGTAAAACGTATCCTGCATATCGCGTGCGGGATGGTCCTTCGGGACGTTGAGCAGCTGGAAATTGTAAAGGTCGCTCTCTATTTCTGGACCTTCCGCCACTTCGAACCCCATTCCGAGGAAAACTTTCACGATGTCCTCGCGCACACGGGTGACGGGATGCAGCGTCCCCCTCTCCCTGCGCTTCGCGGGCAGCGTCACGTCCACGGCCTCGGCGGCAAGCCTCGCCGCTTTCTCCCTCTCCGTGACTTCCGCCGTCTTGCGTTCCAGCGCGGACTCGATTTCGCCGCGCGCAATGTTCAGTATCTTGCCCATTTCGGGACGCTCTTCCTTGGAAAGCGCGCCGAGCCCCTTCATAAGAGAGGTCATCTCCCCGCTCTTGCCGAGAAAACGCACTCTGACGTCGTTGAGCTCGGCGGAAGTCGAAGCGGCTTCCACCGCGGCAAGCGCCGCGTCCCTGATGCTGTCGATTTGTGCTTTCATATAAACTCCGTTCAAGCGTGCGCGTATATGCGCACGAATATAACTTGAATTATGATAGCAACATTTCGCGGATTAGTCAACGGGATGCGGCAGGGTGAGGAATTTTCCCTGCCCGCGGCAAACGCAATCCGCAAATGCAAATTGCGCCGCAAGCGCATATAATGTTGCGTGAACAAAGTGCGCAGAGATATAAAACCCCGCATATTCCGCATCGCGGTCGCGCTGACGATATTCCTCGCGGCATTTATCTTCTGCACCGTTTACTTCCGCAACAACATCGTCCCCACCGTTATGGGGAGCGCGGTGGCGGAAGTGCGCGCCATATGCACCAATTCGGTCAACCTTGCCGTCACCACCGTCGTCGGCGGCGGGCTGAAATACGACGACCTTTTCACCGTCGTCAAAGACAGCGACGGCGACGTGAGTATGGTGCAGGCAAACTCCCCCGAAATCAACCTCATTTCCCGCGAAATCGCAAATCTCGCGCAGGCAAACCTCGACGCGCTGGGTTCGCAGGAAATCTCCGTCCCCGCGGGCACATTCACGGGACTTGCGCTGCTTATGGGTATGGGACCCGAAGTCACCATAAGCGTCATCCCGATAGGCTCCGCTCTCTGCGATTTCGTGAGCTACTTCACCTCGGCGGGCATAAACCAGACCCTGCATAAGATATACATCAACGTCTACGCGGTCATAAGCATAGTCACCCCGATAGACGAGCCGACCATAACCGTGACTGCGGAAGTTCTGGTGGCGGAAAACCTAATCGTGGGCGACGTGCCGCAATTCTATTTCGGAAACTCCGTGCAAAACGGAGGATTTATGGACCTGACCCCCTGAACGCCTGACGGCGGACGTCGGAATACGGCGTATATTCGGTTCGAATATATTCTAAGAAATAAAATAAAAATGCCATAAATGGCATTTTTAACTTGCAGCGGTATGCAGTCATCCGCAAGCGTTGTTTTGCGTTCGACGCACGCGTGAACACTTGCAGGCGCACATTGAAAACAATGTTCTCCGCTACACTTTTTTGCTCCGCGACTTGAAAATCAGCGCAAACACGAAACCGAAAAGTATGACCGCCGAAAGTCCGGGTGCCGCGGCTTTCAGTCCGCCGCTTATCGCGCCGAGCACGCCGCCCTCTTTCGCCCCTTCCAGCGCGCCTTTCGCAAGGCTGCTGCCGAATCCCGTAATCGGGATGGTAACACCCGCGGACGCAAATTCCTTCATATATGAAAACGCCCCCGCGATTTCCAGCACGAGTCCCAGCAGCATAAATGTGACCAGAATGCGCGCGGAAGACATCTTAGTCTTGTTGATGAGCAGCTGACCGAGCGCGCAAAGCGCGCCGCCCACTGCGAAAACTTTAAGATAAGTCAGAAACACTTCCATACGTCCTCTCCTGTACGACCGACCGCAGTCATATTGTTTAGTTCTCCGAAGTATTCTTGATTTTTATGTTTTTGAGAATACATTCGGCGCTTTGGCGCACCTGCGCGTGGGCTAATACTCTTCACTCTCCGCCACGAAAGCGTGACTGACGCCGGGGATGGTTTCCTTTTGCAGAGGCGTGTCCTTGTTGAGCAGCGCTCCCGTTGCCAGCACGAGCACCTTACGCAGCTCACCGCGTTCAAGACGTTTTGCGATATAGCCGTTGAAAACGGTGTTTACGCAGCCCGCACCCGAACCGCCCTGAAAAGTTTCCTGTTCGGGCTTGAAGTACGCCGCGCCGCAGTCGGTATAACTTTCAGGCAGGCGTATTCCCTCTTTTGCGAGGATGTATTCGAACGCCTGCTTCCCGAATCTGCCCAGGTCACCCGTGAATATCGCGTCGTAGTCTTCGGGCGAGGCTCCCGTGTCTTCCAGGTGCGCGAGCAGCGTATCCGCCGCGGCGGGCGCCATTGCGCCGCCCATATTGCTTTCGTCGTTCAGACCGAAGTCCACCACTTTTCCGAAAGTGCCGCCCGTTATTCTGATGACGTGCGTCCTGCGGTAATTCGGGTCGCACACGGGCTCCGCCAGACTTTCGGGGCGGCATACGCGCAGAATTTTGCGTCTGAAACCGCGCAGAACGTCTTTTTTTGCGGCGAACAGTTCCTCTTCTGCGTTTTCGCCGGGAATTTTGCCTTCCTCCGCGTTCTTTTCCGCGCCTTCTTCCTTTTTGATGCACTCAGAGCGCATACGCCGCATTTCGGCGGCGAAATTCTCGCGGCTTTCGGCGTCCCTTTCGGGCGCCGGACGCTCAGAGCTCAACACCGTACAGCCCGCCCCCGTGACGGTCCATTGCGAGGTGGGCGTGCGTTGATTGCCGAGTTCTAGAGGATAGCGGTACTGCCTTTCGGCAGACGCGAAATGACTGGACGTGGAACAGGTCACGGTGTCCGCCGCTCCGCCGTCGATGAGCGCGGTGCCTAGCAACATTCCTTCGCTGAACGTGGAACACGCGTTATACAGCCCGACAAACGGCACTTTGAAATAGCGCATTGCGAGGCTTGACGCGCTGAGTTCGTTGAGCAGGTCGCCCGCGAACATTAAGTCTATGCCGCCGAAATCCAGCCCCGCAAGGCAAATCGCGCCGCGTATCGCTTCGCGGTGCATTTTGCTTTCCGCTTTTTCGTAAGATTTTTCTCCCCAAAGGTCGTCGCGGAGCACCGTGTCAAAACAATCGGCAAAATTGCCGTCGCCCTCCTTGGGCCCGACTATCGTGTACGACGAACGCACATAAACGGGTTTTTCCGCTTTGAAACTCTGTTTGCCTGTTTTCATCCGTCCGCCTCTCTATATGAACAATCCGATGACGCCCACGATTATTCCCGCCACGACGCCGAAAACGATTATCGGCCCCGCAATCACGAACATTTTCGCGCATATTCCGAAAAATACGCCTTCGCGGTTGTATTCCAGCGCGGGCGACACAACGGAATTGGCAAATCCCGTGATGGGAATTATCGAGCCGCCGCCGGCAAAATGCCCCAGCTTGTCGTATACGCCTATTGCGGTGAAAAACGCGCCGAAAAATATCATTACGACCGTCGTCCAGCTGCCGACTTCGTCCGCGGGCATTTCGGGGAATATCACCTCTATGACGTCACTCACCGCCTCGCCTATGCAGCATATAAGTCCGCCGACGACGAATGCGGCGATGAGCGAACGCGTCATCGGCGATTTCGGCGCACTCTTTTTCACATAATCGCGGTATTCGTCCTTGCCTATCATCTGCGTTTTCTCCCTTTTTCGGGGCGCACGCTCTCGTCGGGCGCGTCGCACTCGTAGAAAATTTCGTCTGTTTCGGGGTTTTCGGTATAAAAAACGTCCACAGCGTAAGTGTGGACAAAAAGACGGCTATTATGCCATTATTCCATTTTTTCCCTGATTTTGCGCAGTATCTTGTTTTCCAGACGGCTGACCTGCACCTGCGATACGCCCAGCTCCGCCGCGACCTCGCTCTGCGTCTTGTCGCGGAAATAGCGCAGAATTATTATTTTCCTCTCGCGTTCGGGAAGATTTTTGATGCTGTCGCGCAGCATCAGTCCGTCGATGTCTTCTTCGGGAGCTTCCGCCCCCACTATTCTGTCGCCGAGAGGCGTACCGTCGTCGTCGCCCGTTTCGTTCAGCGACATCACGAACCTTCCCGTGTCGAGCGCAAACACGACGTCGCCCGCCTCGCATCCGAATTTTTCGGCGAGTTCGTCGACGGTGGGCTCAGGCATATTGTTTTTCAGCGCCTCGTCGGTGTATACCGCGATTTTCTGCGCAAGCGTCTTTGCCCACCGCGACACCTTCACCGCACCGTCGTCGCGCAAAAAACGCTTTATTTCGCCTGTAATCATCGGCACGGCGTACGTCGAGAACCTCACCCCGAAAGACGCGTCGAAATTCGCCACCGCTTTCAGAAAACCCATTGCGCCGAGCTGCATCAGGTCGTCGTATTCGTGCCTGCCCTTGAAACGCTTGACTATGGATTTTATGAGAGGCAGATTTTCCGCAATCAGTTTCTCTTTCGCCTCTTCCTCGCCGTTCTGCGCGCGCACGATAAGTCCGAGCGTTTTCTCATGACTCAACATTTTTGCCAATCCTTTTGCGCATCACGACTTTCGTACCGCGGCCCGGCTCGGACTCGACGGTCATCTCGTCCATAAAAGTTTCGATGATGGTGAACCCCATCCCGCTGCGCTCTTCGTCGGGTTTGGTGGTGAAAAAGGGCTCTTTCGCCTCTTCCACGTCCGCAATCCCCTTGCCGAAATCCCGCACGCTCACGGTAAGCACGTTGTCACAGTCGATGTCCGCGCATATCTCGATGAGGTTTTCCTCCCGCTCTTCGTCGTATGCGTGCACGACGGCGTTGGTCACCGCCTCGCTAACGGCGGTCTTTATGTCGCCTATTTCGCTCACCGTGGGCGAACACTCCACGGCAAATCCCGCGACTGCGTTGCGCGCGAAACTTTCGTTCTTGCCGTAGGCGGGCAGCTGCATCTTCATATGGTTTCCGCTTTTCATTTCACCTTCTCCACAACCGAATAAACGCCGCTTGCACGGAACACTTTGTCCACCTGCGGCGGCACGTTTTTGAGGCGGAGTACGCCTCCCGCGGCGCTCAGCCGCTTGTATCTTCCGAGAATAAGACCGAGGCCCGTGCTGTCCACGAAAGACACGTTTTTCATATCGAAAACCACCTCCCTCGGCGCACACTCGGCAATCGTTCCGTCTATCTCCGAACGCAGCGTTCTGCACGAAAATTCGTCGATGTCGCCGAAGAACGAGAACGTAAGCGCGCCGCGCTCCTTTTTGCATTCCAGATTCATAACGCCTCCTCTGACAATACTACCGCCTCCATCCGCGCGCATTTTGAGAGTTTTTGGCGTTTGGCGCGCCGCAGGGTCGGATTTTGTCAATAAATTCTGCGAAAATCACCCACAAAAAAGTTGACATTCTTTCGTCCGTATTGTATATTGTCATAGTCGCGAATCGATTCCGGCCACGGGGTGTGGCGCAGCTTGGTAGCGCACATGGTTTGGGACCATGGGGTCGGAAGTTCGAATCTTCTCACCCCGACCATAATTCGTGACTTGGGGAAATCCCCCGGATGAGGGCCTTTAGCTCAGTTGGTTAGAGCGGTCGGCTCATAACCGATTGGTCCGCGGTTCGAGTCCGTGAAGGCCCACCAAATATACGGTCCGGTAGTACAGTTGGTTAGTACGCCAGCCTGTCACGCTGGAGGTCGAGGGTTCGAGCCCCTTCCGGATCGCCAAGTTAGGTCGAGTGGCAGTGACGAGGTCACTGCCACTTCCCTAGACCGCACGCCTCGGTAGCTCAGCTGGTAGAGCAAGGGACTGAAAATCCCTGTGTCGGTGGTTCAAGTCCGCCCCGAGGCACCATTCACCTGCTGGTGTAGCTCAATAGGCAGAGCAGCTGATTTGTAATCAGCAGGTTGCTGGTTCGATTCCGGTCACCAGCTCCAAAATAGGGTCCCCATCAAATTTCGGAACGAAATTTTATGGGGTATCACATGGGAGGATTCCCGAGTGGCCAAAGGGAGCAGACTGTAAATCTGTTGTCAGTGACTTCGGTGGTTCGAATCCACCTCCTCCCACCAGGAAAACCGCACTGTCAAGTGCGGTTTTCTCTTTGTAAACGAAGGTGGATTCTTACCCGTCGCTGACGCGCTTTTTCTGCCTGCGTGACTTTGCACGCAGAACAGATGCAGAAAAACCGCTATTCCGTCGGAAGCAACGCTTCCTCCTTACGAATCCATCTCCTCCCATCAACAAATAACTCAATCGAACAATCGGTTGAAGTTTTTATTTGCGCGAGGAACAGTGGACGCTTTTGCCTTTTCCGAACGCTCGTTATATGACGTAATACCTGTCGAAATACTACTCTTCTCAATGCTCCGTTCTTATGACGAACGCATACCTCCACCGAAAAAACCGCACTGTCAAGTGCGGTTTTCTCTTTGTAAACGGAGACGGATTCTTACCCGTCGCTGACGCGCTTTTTCTGCCTGCGCGGTTTTGAATACGGCGGTTTCCACACAAAGTGCGTGCGGAATGACGGTCAGGATTTTTTCGGTCTGGAAGTGCCGATCGCGAGAATGTAGCTTTCGTCGAGAAGACGGAGAATTTCGTCCGTGGGGACAGAGTCGTCGAGCGGCACGGTGAACCAATGCGTCTTGTTCATATGATAGCCGGGATAAAACTTTCTTCCGTCCGCGTTCCCGGCGACGAAAGCCGGGTCGCCGCGCAAATCGACCACTTCCGTACTTCCCTCCCCCTGCATTCCGAGTTTGGTTTTTCGGACGGTCAGAAGCGCGGCATACCATTTGCGGTTGTCGCGGCGGCGAAGCACCGCGTTGTCGGGGAACTTTTCCCAAAGATATTCTGGGTTGTCCCCGTATTTTTCTTTCGCGTACGCAAGCAAGGTCTTTGCCTGCGCGGACTTGAAAACCTCTCTGTAACAGCACTTTTCGGCAATGTCAGAGAGCACGCGTTCGTAATCCGCTCTTACGCTTCCGACGAAGCCGCCGACCGCCTCTTCCACCAAAAACAGCGTATAAGGCTCTTCGGTGTCGAGGTCCGTGACCTCTGTCGAAACGCCGCCGCGGGCGTCAACGGTGACTTCAAGGCGCATTTTTCCGTCCGCAATCAGGCAAGAATAGCGGTATCCGCCCTTTCCGTCGTCCTCGAAGCCGTAATCGGAAAGGCTGCCGAAATCCACGCTCTTTAATGCGAATATCCGTAAGACGAATTTGTTCATTTCTCCTGCAAAATCGTTTCCATACCGACTTTGTACGGCACAAGCCCCATAGCAATGTAAAACTTCATTGCGGCGGGATTGCAGCTCCACACGTTGAGAGTCAGGTTGTAAAACCCCTCTTCCTTTGCATAGTTGCGCACATAAGCGTAAATCGCTTTCCCTATGCCCTTGCCGCGCTCCCTTTCGTCCACGCAAATGTCGTCCACATAAAGAGTGCGCACGGGGGTGAGTATGTTGTCGTCCGCACGGGTGGCATTCACGCAAAATGCGTATCCGACGACGCGCCCCTCGTCATCCGCGACGAAGACGGGTCTTTCGGGGTCACGGAGGATTTCGGCAAGTTCCGCATCGGTATATTTTCTTGCGCCGCTTTTGAACAAATCCGGTCTGCCCGCGGCGTGCACTCCCGCGACTTGCAGAAGCAGTTCCGCAATGTCCGGAATATCCTTTTCTTCCGCTCTTCTTACAATCATTTTCGCCCTCCGCACTTCGACGACACGCCGCCTGTCTTACATTCCCGCTCCGCCGTCGGCAATAGGCGGAAGCGCTGCCGCGCGTTTTTTCTCCATTAAGGCGCAGACTATGCAGGCGACAATCATCAGCGCCGGGAATATGACCGCGACAAGTATGCCCGTTTTGAGTTCGCCGCCGAATGAGTCCGACACCATTCCGACCAGAGTCGGTCCCGCGGTGCACCCCAGGTCGCCCGCCAGCGCGAGCAGCGCGAACATCGCGGTCCCTCCCGTCGGGATATTTTTTGCCGCCACGCTGAACGTACCCGGCCACATAGACGCGCTCGCCACTCCGCACAACGCGACGCCCGCAAGCGCAACGCCCGCATTCGGCACGAGCGTTATGAGAAGATAACTCGCCACTCCTATCACACCCGAAAACCCGATTATCGCAGTCAGGTTCACGCGCTTGCCGAGAGGAATGCAGGCTATCCTTACCGCTCCCATCATTACGGCGAACAGGCACGGACCTATAAGGTCGCCGAGCGCTTTGGACACTCCGAGTCCGCTTTCGGCAAAGGCGGAAGCCCACTGCGCCACGGCAAGTTCTCCCGCTCCCGCGCAGAACATCATCACCATAAGCACCCAGAACATAGGCTTGCCGAAAAGGGGAAGTATTCGCGAGCGCGTTTCCTCCCCTTCCTTGCGCGTAATTGGCACAAACAGGAAAAACACGGCGTTAAGGAAAGGTATTGCCGCCCATATCATTGAAAGTTTGTTCCAGAATTCCATCCCCGCGACCGCAAACACCAGCGTGGAGAGTCCTATGACTATGACGCAGCCCCAGCAGTAAAAGGAATGCAGCAGGTTCATAGTGCCCGACTTGTTGCGTGTCGGACAGCTTTCGACAAGCGGGCTGAGCATAACTTCCACCACGCCGCCGCCGACGGAATATATGACGACCGCCGCAAGCAAGCCGTAAAAAGGACGGCTCACCGCAAACGGCAGAGTTCCCATCAATATGAACCCCGTACCCATAAGCAAGTGCGCCCCTACCGCCGCGGCGCGGTAGCCTATCCTGTCCACGAGTTTGGCGCTGAGGAGGTCGACGAGCAGCTGCACGCCGAAGTTTATCGTCACAAGCAGGGTTATCTGGGAAAGAGGTATGCCGAAACTGCTCTGAAACGTCAGAAAAAGCAACGGGGCGAAGTTGTTGACTATCGCCTGACAGATATATCCCGTGAAACACGCTCCGAGCGTGGAATTGTAGCTTTTCAGCGTGACAGCGCGCATTTCTACACCTCTGCAATAAGATAACATTTAAGACAATTCAAGGCAATAAAACGGAAGCGTAATTTTCGCATTGCGCGAAATTTTTCCGAGAGCTTGAACGCAGCGCGTCACGGGGCTATAATCGGGATATGGAACACAACGCGGTGCTGACGACAAAACGTCTTATTCTTCGCCGGCTTACGAGCGAAGACCTTCCCCTTCTCAAACTCAGCCTTTGCGACCCAGAAACTATGTATGCGTACGAACACGGCTTTTCGGACGAAGAGGCGGCAGATTGGCTGCAACGGCAGCTCGAACGCTACGAAAAGGACGGCTGCGGGCTTTGGGGAGTCGTGCTGAAAGACACGGGTGCGTTCATCGGACAATGCGGAATAACGATGCAGCCGCTGGAAGGCGGGACCGTCCCCGAAATAGGCTATGTGTTCGACAGACGTTTCTGGGGGCACGGATACGCGACGGAAGCCGCCGCGGGATGTATGGAATACGGTTTCGGGGTTATGGGCGCGCAAGAACTGTTTTCGATAATCCGCGACAACAATCTGCCCTCCGCAAACGTAGCCAAACGCAACGGAATGACCCCGCGCGGCGCCATCGTCAAACACTATTACGGCATAGATATGCCCCACACGGTATGGTCCGTGACGCGGGAAGAATACGAACGCTTCCGCGCACGGTAAATCTCATCCGCACTCCCGCGGACGACCCTGTATAATAAGCCCTGTGCAAATCGAAAAGATAAAACAAAATGCCGCTCGAAGCGGCATTTTTCACGACAACGCACCTTTGCGGCGATTCCGCGCTTTCGTGGAGAACCGCTTTCAGTCGCGGCGCATTGCGTAGTGGGTGTATCCGTGAAAATCCGCCTTTTCGCACACTCGGAAGCCGAGATGTTCGTATATAGCCACGTTGTTTTCGTCGTGGGTTTCCAGATACACGGGGAATTCTCCGCAAAGCTCGTCAATCATACGGCGCAGTCTGCCCTGTCCGCGCGCTTCTCTCGCGACGCCGATGTTTTTGATGTAGCAATCGACGGCGGGGTTGTAATACTTTTCCGCAATCTTTTCGGCAAAAGCGATATACTCGCCCGCAAGACGCACCGCCTTTATGCCCGTTGCGGACAAAAAGGAACACGCAAAGAACGGGTTGAGAAACAACGTCTTCGGGTTGCGATCGCTGTCGCCGGGACGCTTGACCGCGGCGACTGCGAGGAAATCCTCGTCGACGCGCGTGTAAGGCTGCGACGCATATATCTCGTAACGGAAAAACATCTCCATCCCCTTTGCCATCTTCTTTTCTTCGGGGAAAAAGAGCCTGTATGCCTCGTAATCGGCAAAAATGTCCGTGAGCAATCTGCTCACTTTCACGACTTCGTCCGTTTTTATCAGCCGCATAAACACCTCCGCGTTTTCGCCGAATATCATAACACACGGCAAAGCGAAAGGCAATCGTCTGCCGCTTCCCTGCCTTGCGGAAAGCATTGTTTGCTTCCCGTTCTTGATTTTTTGCGAATAGTTTGCTAAACTGATTACAGTCCGCGACAATCCGGTGAGGTGCTTATGGCAAACTATTTCAAGGAACGCGAAAAGAACGTGAATATGCGGCTGAGGGAGATACGCGACACTCTGCCGGAATTCTGCGAGGAGTTTTTTGTGGGCATAGAGCCGCAGACAACATCCCTCACCAGGCTCAATTACGCTTACGACCTGCGCATATTTTTCGACTATCTCGTCAAGCGCGTGCGCGCATTCCGCGACACCGACCCCCGCGACCTGACGCTTGACGATATGGAGAAAATCACGTCCACGCACCTCGAAAACTTTATGGAATATCTCACTCTCTACGAGTTCGACGGGAAGGAATTCACCAACGGAGAGCGCGGAAAAGCGAGAAAGATTTCCACGGTACGCAGTTTTTTCAAGTACTATTTCAACAAAAACGAGCTGTCGGCAAACGTCGCCGCCAAAATCTCTCTGCCCAAACAGCACGACAAGGAAATCATCCGTCTTGAACGGCACGAAATAGAAAAAATCCTCAATGCCGCCGAAGACGGCGAAGGTATGAGCGCGCACCAACGAAAAATTCTGCTCAACACCCGCGCGCGCGACGTCGCGATACTCTCCCTCCTTCTCGGCACGGGCATCCGCGTCAGCGAATGCGTCGGACTGAACGTGACGGACGTCGACTTCGACACCAACGCCTTCACGGTGACCCGCAAAGGCGGCAGCCGTGCGATACTCTATTTCAACGACGACGTGAAAGAAGCCCTGCGCTACTATGTCGACGGCGAGCGCAAAGCCCTGCTTTCCCGCACCGAAAAACTCTCCGTCCCCGACCCCGACGCGCTCTTTCTGTCCCTGCAAGTGAAACGCATCTGCGTGCGCGCGGTGGAAAACCTCGTCAAAAAGTACGCCGCCGTGGCTTCCCCTCTCAAAAAGATATCCCCGCACAAACTGCGCAGCACCTACGGCACCAATCTCTACCGCGCAACGGGCGACATTTATATGGTTGCGGACGTGCTCGGACACCGCGACGTCAACACCACCAAAAAGCACTATGCCGCAATAGAACAGGACCACCGCCGCGCCGCGGCAAAGGCGGTCACTCTGCGCGAAGACGACTGACTTCGACCCTCATACCCTATCCGACTGCCGAAAATTGAAAAAAGTCGGCTTTTTACGTCGTTTTTTCCTCTTAACTATTCTAAAATATTGACTTTATTATAGTGGTCTGCTATCATTTAATATATCACAGCGGGAGCAAAATTATGGACATTTCATCCGTCAACAGCGACCTCATCCGCGGGAACGTGACCACCATAATTCTCGGTTCGCTCTGGAACAGGGACCGTTACGGTTACGACATCCTCAAAGAGATTGAAACAAAGAGCGAAGGACAGTACAAGCTCAAACAGCCCACACTGTACAATCAGCTCAAACGGCTCGAAAAACAGGGGTTGATTTCCTCCTACGACGGCGACCCCGACGATACCGGCGGCGGAAGACGCCGCTACTATTCCCTCACTGCGGAAGGCAGAAGTTTCCTCGAAAAAGAGCGTTCGGAGTACGAATACTCCCGTACAATTCTCGACAAGCTCGTGTCCGCCCGTCAGTTCGATTTCGACACCACGCCCGCACCTTTCAACACCGACGACCTGCGCCCCTACACCAAAAAGGACAACTCGGACAAAGCGAAAGTCGTCTACCGCGAAAAAGAGAAAGTCGTGCTCGTCGAAAAGAAGATTTACATAGACGCAGAAGGCAACGAGATAACGGAAGAGGAAGCCCAGCGCCTCGCCGCGGAAGGCGGGAAACAGGCGGTGGGGATTTCGCAGGAGGAATTCGACCGCATTCAGGCGGAAAAACAGGCCGAAATCGAACGCATCGAAGCCGAAAAACGCGAAGAACTCGAAAAGCTGGAAGCCCAAAAGCGCGAGGAACTGGAAAAACTCGAAGCCGAAAAGCGCGAAGAGCTCGAACGCATAGAAGAAGAAAAGAAAGCGGAACTCGAACGCGCCGAAGAGGCGAAGCGCGAAGAGCTCGAACGTCTTGCCGCAGAGGCGCAGGCGGAGCGCGAGCGGCTGGAAGCGGAACACGCGGAGGAAGTGGAAAGGTTGCGTGCCGAAAAACTCGCCGCCGAGGAAGCGTACGCCGCGCGCGAAGCGGAATACTCCGCCCGCCGCATCGAAGAACTGGAACGCATAGCGGCGGAGCGTGACGAAGCCGAACGCCGTTTCCGCGAAGAGTACGAAAAATTCGAAGAAGAAAAGCGCGCCGAGGAAGAACGCCGTCTGGAAGCGGAACGCATCGAAACGGAGCGCAGAGAGGAACTCGAACGCATCGAAGCCGAGCGCATTGCCGCAGAGGAACGCTTTGCGAAAGAGCGCGAGGAATTCCTCGCCGAAAAAGCGGAAGAGGAAGCTCGCCGCGCCGAATACGAGCGCATCGAGGCAGAAAAGCGTGAGAAGGCGGAACGCGAAGCGCGCGAGCGCGAGGAGGCTCTGCGTTCGCAGGCAACGATGTCCCTCGACGACGTGTTCAGGGAGCTCGACTCCAAATCCGAGTACGTCAAGCCCGCCGAAGCGGAGGACCTGCTCATAGTCGAAGACGCCAAATGGCACATCGAAGAGCCTCTGCCCGCCGAGGTCGTCGAGGAAGAGAAAGAGAAAGCCGAAGAGGAAGCCCCCGAACAGCTGCCGGAAGAAGAAGCGGCGGTTGAAAAAGAGGAAGAGCCTGAAGAAGTGCCCGCCCCCGCCGAAGAGGAAACGGCGAAAGAAGAGGAAAAAGAAACCGCGTCACTCGAAGAAATATTCCGCACTCTCGACGCAAAGTCGGAATATTCGGCGGAAAAATCTTCGGAAGAAGAATACGACATAGCGGAAGCCGAATGGCACACTCCCGCTCCCGTCCGCGAAGAGGAACCGTCCCCGTCTCTGCAAGAAGAAGCCGCAGAGACCCCGACGGAAGAACCGCAGGCGGCCGCCGCGGAAGTCGACGACGAAGCCGAACGCGTCGAAGACGACAGGCTTGCCGAGCTTGCCCGGCTGGAAGCGGAGCGCAAGGCGGAGCTCGAACGCATAGCGCGCGAACTCGAAGCGGTCAAAGCAAAGCTCGACGCCGCGCCCACTTACGTTTACGCGACCGAACGTCCCGTCGAACGCACACGCGAAACGATTTTCGACCGCATCGACCGCCAAACGCGCAGAGAGGAAGAACGCGCACGCGAAGAGGCGCGCACCGAACAAACGCAGGAAGTCAACTACTTCTCCGCAGACGGCGCATACGGCAGCCGCAAGGCGCCCGAATCCACTCTCAGCGACGTGTTCCGTATGCTGGACGAAAAAGAGGCCGAAATAGACTCGCGGAAGGAAACGGACGGAGAAGAAACTCCCGAATACCGTGACGCGGCAGCGGATTATGCGGAGGCCTCCGCTCCCGCCGCTCCCGCTACCCCCGTCGACGAAGAGGAAAAGGGCGAATTCGTCGTGTCGGCGGTGCGCGGCAAACGCACGGAAGCGTTCGACTACGAGAAGGACAACGTGAATTACCGCGAATTCTTCTCGTCGATTGCCAACACGCAGGAAGAAAAGACCGCCGACCCGCCCGCGGAACGCACGCTGCCCCGTCCCGAAACAGACCTCAAAACGAGGCTTTATTCCGAAGGGTTCAAGATGCGTCCGTACGACCGCGGCAACACGTCGGAATACTACACTTTCAATTTCATAAACGCCAACCGTCTGAACCGCGACAGCTGGCTCGTCGTGCTGGCGATATATCTGGTGGAAACCGCGATAATGTGGGCGTGCCTTGCGTCAAGCATCTCCTACGTCTACTTCCTGTCGTTTATGCTTGGCGGCGCGGCGCTGATGCTCATCCCGACCGTGATATGGATGATAAATCCGTCCAGAAGAAAGCGTGCGGATTTCAATGTGAAACTTTCGGTATTGAACCGCGGAATGCTGATGATAGAACTCGCGGTCGTGCTGGTGCTCATCGCATTCTTCGGCGTCGGCGTGAGCGTGAACGACACCACGCTTATACTCGAAACAATGGTGCTGCCCATAGTGCTCCTCACCAATCTGACCATAAGCTCTCTGGTGTACTGGTTGCTCTACCGCTCCAAGAAATATCACACCGCATAAGCGGAATAAGACGTTTACGGTTCAAATCGGAATAATAAAAACGGGATTGTGAAATCCCGTTTTTGTTTGCGTTTGTCGTCGTGCTTTCGCTCATTCCTGCCGCGGCGCTTCCGTCACAACGGGCGGAAGAGCTTTTATCGCCGCCCGCGCCAACTCGTCGCAGCGGTTGTTATGCTCGTTGTCGGAGTGTCCCTTGACTTTGACGAACGTGACGTTGTGCGGTTTCATTGCGGCAAGCAGAGCCTGCCACAAGTCCACGTTTTTCACCTCGTCCTTTCCGCTCGTACGCCAGCCGTTGCGCTGCCATCCGTACACCCATCCCTGCAAGAAGGCGTCCACGCAGTACTGCGAGTCGCTGTACACCGTGACGTCGCAGGGCTCTTTGAGCATACCGAGCCCCTTTATGACGGCGGTCAGCTCCATACGGTTGTTGGTCGTCGCGTGCTCTCCGCCGCTCACTTCGCGGCGGTGCTTTTTGTAAAACAGTATCGCCGCCCAGCCGCCGTCGCCCGGATTTCCCGAACACGCGCCGTCGGTGTAAATGTCAACGCGTTTTCTAGGCATTCGCCAATTCCTCCGAACGCTTTTTGCACTTCGCCATACCCTTTCTGACTATGCCTTCGAGGTCGTCCTCCCTGAAACTCTCGACGGCCTGTATGGTCGTGCCGCCTTTGGAACAAACGGCGTCGATAAGCTCCCCCAGCGGTTTTGAGGACAATCCCGCCATTTTCGCCGACCCGCGCACGGTCTGCACCGCGAGCAATTTGGCGGTTTCGGGGTCGAGTCCTCCCTCCACTCCGCCGTCGATGAGCGCTTTGAGGAACATATAGACGTATGCGGGACCGGACCCCGAAAGCGATGTGACCGCGTCGAACTTGCTCTCGTCCAGCTCCGCCACTTTGCCGACGGAAGCGAACACGTCCAGCACGAACTGCGAGCGCACGCCGTCCGCAAAAGCCACGGCGCTCATGCCCTCTCCCACAAGAGCGGGAGTGTTGGGCATCACGCGGACGTAATTGCGTTCGCCTAGCGCGGCGCGGAGTTTCGCGACGGGAATGCCCGCCATAATGGAAATCACCGTCCCCGCCTTAATCACGGGTGCGATTTCGGCGAATACCGCGGGCGCAATCTGCGGCTTGACGGCAAACATAAGATACTCGCAGGAAGCTGCGACTTCCTTGTTGTCGGCGGTCACGGCGACGCCGTTCTGCGCCATAACGGCGAGTTTTTCGCCGTCGCGGTCGCTGATGATTATGCTGCCCGCAGGGAGCAGTCCGCCGCGCAGCACTCCGCCGAGTATGGCGGATGCCATATTGCCTGCGCCTATGATGCCGAGAGTGAATTTCTTTTCCATATAATCTCCGTTTCGTTTGACTATGCAAGGCATAGTTGTTATAATAAACGAGCAATTTAGGGGAGTGGCTCAACGGTAGAGCAACGGTCTCCAAAACCGTCGGTTGCGTGTTCGAATCGCGTCTCCCCTGCCAGAACAACCTGCAAAAGCAGGTTGTTTTGCTTTGTGCGACGCGATTGCAACAGGTCTGTAACGCGGTTTTGCGTCCTGCGTGACTCTGCACGCAGAACAGATGACTCAAAACACGCTCTTCCGTCGCTCCCGCTCCTTACGAATCGCGCTCCCTCTGCCGGAACAACCTGCTTTTGCAGGTTGTTTTGCTTTGTGCGACGCGATTGCAACAGGTCTGTAACGCGGTTTTTCTTCGTGAAATAACCCGCTGTTTAAGTATACAGGCGCGGACGGGGAAAATGACCGGGAAAGCCCGCAATCCCGCAAAACGCTGCTGCGTCCGCGCACTGCCCTGTTGCATCCGACGTGTCTTATTTTAGCCCAAAGCACGCAGCAAGTCAAACCAAAGTAAAGCCGAAGCCCGTACGGACTTCGGCCTCTTGTGGCATTCGAAAAATTTCCTTTCCTGCCGTATGGCAGGTGCGGCAGCACGGCGATACGGTTTTCCTCGCCGCAAACGCGACGTCGCGTTAAACCGAACGCAAGCAACGCGTCACTCGCGGTTGAAACTCATCACGCCCACCAGCTTGTGCGGAACATATGGCTCTTCGAGATAAGCTGTCTCTTCGTCCGAAAGTTTGACGCCCACGGCTTGTGCCGCGCCTTCGACGTGGCTGAGTTTCGTCGCGCCGACAATGGGAACCGTGTCCTTTGTCAACAGCCATCCGAGCGAAATCTGCGTGGCGGTGAGGCCTCTCTTTTCGGCAATTTCGTGCACTCGTGCGATTATGACGCCGTCCTCATCCTTGGTCGCGTCGTATTTGCTCTTCGCGACGGCGTCCGTCGTCAGCCGCTTGGTCACTTCTCCCGCGGGCTTGACCAGCCGTCCCGACGCCAACGGACTGTAAGGCGTATAAGTGATGTTTCCGTCGCGGCAGCAAGGCAGCATTTCACGTTCTTCTTCGCGGAAAAGCAGATTGTAATGCCCCTGCATTGACACGAATTTCGCCCATCCGTTGCGCTCCGCAATCGCGTTTGCCTTTTCCAGCTGCCACGCATAACAGTTGGAAATGCCGACGGCTCTCGCTTTTCCCGCCGCGACGGCGTCGTTCAGCCCCTGCATAATCTCTTCTATGGGAGTGTGATAGTCCCACATATGGCAGATGTAAAGGTCGACGTAATCCGTCCCCAGCCTTTTCAGGCTTGCATTCAGACAATTCGCAACGTGTGCGCGGCCGTCAACGCCGCTTTCCGTTTCTTCCTGCGTTCGCGGCAGAAACTTCGTGGCGATGACCGCGTTTTCGCGCGCGGTCATTTTTTTGAGCGCTCTGCCGACAAACTCCTCGCTCGTACCGCCGCCGTAACCCATAGCCGTGTCGAAAAAGTTTATGCCGAGTTCGAGCGCTCTGCCGATAATCCGCGTTGAGTCCTCTTCCGAAACGGTCCACGGATGAAAGTCGGTCGCCACTCCGAACCCCATACATCCGAGACACACCGCCGACACTTCGATGTCGGTCGAACCGAGTTTTACGTATTCCATTGCGCACCTCCTGTTCTGTGCCGCGGCAGAACCTCTTTGCCGCGACAAAAAAGACGTACTTTGTACGTCAATTTTATATGCGGAGCGCGATTATGTCTATTGCTTATTGTTTATAGCACATTATGCTCAAACGACATAACAATAAAATCGCGGAAACGCGCAGCTGCAAGCCCGAACGGCTGATTCTTCTTCCACACCAGCACGGAATCGGACACGATTTCGGGATGAAGTTTTTTCAGACTGAAACGTGCGGGGTCGTAAAGCGACGGCGGATACTCCACTCCTATCGCAATCCCCAGCCCCTCCTCGACCAGCGCGGCGGCGTTGTTCATAAGGTCGTTTGACGAAATCACGTTCTTTTCGTCATACGCGTCGCCGAGCCATCTTTCCAACTCGTCGAGGACGGCCTTGCGTGCGGGGAAAATCAGTTTCTGCCCCGCAAGGTCGTCGGCGGTGACGTATTCTTTTGCGGCAAGCGGCGAATCCGCGCGCATTACGGCAACCCACGGTTCGGGAATGTTCATCCTGAAATGGGCGAAATTTTCGTAATCGGACGGTTCGAGCAAAAGTCCGAAATCCAGAATCCCCTTGTCAATCCAGTCTTTCGTGGCGTCGGCTGTTGCGGACCTGAACACAAAATGCACGTCGGGATTCTGTTCGGAGAAAATGCGGATGAGTTTCGCAAGCGCCTTGACGGCGTTCAGTTCTCCGCAGCCTATCGACACGGTGCCCGACACGCTGCCCGTCCCCATATCCGCTATTTCACCGACCGTTTTGTCGGCAAGGGCAACGATTTCTTCCGCACGCCTGTACATCAACGCCCCTGCGTCGGTCAAAGTAATTCTGCGGCTGCCGCGAATGAAAAGTTTGGCGCCGACCTCTTCTTCCAGCTGCGCAATCTGCCTGGACAGCGCGGGTTGAGTGACGTGCAGAGCTTCCGCCGCACGAAGTATGTTTTCTTCACGCACTATGGCAAGAAAATATCTCAGCACGCGCAGTTCCATCTTTACCTCAAAATCCGAGCTCTTCCCCGACGAGAATGACTTTTATCCGCCCCGTCGGCTTGCAGTAACGGTGCAGCACAAAGTGACTGCATATCGTGGTGTCCGCAAGACAATCCATACACTTCCCCGCCTTTTTGCAGGGGTTGGGCAAATCCAGACGCGCGACGTTGAGCGGAGCCGCCACGTTGCGGGCGCGCGTCACCGCGGCGGTGACGTCGTTCTCGATTTTGTTGACCCCCGCGACAAGAATTACGTTTTCGGGACCGAAAGTTATCGCCGCAACGCGGTTGCCCGTGCCGTCTATGTTCACCAGCCATCCGTCGCGCGAAATTCCGTTTACGCCTGCGATAAAACTGTCCGCAAGAAGCCCCCGCCGCATAAGTTCCCTCTTTTCCTGCGGAGAAGACGCTTTATCGCGGTCAATGAGCGTGATGTCCGTCCTCTCTCTCACGGCGGCAATCAAACCGATTTTCTCCGCCGTCATACTGCCGCCCCACGCGACCGTATCTCCTGCGGGGATGAGGGACAGCGCCAGCTCGCGCGCCTCGTCGGACGTCGCACAATAGTATGCGTCGAATTTTCTGCGTCTGAGGTTTGCCACAACGCTTTCGATTGCGTTGAGGTCGTATTTTGCGTCCATAAAACCTCCTTTCGGGTCATTCCTCCGCAATTCCCGCAAAGGCGTTCAGCGAAGCGGAGAATTCCGTCAAAGTGTCCGCCGAGGCATATCCCTTTGCAATATTCAGCCTGACGGTGAGCGCGCACTTTTAGCAGGTGACGAAATCGCGCATAACGATGTTGATATAAGGCAGACGGTCCGCGTCGTCGTAAAGCGCTTCGACAAAAGCGTTCGCGCGCTCGATGAGCTTCCCTTCGCGGAAGCGCGGACCGAACACGAGCGCATTGTCCGTAAGCTGACATTGCAGCACGAAAAATCCCCTGTTCACGCCGCGGAAGGTGTCGATATAACGGCCGAGAATGCTCCCGACGAACTTTTTCGCGGTCGAGCCGCTCCAAATCTTTTTGTACGGCGACACTAGCGACGCATATTCCGTCTGTGCGTCGTCGCCCACTGTATCCCCCGATTTGAAGAAGAAATAGTCCCTGCAATAAAAATCCGTTTCCTCGGGGTCGATGAACACTATGCACTTGCCGCGCACGTCGCCGAGCGTAAGCGAATCCACAAAAGCCGCATCAGTCATTTTGGTGTTGTTGACCACTCTTTCCGCGCCGACTATCTCGTCAAAAAGTGCGAAAACGCCCTCTTCCGACCCGTTCTTGAAGTGCGAGAAGTCGAGGATGAGGAATTCGCTCGGGTGCGCGTCCATAAACTCGTCAATCTGATAAAGCAGGTCGACGTAATCCGTGCCGTTGACGGGGCCGTGGAATATGACGTAATCGCCGCCCTTTTTGTTGACGCGGATGTCGAAATAGCGCACGCCGCGTTCGAGTTGCTCGGCAAAATTCAGGTCCTGCGTTTCGGCATACCACGGCATACCGAAACAACCGCTGTCGTGCGACCCCGGTATCGCAAGGTCGGTGACGGGGGCGTCGTCGGATATGTAGTTCATCCATTCCGTAAGATAAATGTTCGGCTCCGCGCCGTCACGCGTTATCACTTTGTTGCCCTCGACGATAATCGGCGCGAGAATGACGGCAAGCAACGCTATAAGTCCGAGAAAACTCCCTATGACGATGAGCGCAATCTTGCCTTTTTCACGCCGTGTAAGTTTTTTCTTTTGCTTTTTGCGCGGTTCTTCGGAGGCGGCGCCGCCGTCTTCCGGCACACCGCCTGCCGCTGCGAAATCGTAATCTTCCATAATTCACTCCCGATACGTTGTAATTTTAATTCAACTGCGGGGAATAGTCAATACGCACGCGTTTTATTGTACGTTTGCGCGCGTTATGCGGCGTGCACGGATGCGCGCGTCCGTGTTGCGCGCGTGTGCGCGCAACGCCCGTATGCCTGCCGCGCGGAATGCGCGCGGAAAAACGGGCAAAAGAAAACGCCGCGGAAGAACCGCGGCGTACGTCTTAACGATTTCATTCAGCGGGAGTTTCCTCTGCGGGAGCCTCTTCGGTCTTCTTCTTGCGAGTGACCTTCTTCTTGGGGGCTTCCTCGGCGCTCTCGGCGGGAGCCGCTTCCGCGGACGCTTCGTCGTCGAGTTGCAGGTTGAGGTTCTTGAACAGGTCGCCGAGGGTGGCGCTGCTGGAACCGGAAACCCATTCCTTGGGTTCGTTGGAAGTTTCCTTCCTGGGACGGCGTTCCTTTCTCTCTTCGCTGGCGTCGAGTTTCTCCGCAAACTTCTTCATACGGGAAGCGCGGCGCGCGCTCTTCTCTTCTCCGCTCTCGTTCTCCGCGGCTTCGACTGCCTCGGACGCTTCGGGTGCGGGGATGAGCTCCTTGATGGAGAGCGTGATGCGGTTGTCTTCGAAACCGATGATTTTGGCTTCCACTTCTTCGCCGACTTTGAGAGCTTCGTTGGCGTCCTTAATCCAGTTGTGGGAAATCTGGGACACGTGCACGAGCCCGTCCACGCCGTCGGCTATGGAGATGAACGCTCCGTAGGGGAAGATACGTTCGACTTTGCCTTTGATTACGCTGCCGACGGGATATTTTTCCGCCGCAAGCTCATAGGGCTTCTTTTGCAGCTGCTTGTAACCGAGGGAAATCCTTCCGCTCTCTCTGTCCATTTTGAGGACGACGAAGTCGTAGGTTTCGCCGATTTTGAGGACGGTGGAGGGGTCGGTAATCTTGTTCCAGCTGAGCTCGGAGATGTGGGCGAGGCAATCGAAACCGCGCACGTTGACGAATGCGCCGAAATCGGTAAATCTCTTGACCTTGCCTTCGACGACGTCGTTGACGTGGATGTTGTTCCAGAATTTGTCCTCTCTCTCCTGCTTTTCGCGTTCCAGAATCATACGCTGGGACGCAAAGAGATATCTGGACTTCTTTGCGGGCTTGTCGGAAACGGGCGCTTCCTGAGCCTCTTCGCCTTCCGCGTGTTCCTTTTCCTTGGGGGGCATAAGGGTGAGGCGGAGCACTTTATCCTTGTAGTCTTCGAGGTTCTTGACGTAACCCATACGGATTTGGGACGCGGGCACGAACACGGTGTACTGTCCCATTCTGCCGCGCAGACCGCCCTTGACGACTTCCGTCATTTTGAGGGAGAACTCGCCGGAGTTCAGAGCCTTTTCCGCTTCCTCGTCCTCGGCGCGTCTGATGTCCACTTCTTTCTTGTAAAGCGCGACGTATTCCTTGTTGATGCCGATGATGTTTGCTTCGACGGTGTCGCCCGCGTTGAAATCAGCGGGATTGTAGTTGCCGTCGACGGTTGCGTCTGCCTTATCAATGAAACCGTCTTTTTTGCCGCCTATCGTGACATAGATGCCGGACTCGTCCGCGCGTATTACCTTGCCCGTGATGCGTTTACCGACCTTGTAGTTGACAAAACCCGTCGCCTTGGTGGATGCGACGACGTCTTCCATGGTCAGTTCTTTCTCGGGAGCGGACTCGGTTGCCGCGGTTTGTTCTTCGCGAAGCGTTGCCTCTTTCTGCGCTTCTTCTTCCGCTACGACGATGTCGTTAGCGACGTTTTGAGTTTCACTCATAAGTTTTGTAACCTCCTGTATCAACCACGGCGGAGTGGATGCTCCCGCCACGATTGATATGCTTTCCGAATGTTTGACCTTTTCAAGCGGCAGTTCGGCGGCGCTCTGCGCAAAATACGTGCGCGGATTGACGGCGGACGCGACTTCGAACAGCCTGCGCGTGTTCGCGCTTGTGCGGCTGCCGAGGACGATAACGGCGTCGTGCGTGCACGCGAGCTCGCGCGCCTCCTCCTGTCGGCTTAAAGTAGTATAACAAATAGTGTTGAAAATTCCAACTGTTTTTCCGCCGTTTTTTTCCGAATTTTCCGCAATTCGGCTGATTTGACTGAATTTGTCCGCAAGAATGGTGGTCTGGAACACCACGCAGGTGGGATTATCCGAAAATTCCGGCTCCTCGTTGTCCGACACCACCCTGACGTTTTTTCCGTAGCTTGCGGCTCCCAGCACCTCGTCGTGGTTGCGGTCGCCGACGATGATTATCTCGTCCCCCGCGGCGCTCCTTTCGGCGACTATGGAATGTATGCGCTTGACCACGGGACAGGTCGCGTCGTAAAGTTCTATGCCCCGTCCGCGCAGAAACTCCTCGTCTTCCTTCGGTATTCCGTGCGCCCGTATGAGAGCGACGCTCCCCGCGGGAAGAGCGCGCGCTTCGGCGAGAGTGACGGCGTACACTCCCCGCTCTTCGAGGTAACGCACGACGCCCTCATTGTGTATGAGAGCGCCGATTGTGTAAACCTTTCCGTATTTTTCCGCAAGGGAAACCGCTTTGTCGAAAGCGTTCTGCACGCCGCGGCAAAACCCCGCGCTCACGGCTACGGTGACTTTCATCTGTCCTTACCTTTCTTTTTCAGCCGCGCCTCGACATATTCGTCGCACGCCTTCCTCGCCGCGACCATTCCGTCATAAACCTTCTGCGTCGCCTTTTCGTATGCGTCCGCTTCGCGGGAGCCGTAAAACTCGTCGAGATATATCGGCTCGCCGATATAAAGCCAGTTCTTGCGGAAAACTTTGTGCATACGGTAATAGACCATAGGCAGAACGGGTTTGCGCGCTTTTATGGCAAACCTCGCCGCGCCCTGCTTGAATTCCAGCATCTCTTTCGTGCCCTCGCGGTTGCGCGTGCCTTCGGGATACATCACCAGCTTTTTGTCCGCGCGCAGTACGCCGAGCACCTCTTTCACGGCGTTGATGTCCGCCTCGCCGCGGTGCACGGGGATTGCGCCCGCCTTGCGCAGGAACCAGTTCGCGATTTTCGCGCACTCGAAAGCCTCCGCTTTCGCCAGGACGTGGAGTTCCCTCTTATAGAGGGAAGCCACGGGGATGAGCGTGTCGGGAACGGCGTAATGGTTGCATATGACAATGCCCCCCTGCATCTCGTCGAAACGCTCCCTGTTCACCACTTCCGTGGGCCAGAGCATCTTTATCAGCGGGACGAGGAATGCCCTCACCACGCGGTAAAAACGGAAACTTTCCTCTTTCTTCTTTTTGGGCGCCGCGTCCTTTTTGGCGGCGGTCTTTACTTCTTCGCTCATTTTTTCTTCTCCCCGACGACTCTTACGACCTCGTCTATGACTTCCTCTATCGTAAGGTCCGTCGTATCAAGATAATACGCGTCGTCAGCCTGTTTCAGAGGCGCGACGGCACGGTGTGAATCGTTATAATCGCGTTTTACTATATCCGCGAGCACTTCGTCGTATGAACACACTTCGCCTTTTTCGGCGAGTTCCTTATGCCGCCTCTTCGCGCGCTCCTCGGGGGCTGCGGTCATAAAGAACTTGCAGTTGGCGTCGGGCAGCACGAAAGTGCCTATGTCCCTGCCGTCCAGCACGACGTCGTGAGTGCGCGCAAACTCCCGCTGCAATTCCACCATCTTGTATCGCACGACGGGCAGCGCGGAAACGTCGGACGCCGCTTTCGACATATGCGGCGCGCGGAGGTACGGCGTGACGTTTTCGCCGTTGACGTATATCTGCTGCGCTCCGCCCTCGTAGCGTATGTCCATATCGAGGTCGGACAGCACTTCCGCCACGGCGGCTTCGTCTTTCACGTCCGCTCCGCGTTTCAGCACGAGATAGGCGACGCTTCTGTACATCGCGCCCGTGTCGAGATAAATTATGCCGAGCTTCCCCGCGACGGCCTTCGCTATCGTGCTCTTTCCCGCTCCCGCGGGACCGTCTATTGCAATGTTTATCATAAGTGCTCCTTGCGCAATTATAGCTTCCGCTCCTTTTTATGTCAAACGGAGCCGCTCCGCTTTGACGTTATGTCCGCCGCGGCGGCCACCGCCGTGGAGAAGGCTATCTGCAAGTTGTATCCGCCCGTATACGCGTCGGCGTCTATCACTTCCCCTATGAAATAAAGCCCTTTCACAAGCCTGCTTTCGCACTTCGGCGTCAGTTCTTTCAGCTCCACTCCGCCCGACGTGACCACCGCTTCCTCGAAAGGCGCGACGGAGGAAAAACGGAAAGTCAGGTCTTTCAGCGTGCCGACAAGCCGCTCCCTCTGTTCACGCGTGACGGAATTCACCTTTTCGGTCGCGTCCAGCCCCGCCCGCGACAGAACGTAAGCGTTCAGCCTTTCGGGAAGAAGGGCGCGCGTCACGTTTTTGAGGTCGGAATTCTGCCTCTCTGCAAAATCGCGGAGCACGCGCGCGTCCAGCTTTTCGCGCGACAGCGCCGGTTTCAGGTCGAGACGAAGCACCGCTCCCGCGGTGCGGTTGAGCCGTGCGGACAGCGAGAGCGCAATCGGACCGCTGAGTCCCCTCTTCGTGAACAGCATTTCGCCGAACTCCGAAAAGGTTTTTCCGCCCGGCAGTTCCGCGGACAACGTCACGTTTTTCAGGGAGATGCCGTTGAGTTCCGCGACGGAGTCCTTGACGAGCAGCTGCGCAAGCGACGGCACGGGCTTTACGACCGAGTGTCCGAAACTCTCCGCAAAACGGTAGCCGTCCCCCGTCGACCCCGTGGAAGGATAGCTCTTTCCGCCCGTCGCGATGACGAGATTGTCGGAGCAAAGTTCCCTTCCGTCCGAAAGCGTGACGACGAAACAGTCTGCCCGCCTTTCGGTCTTTACCGCTTCGGAATGCAGCTCGACGCGTACGCCGCTCTCTTTGAGAGCGCGGTCGAGCGCACGGGTGATGTCGGAGGATTTGCCCGACGCGGGGAAAACGCGGTTCCCCCTCTCCGTCACCAAGGGCACGCCCTCTTCCTCGAAAAAGGCTTTGGTGTCTTCGGGAGTGAAAGACCACACGGCGGAGCGCAGAAACTTTTCGCCGCGCACCACCCCCGCGAGAAATTCGGCGGGCGGTCGGTCGGCGGTGAGATTGCACCTGCCTTTGCCCGTGATGAAGAGTTTCTTCCCCGTCTTTTCGTTTTTTTCGAGGAGCGTGACGCTCTCGCCGCGCCTTGCGGCAAGCACGGCGCACATAGCGCCCGACGCTCCGCCCCCTACGATTACCGTGCTCAAAATTTCCACTCCGCGGTGCGGCAGCGCGCAAGCTCCGCTTCGTCCGTGCACAGCACGCGCACGGGAGTGACGGTGATATAGCCCATATCGGACAGCTTGCAGTCCGTTTCTTCCCTGTCGCCCGAATAGTCTATCGGCGAGCCGAACAGTTCGTATCCGCTCCCGCCGTCGAATTCGTACCAATCGTTGTATCTTCTTATCCCAAGCGGCACGACGGCGACGCCCTTTATCGCTTCGCGCCTGCCCGAGGGCACGTTGACGTTGACCGTGACGTAAGGCGCGGCGGCGGCGCGGAGTTTTGCGAGGTTGTTTCTCACGAACTCCGCGGCAAGGGCGTATCCTCCGTCCGACGCGACCGTGGACACGGCGACGGAGGGCACGCCGAGCACGCTCCCCTCTTCCGCCGCGCCGAAAGTGCCGGAATATATGATGTCCGACCCTACGTTGAGCACGCTGTTTATGCCCGACAGCACGAGGTCGAATTTTTCGTCCTTGTATATGTATTCGAGCGCGAATTTCACCGCGTCGGCGGGAGAACCGTGGACGGCGTGGAAAGGAATGCGTCTGCCGCCCGCGGAAAGCAGCATTTCGTCGGGAGAAATCTCCGTCCATTTGAGGGTACGGTTGAAAGTCAGGGCGTGACCCGCGCCCGATTTTTCCGTGGCGGGCGCGCTGACGCGCACGTCGTGTTCGTCCGCAAGCGCGAGCGCGAGCGTGACCAGCCCTTCGGCAAAATATCCGTCGTCGTTTGCGATGAGTATCTTCATATCACAGGGATTTGAGATAAGCTATCTCGTATTCGTTGAGTTCTCTGCTGCAACCTCTGCCGAGTCCGCCGAGGCGCAGGTCGCCTATCGCGGTGCGTTTCAGGAACACCACGTTCTTCTCCACCGCCGCGAACATCTTGCGTATTTCGCGGTTCTTGCCCTCGGTGATGACGACTTCGAGCCGACTCAACCCGTTCTCTTCGCCGAGCAGCTTCACCTTGCAGCGGGAAAACTTCACCCCTTCGTAAGTCGCGCCCTTGCGCAGTATTGCAAGGTCGCTCTCGGCAATTTCGCCCTCTATCTTCACAATGTACGTCTTGGGCACTGCGGCGGAAGGATGGGTCAGCCTGTATGTCAGGTCGCCGTCGTCCGTGAAAAGCAAAAGCCCTTCGCTGTCGTAATCCAGCCGTCCTACGGGCACGAGCCTGCGTTCCGTGCCTATGTAATCGAACACGGTCTTCCTGCCCTTTTCGTCGGAGCGCGTGGTGACGCAGCCCTTCGGCTTGTTGAACATCAGATATTCGTAATGGGTGACGGGGACAATCTTTTTCCCGTCCAGAAAAACCACGTCCGTGCCTTCGCGCACTTCCGTGCCGAGTTCCGCGGCCTTTCTGCCGTTGACGCTCACGCGTCCCGCGGCAATGATTTCGTCCGCTTTCCGACGCGAACATACGCCGCATTCGGCAAGATATTTGTTCAAACGCATAATGCTACCGTCTTCGATGAGATAGTAGCATTATACCTTTACGTTTATCCAAAAGCAAGCGTTCCGCGCGCATTGCGCGCAGGTCACGAAAGAACCACGCCTATGTTTTCCCCGCTCTTTTTCACGGGATAAGCCGCGGGGTGAGGGTTCCCCTTGTCGTCCAGCTTCACTTCCACCGCACGGCATCCGCTCTCCGCGGCGGGCAGCGAAAACACGTCTTTCATTTCGTATGCTTCAAACGCCGCGTTCAGCATCGAACGCGTGGCCTCCCACATATCGTAACGGTTGAGCACTACGCTTACAAGCTGCATTCCGTCGCGGTATGCGCCGCCCACAAGACACCTGCCGCTCTTCGTCGTAAACCCCGTCTTGACGCCGTTTGCGCCGTCGAAAGTGCCGAGCAGTTTGTTTTTGTTGGCAAAATAACGCCTGCTTTCGCCCTCGCCCACCGTTATGCTCCGCGTGGACGCAATGCGCCTGAAATCGGCGTTTTTGTACGCCTCCGCGGTAATCAGCGCAAGGTCGCGCGCGGTGGTGTAATGGTTTTCGTCGTGCAGACCGTGGGGGTTGACGAAATTGCTGTTCGCCGCCCCGCACTCCTTCGCCCGCTCGTTCATCATATCGGCAAAGCGAGCTTCGCTTCCCGCGACCGCGACGGCGAGCGCCGCGGCGGCGTCGTTGCCGCTGCGCAGCATAAGTCCGTAAAGCAGTTCCTCCACGGTGAGGCGTTCACCCGCTTTCAGGTATATCGAAGAGCCTTCCACCCCCGCGGCGCAGGCGGGGATTTCCACTTCCAGACCGAGAGGCAGATTTTCCAGCGCGACGAGCGCGGTGAGTATCTTCGTCGTGCTTGCGGGATACGCCCGCGCGTCGGGCGACTCGGCATACAGCACTCTCCCCGTGCTCGCTTCCATTACGACGGCGGACGACGCCCCCGCCGCCGCTTCCGCGCGCCCCGCGGGGGAAAACAGCGACACGGCCGCCGTCACTAAGGTGCAGAACGCCGCCGCAACGGCGGCAATCCGCAACAGACACTCCGCCGCGCCCCTCCTTTGTCTATTCATCGCTTTCATCCTTTTTGAGGGCTTTGACCGCCGTACGCAGCAGTTCTTTCAGCCTGTCTTCCTTTTCCGCCGCCGAAACGGGCAGAAATTTTTTCTCCTTGCCGCACACGAGAAATCCGAGCGGCGTTACGGTTATGCCGCCGCCGCTCGCCGCCGCACAGGGATACTCGTTCCCCTTCGCGCTCCCCTGCGACACTCCGTATTCCCCACCGCCCGCGACGAAGCCGTAGCTCACTTTACTCACGGGAATGACCGCCGTGCCGTCCTCGGTGACGATTGCCTTCCCGACCACCGCGTCCGAGTCCGATACGCTGCGCAGATGTTCTATCGTGCGTTTTAGTATGTCTTCCAAATCTTTCATCCTTTCCTCCCTGCCGCACTCCGCGGCTCTATGTAAAATCCGTACGACGATTTCCCGTTCGTTTAAGGCTTGCGGAGCAGCGCGAAGGTCAACGCCGCCGCCTGAAAGAGCGACACCCTTATTCCGACCGCCGCGTCAAGCGCGAACCTCGCCGACTCCCTGTCCCAGTGCACTCGCCTTTTCGCTCCCTTCGAAAGCATCGAAAGCGCCGCCGCACACGCACCCCACAGCATTGCGCCGTCCGCACAGTCCGCCGCACCCACGCACAGCGAAAAACTGCCCGACTTCACAAGTTTCGCCCGTCTGACCGCTTCCGCCGCACGCATAATTCCGTCCCTGTCGACGCGCGGTTTTTTTGTGCGGAATTCTTCCGCGTTTTTGCCGTTTATCCGCATTCTGACGCGGTCTTTTGCGATTTCCGCCCTCGCCGTGACCAGCCGCGCGCCGAACAGACTGACGCTTGCCGCAGCATAGCTCCGCTCGTCCGAAACGTGCAGCCGCACGCTCACGGGAAGAGGGGCGGCAAAGAGTATGAGCAGCGCTTCCAGCGCAATGAGAGAAATCAAAAACGCCACAGCATTATTGTGGCGTTTTCTGCGTTAAATATGTATCTTCTGTGTCCGCTCACCGCAGTTCGGCGTGTCGTAACCTCGGCGCGGTCACGCGCGCGTCATTCGTACACCTCGTATTCTTCGCCCGCGAGGAATTCGGGGATTTCCTCCTCCTCGACGTCCGCCGCGGCGAGCGCCGCGTCCTGCTCCTCCCCTCCTTCCAGAATGGAGCGGGTGTGGAAAAGCGTCTCCTGCTGCGGAGCGTAAATCTCCTGCAATTTCTCCATAACTTCGGTGTAATCGGGCAGGTCGTCGATGTCGGAAAGCTGGAACTTTTTCAGAAACTCGTCCGTCGTACCGTACAGGAAAGGACGCCCGACGGTGTCTTTCCTTCCCACCACCTGGATGAGCCCCGCTTTGAGAAGCCCGGTTATGGCGTATTCGCAGCTTGTGGTCGTGCCGTCGGGGGAACCTCTCATCTCTTCCAGCTCCGCACGCGTCACGGGCTGTTGATAGGCTATGGTCGCCAGCACTTCGAGCAAAGTCTTGCTCAGCTGTCTTTCGCGCAGAGGGGTGAGTATCTCCGCCAGCACCTCGCCGTAGCGCGGATTGGAGCTGAACTGCAATTTGCCGTTGAAATCGAGCAGCAGTATGCCGCTCTCCCCGTTGTATCTCTTCTGCAAATCCGCGACAATAGAGTTGAGCTTGCTCGTCGTAAGTTCGGGTATCTTCTCCACGATGTCTTTCTTTGCTATTGCGGTGCCCGAAGCAAAAACGAGCGCTTCGACGACGTTCTTAATATTTTCCATCCTCATCCTCCTCGAAGTTCAGCGGAACCTCGTTTGCGCCGTCCACGGCGAAAAGCATAATCTCGCCGAAGATTTCCTCCTGCTCGGCGCGCAGTCTGCCGTATTTGAGCAGTTCCAGCACGGCAAGGAATGTGGTGACAATGTCGCTGCGGTCGAAATCGGGCTCGAACAGCGACGTGAAAGTGAACGATTTGTAAAGTTCCGTAAGCCCAAGAATGTGCCTCATCTGGTCCGCGACGGAAAAGCGGTCCTGCATAACCTTTTTGGGGATGACCGCCGCTTCGCGGCGACCCGCGTTGACCATTACGCGCGCAAACGCCTCCACCAGTTTCGGCAGGGAAAAGTTCGTCAGCACCACGCGGTAGTCCTTCTCAGTGTAGGTGGGCATACGGTAAAAGCGGTTGATTGTTTCCACCCCGCGCAGTTTCTCCGCCTGCTCTTTCATCAGCGCGAACGCCTGTATCTTGCGGATGAAGTCCTGTCTCTTATACACATCTGACGCTGCCGAC
>UQVO01000001.1 GCA_900544575.1 uncultured Eubacteriales bacterium | reverse complement strand
CAGCGTCAGATGTGTATAAGAGACAGCTTTTTGTTTGTCCGTCCGCTCCGCCCGCCCCCGCGATGCGCACATTATCCCCCCTCCTCTCGGCAGGCGGAGAAACCGCATCGCCACGCGGCGGAACCTCACAACGTCACAGCGGATTTTGACATAAAACACGGTTCATCTGCCGGAATAGTTCTGTTAACTGTTTGTATTGTCCGTTTTTAGTCCCAAGTCAGGATGCCGCGTTGCTTTCCGCTTCGGCGCTTTGTGCGGCGGTTTCTTTTTTTCTGCGTCTGCGTGCGTGCAGGCGCATCAGCACCCAGGATGCAAACAGAGCGACCGCAAGCGCGGCAAAAGCCAGCAGCATAATGTCTATATATTCTCCGGGCACGAACGCGAGCAGAGCGAGGAGCACGAGGCTTGCCGCGGCATTGCCCAGCACCACGGCGAGCGCCGCTTTCCACACGGGCATATCCAGCATCCCGCCTATCGCCGCTCCCGTCCACGCTCCCGTCATAGGGAGAGGTATGGCGACAAAGACGAAAAGACCGAGAAATTTGCCGAAATCCGCCGAAAACCGTCCCTTCCCTTTCTTCGCCACTTTGTGCACGCTCTTTGCCCTGTCGGCAAGATTCGCCTCTATCCCCTTCCCTACCGCCGCAAGCCGCTCGTTTTCTTTCAGGCGGTTTATCACGGGGCGTACAAGAAGTATGACGGGCAGAACTATTGCCGCCGACCCCGCAATGCAGCACAGCGTGCCGAGCGCTCTGTTAACCTCCGGCATTCCCCCCATTATAATGAGCGCGCCGCGAAGCTCCGTCAGCGGAATGGCGGACAGCAGAAAAAGAGTCAGATAATCGTTTCCCGTCAGCGAAGTGAGTGCCTCGGCAATGCTTTCCGTCAATTTGCGCCTCCCGAAAAATCTTATGCCGCCGCGAACCGATTATTCCCTGCGAGGGGATTATCCCCTCGCGCTCCCGACCTTCTATCTCCTTTCCGCCCGACCTGTCATTGTGCTACGGTGTTCGATGGCGCAGCGCTGACCTCAAACGTATCGTTCCCACTCACGGACTTTTGTTACGGTTGCCAAAAGAGCGGCACGGATGATATAATCGGCGTATGCAAAGCATTCTTTCGCCTATGAGGCGCGCCATTCAGGATTATAAGATGATTTCGGACGGCGACCGTATCTTTGTCGGGCTGTCGGGCGGCAAGGACAGCGTGCTGCTTCTCGCCGCGCTTGCGGCGTACCGCAGATTTTCGCCCGAGCGCTTCGAACTGTCCGCGATAACGGTGGATATGGGGTTCAAAGACACCCCGATTTCGGAAAACGACGCTTTGTCCGACTTCTGCCGTTCCGTGGGAGTGGAAAGGCATATCGTAAAGACCGACATAGCGGAAATAGTTTTCGACGCAAGACAGGAGTCCAATCCCTGCTCGCTTTGCGCGAAATTCCGCCGCGGCGCGCTCAACAGTGAGATAAACAGACTCGGAGGCGGAAAGCTTGCCCTCGGTCACAACGCCGACGACGTGGCGGAAACCGTGCTAATGTCCCTGTTGTACGAAGGCAGGTTTTCCTGCTTTTCGCCGACCGCTTATATGGACAAGAGCGGCGTCACGCTCATACGTCCCCTCATCTACATCGAGGAATACGACATCCGCGCCGCGGTAAAACGGCTTGCGCTCCCCGTCGTCAAAAATCCCTGTCCCGCAAATCACGCCACCAAGCGCGAGTATATGAAAGACCTCATAAAAACGATATGCAAAGAAATCCCCTTTGCCAAAGAACGCATCCTCGGCGCGGTCTACCACCCCGAACGCGCCAACCTGTGGCAAAAACCCGAATGAGCGTCCGCCGCATATGGACACGTTTTGCCGCGAGGCAACCCGCCGCATAAAATTCCAAAACAATCCGATTATTGCAAAAACGCCGCTTTATGCGGCGTTTTATTCAAATAAAAGCGGCATCCGGACAATACTTGCCGTAATTTCCTTTCTTTAAGCGCGCGGACAACGGCGAACGGAGCTTGGAAGCCTCTCCCGTCACGCGGTCAGCCGAGCATATGCAGAAGTTCTATCGTTTCGCCCGACGGACCTTTGAAATAGCGCGCGTGAAGTCCTCCGAACGTGTCGGGCATAACAATCTTTTCGGGGGTCGTGAAGGTGTCCACACCCGCCGCGGCTATATCCGCGGACGCCTTGTCGACGTCATCCACATACACGGCAAAATGCGCTATGCTGCCCTCTCCGATAGGCATTGCCTCGGGGGATTGTATGAGTTCAAGCAAAAAACCGCCGAATTCGACGAGAGCGAGTTCCTTCGACACACCCACGCCGTGCGAACGGCTGCGCATTTTCAGCTCGCCGCCTATCCTTTCGTAAAACGCTATGCTCTCTTCCAGGTTTTCCGTATATATGGCTATGTGTCCCAGACCTTTGTAATTTTCTTTCATACCCGCCTCCTGCATTCATATTAGCACGTCCGCGGCGGAATGGAAAGAGAGTTCCGCACTCACTTCCCCGCTTTTCATAAAACGATACACACCTAAATCCGCCGCTGCGCGCGTCCGTGCTAAAACTCTCCTCCTTTTGCCGTCCGCCGCGGCAAAGCCGCACAAGCCCGTCCCGTCGCGGCCTGCGGACTGTAAGGAGACATCTGACCGACAGGCACTCCGCCGTCCTCCGCAGCAGAACACCGTACGCGGCATAAGAAAAGCGCACCCGCAAACGGATGCGCTTTGCAGCTTGATTTGACGTGCCGCGGACTCAGATGAGTTGCAGTATGCAGACCTGTGCGGCGTCTCCTCTGCGCACGCCGGTGCGGAGGATGCGGGTGTAACCGCCGCCCTTGCCGAGTTCGGTCGCGCGGGCGTCATACTTGGGCGCGTATTCTTTGAACATCTTCTCGATGAGAGGATGGTTCACGTCCTTGATGCGCGCGACGTAAGCGGATTTGCTCTCCTTTTCCTTGCGCATTTCCTGCAAATCGCGCAGTTCCGCCATAAGTCTTCTGCGTGCGGCAAGTTTCTTTGCGCCGTCGTTGACAAACTCGACTTCCGTCTTCTCGCCTTTTGCGCCCGTCTTGGTCTTGGTGACGGTGACTTCGTCCTGATAGGTACGGATGGCGAGAGTGATGAGTTTTTCCGCCATTCTTCTGACTTCCTTGGCGCGGTCGACGGTGGTCTCGATTTCGCCGTACCAAAGGAGTTCGGAAACCTGATTTCTGAGCATCGCCATTCTCTGGTCGGTGCGTTTACCTAATTTTCTTGCCATGATGTCCTCCTAGTCCTCTTGCGCTTTGAGGCTCAATCCCAGATCTTCGAGCTTTTTCACGACCTCTTCGAGGGATTTTCTGCCGAGGTTTCTGACTTTGAGCATATCGTCCTCGGTGCGTCTGGTGAGATCGGCGACGGTGTGGATATTGGCGCGTTTGAGGCAGTTGTAGGAGCGGACGGAGAGGTCCAAATCCTCAACGGACATTTCCAGCACTTTCTGCGCCTTGTCGTCGTCCTGGGACACCAGAATGTTCTGCTCGCTCATATTGTCGACGAGCTCGACGAAAAGTTTCATATGGTCATTGATAATCTTTGCGGCAAGAGAAATGATTTCCTTTGCGGAAACCGTTCCGTCCGTGGTGACCTCAATGGTGAGTTTGTCGAAGTCTATGCTCTGCTCGACGCGGGTGCTTTCGACAGTATAGTTCACCTTGGAAACGGGGGTGAAAATGCTGTCGACGGGGATGAACCCGATGGGTTCGCGGCTGTCCTTGTTGCGTTCTGCGGGGACATATCCGCGGCCGGTGCCGACATAAATCTTCATATTGATGCTGCCGCCCTCGTCGAGGGTGCAGATGAGCTGTTCGGGGTTGAGCACTTCGACGTCGGAGGGGAGGTCGATGTCGCCCGCCGTGACCTTGCCGACGGTGTCGGCGTGCAGGGTGAGCTCTATCTTATCCTTCTCGGAAGGCGCGGTGACTCTGAAACGCACGGTTTTGAGGTTGAGGATAATCTCGGTGACTTCCTCTTTCACGCCTTTGATGGTGGAAAACTCGTGGTCGACGCCGTCGATTTTGATGCCGACCGCCGCAGCGCCGGGCAGGGAGGACAGGAGAACGCGTCTCAAACTGTTTCCGAGGGTGGTGCCGAAGCCGCGTTCCAGCGGTTCGACGACGAATTTTGCGTAATTTTTGCTTTCGTTTTCCTCGAACGTTATCTTGGGCTTTTTGATCTCCATCATAACTGTTTCCTCCTAACGGCTTACTTGGAATACAACTCGATGATGAGGTGTTCCTTGATTTCGACGTCGGTGATGTCCGCACGTTCCGGGAGCGCGAGCACTTTGCCCGTCAGATTTGCATTGTCCCATTCCAGCCATTTGACGATGGACAGGTTCTTGACTTCCTTTGCCGCCTGCCAGATGGGGAGGTTCTTCTTGTTTTCCTTGACGGCGATGACGTCGCCCGCTTCCACGAGATAGGAGGGGATGTCCACTCTCTTGCCGTTGACGGTGATGTGACCGTGGTTGACAAGCTGACGCGCCATGGCGCGGGTCTTGCCGAGGCCGAGACGGTAGACGACGTTGTCCAGTCTGCGTTCGAGCAGCACAAGCATATTTTCACCCGTGACGCCGCGCATCTTGGACGCCTTCTCGTAATAGCTTCTGAACTGCTTTTCGAGCACGCCGTAGACGAACTTGACTTTCTGTTTTTCTTTGAGCTGGAGCGCGTAGTCGCTCTGCTTTCTCCTGCGGAACTTGACCTGCTTGGACGATTTGCGGGAGATGCCGAGGTCCTGGGGATTGATGCCCAGCGCTCTGCACTTCTTCATAACGGGACCGGTATATTTAGCCATAAAAACTCATCCTCCTATAATCTTCTGCGCTTGGGGGGACGGCAGCCGTTGTGGGGGATGGGGGACACGTCTTGAATGAGCGTGACTTCAAGACCCACGTTGCCGAGTGCGCGGATTGCGGACTCTCTGCCCTGACCGGGACCCTTGACGTAGACTTCCACCGTTCTCATACCCTGGTCGTACGCGACCTTGGCGGCGTCTTCGCTGACCATCTGCGCGGCGAAGGGGGTCGCCTTACGGGAGCCTCTGAGTTTGAGCTTGCCGGAAGAGGACCACGACACTGCGTTGCCGTTCATGTCGGTGATGGTGACGATGGTGTTGTTGAACGACGCGTGGATGTGAGCCTGACCTCTCTCTACGCGTTTGATATCCTTTCTTTTCTTAATCTTCTTACCTGCCATTGTTCACGCCTCCGTTATTTGCCTTTCTTCTTGCGGCCGACGGTACGTTTGGGACCCTTTCTCGTACGGGCGTTCTGTTTGGTGCTCTGACCGCGGACGGGGAGACCCTTTCTGTGACGGATACCCCTGTAACAGCCGATTTCCATAAGACGCTTGATGTTGAGCCCGACTTCCCTTTTGAGGTCGCCCTCGACATGAAGATTTTTTTCGATGTAATCGCGGATTAAGCTGACCTGCGCCTCGGTAAGGTCCTTGACTCTTATGTCGGGGTCGATGCCCGTCTCTTCAAGAATCTTGTTAGCGGTGGGACGGCCGATGCCGTAGATGTAGGTAAGCCCTATCTCCACTCTCTTTTCGCGCGGAAGATCCACGCCGGCTATTCTTGCCATTTCTTACCTCCAAAAAATTAACGTGTATATATGTGCTACGCGCAGAAAGCCGCACTTAAAGGAATGAGCGCGGCCAGCCGCTCTGCGCTTTCTTGCTTTCAACCTTGACGCTGCTTGTGGTTGGGGTACTTGGGGCAAATCACCATGACTTTGCCGTTTCTCTTGATGACCTTGCACTTGTCGCACATGGGCTTGACGCTGGGTCTGACTTTCATAAGAACCTCCTATTTGTTTCTGTAAATAATCCTGCCCTTGGTCAGGTCGTACGGCGACATCTCTATCTTGACTCTGTCGCCTTCCAGAATTCTGATGTTGTTGATGCGGAGTTTTCCTCCGAGGTATGCCAGTATGACATGACCGTTGGTGAGCTGCACCTTGAACTGTGTCTTGGGCAGAACTTCGATAACTTGACCTTCCGTTTCGATAACGTCTATTTTCGACATAACACTCCTTAGGTTCTGTTTTTGTCGTAGAGTTTGAGCGCGCTGTACAGCTCGGTGTCGAACACCTGCGCTCCCGCGGCGAGCTTTTCCGCTATGCGTTCCAGCCTGTCCCCCGTTTCGCGGAGATGTCTGACGTTCTTGCGCTTGGCGTTTTTCAGACGCCGGACGTCGCCGTCGGCTATCCTGACATAATTTTCGCCTTCCGTCGCAACCACCGCGAAATATCTTCCGCTGTCGCGGCCCGACTTGGAATAAACCACGTCACCCGGTTTCATCAAAGCGTCAATATCTCCGTTCCGTTTTCGGTGAGCGCCACCGTGTTCTCGTAGTGCGCGGAGGGCTTTCCGTCCAGCGTCACGCAAGTCCAGCCGTCGTCCAGCGTTTCCACGCGCCAGGTGCCCGCATTGACCATAGGTTCTATCGCAAGCACAAGCCCCTTTTGCAGCCTGACGCCGTGTCCCGCAACGCCGAAATTCGGCACCTGCGGGTCTTCGTGCATCTTTCTGCCTATGCCGTGTCCCACGAGGTCGCGCACTACGCCGTAGCCGCGCTCTTCGTTATAGACCTGTATGGCGTGGGAGATGTCCCCCAGCCTTCCGCCCTCGACGAAGTGTTTCACTCCTTCGAAAAAGCTCTCGCGTGTGGTCTGCACCAGCCTGCGCTTTTCCTCACTCACTTCGCCGACGAAGAAAGTCCTCGCCGCGTCCGACTGCCATCCGTTCAGCACAACGCCCGCGTCTATGCCCACAATCATTCCCTCTTCCAGCCTTTTGTGGCCGGGAATGCCGTGCACGACCACCTCGTCGACCGAGGTGCATATCGAAGCGGGAAAGCCGCCGTATCCGAGGAAGGACGGCGTGCCGCCGTGCCGCTTGATGTAGTCGTATGCGAACTCGTCGAGTTTCTTGGTGCTTATGCCGGGACGGACCTTTTCTTCGAGGTACAGCAGGAGGTCCCTGAGCACCTGTCCCGACTTTCTCATCAGTCCGATTTCGGCGGAACTTTTGAGATTAATCATTCAGCACCTTCTTTATCTTCTCGAAGTCCTGTTCTATCGTGCCCGTCGCGTCCACGTCGACGAGGATGCCCTTATTCTGATAATATCCGATGAGGGGCGCGGTCTGTTTTTCGTAAGTTTCCAGCCTTGCCTTCACGGTTTCGGGCTTGTCGTCGTCGCGGATGAAGAGCTTCTTTCCGCACTCGGCGCAGGTGTCCCTGCCGCCGAGAGAGGAAGTGTGGTAGGTCGCGCCGCATACGCAGACGCGCCTGCCCGAAAGTCTGTTCACTATGACGTCGAAACCGACAACGATGTTGATGGCGACGTCTATCTTCGCAACTTTGTCGAGGGCTTCCGCCTGCGCTATCGTGCGGGGGAACCCGTCGAGAACGTAACCGTTCTGCGCGTCCGCTTCGGAGAGTCTGTCCGCCACTATGCCGATGACGACGTCGTCGGGGACGAGTGCGCCCGCATCGATGTAGGACTTGGCGAGTTTGCCCAGCTCCGTGCCCTCTTTGATGTTGCGTCTGAGTATATCGCCCGTCGAAATGTGCGGAATGCCGTACTCTTTCGCTATCAGCGCCGACTGCGTGCCTTTGCCCGCTCCGGGCGCTCCCAGCATAACGATGTTTTTCATACCTGCCTCACTTCAAGAAGCCTTTGTAGTGCTTCATCATTATCTGCGATTCGAGCTGCTTGTTGAGTTCCAGCGCCACGGACACGACGATGAGCAATCCCGTTGCGGAGAACGCACTGTTGAAGCCGAGTATTCCGCTCTGGTCGAGAGCCATAAAGATAAAGGTCGGGACCAGCGCTATGAACATCAGGAATATCGCTCCGAACAGCGTGATTCTGTTGCTTATCTTTTTCAGGAAATCGCTCGTGGGTTTGCCCGCGCGGATGCCGGGGATGAACCCGCCGTACTGTTGGATGTTCTTGCTCACGTCTTCGGGATTGAACTGTATCTGCGCGTAGAAATACGAGAAGAACAGAATGAAGAGTGCGAGCAGGACGTAATACACGGCGGTGCCGGAGCCCATATACTGCGAGTACCACGCGTACGCTTCGCTGTTGGGCGCAAAGAGCGCCATTATCATCTGCGGGAACATCAGGAGCGAAGAGGCGAAGATGATGGGCATAACGCCGCTGCCGTTCACTCTGATGGGGATGTAGGTGGTCTGACCGCCGTACATCTTGTTGCCCTTTATCTGCTTCGAGTACTGCACCGTGACTCTGCGTTCCGCGAGGTCCACAAAGACGATGACCGCGAAAATCGCGAACACGATGAGGATGAAGCCGATGATGTTCCAGATGTAAGTCCAGTTGTCGCCGACGGTTTTCAGCGCATTGCCCATCGTGGCGCCCGCCTGCGAGATGATGCCGACGAAAATGATGAGCGAAGAGCCGTTGCCGATGCCGTATTCGGTGATGCGTTCGCCGAGCCACATAACCATGGTGCTGCCCGCCATCAGTATGATGATGATGCTTGCCATGGAGAGGTAAGGCACGTCCCAGCCCGCTTCGAACGGGAAGACGCTGACGACCGCTTCACGCCAGCCGACTACGATACCGATGCCCTGCACCGCAGCGAGTGCGAGCGCGAGGTAACGGGTTATCTGCGTAATCTTGCGTCTGCCGGCATCCCCTTCCTTGGAGAGTTTCTCGAGCTTGGGGATGACCAGCGTGAGAAGCTGCATTATGATAAACGCGTTGATAAAGGGCAGTATGCCGAGGGAGAACAGTGTTGCGTTCTGCAACGAGCCGCCCGAAAGGGAGGTCAGTATGTTGAGAAAGCCGTCCTTGAAAAGGTCTCCGATTGCTCCGGAGTCAAGACCGGGGACGGGGATGTAGCACCCTATTCTATACACCAAAAGGAGAGCCAGCGTCAGGAATATCTTGACGCGAATCTCCTTGGTCATCAACGCGTTTTTCAATGTCTCCAACATTATTCGACTACCTCTGCTTTGCCGCCTGCCTTCTCGATTTTTTCAATGGCGGAACCGGTAAATTTCTGCGCCTGAACGGTGACTTTCTTTTCCAGAGAGCCGTCGCCCAGCACTTTAAGACCGTACGGTTCGACGACCTTTACGATACCGGCTGCAACGAGTTGGTCTATGCCTACGACCGCGCCGTCCTCGAAGCGGTTGAACACTTCGACGTTGACGATGTTGTAAACGTGTGCGAATCTCTTGTTATTGAACCCTTTCTTGGGAATCCTGCGCGTCAGGGGCATCTGTCCGCCCTCGAAGTTGGGGCGCACGCCGCCGCCGCTTCTCGCCCACTGTCCCTTGTGACCGCGGGTGGAAGTCTTGCCGGTGCCGCTGCCGATGCCGCGGCCGACGCGTTTGGAGGCTGTCTTTGCGCCTTCGGCGCCTTTCAGTTCGTGAATGTTCATAGTTCCTCCGTCAGATTTCCTCGACCTTAACAAGGTGAGAAACTTTCTTTATCATACCTCTGACCACCGCATCGTCGCGGAAGGTGTTGGAGCTGCCCACTTTGTGCAGACCGAGCGCTTCCACGTTCGCCTTCTGGTTTTTCAGGCAGGCGATGGTGCTCTTGACGAGGGTGACCTTGATCATCTTTACTTCTTCGGTTTTCTTTTTAGCTGCTGCCATACTTGCCTCCTTAGCCCTCGACGTCGACGCCGCGGAGCTGAGCAATCTGCTCTGCGCTTCTCAGCGAGCAAAGACCGTCCAGAGTGGCTTTCGCGCAGTTGATGGGGTTGTTGGAGCCGATGGACTTGGTCCTGATGTCCTTTATGCCGGAAACTTCGAGGACCGCACGCACGGGACCGCCCGCGATGACGCCGGTACCGGGTTCGGCGGGAAGCAGGATGACCTGACCGCGTCCGAACTTGCCGATGGTCTGGTGAGGAATGGTGGTGTCTTTGAGCGCGATGGTGTGCATACTGCGTTTTGCAAGCTGCGTCGCCTTCTCGATGGCTTCGGGAACTTCCGCCGCCTTGCCCATACCGAGCCCGACTTTGCCGTTCTCGTCGCCGACGACGACCAGCGCGCTGAAACGCATGTTTCTGCCGCCCTTGACAACCTTGGTGACACGGTTGACCGCGATGAGCTTTTTGGTGAGACCGTCGCTCTCTTCTCTGTTTCTGTCGTTTCTTCTATTGTCGCGTTCTGCCATAACTCCTCCTAGAATTCCAGCCCGGCTTCTCTGGCGCCCGCGGCAAGAGCCGCAACTCTGCCCGTGTAGACGTAGCCGCCTCTGTCAAACACCACTTCCTTGATGCCGAGTGCGAGTGCCTTTTCGGCAACCGCCGCGCCGACAACTTTCGCCGCTTCCGTCTTGGTGAGGTCCGCAACCTTCGCCGCCACCGCTTTTTCGAGCGTGGACGCAGCGCACAGCGTAACTCCCTTGACGTCGTCTATAATCTGGGCATAGATGTGGTTGGTGCTTCTGTACACGTTGAGGCGGGGACGCTCTGCCGTGCCGGAAACCTTCTTTCTCACTCTGGCGTGACGGACGAGTCTGTCCGCATTTTTATCTTTCTTATTAATCATACTTCACCTCTTATTTACCGGCGGTCTTGCCTTCCTTGCGGATGACGACCTCGTCCTTGTAATGGATGCCGTAGCCGTGATAGGGTTCGACGGGCTTCGCCGCTTTGATGATGGCGGCAGCCTGACCGACCTTCTGACGGTCGATGCCCTTGACCACGATTTCCAGAGGACCCGCCATGGCGAACGTGATGCCTTCGGGAGCGTCGATTTCGACGGGGTGGGAGAAGCCGATGTTCATCGTGAGCTTGTCAGCCGTCGCGGTGACTTTGTAGCCGACGCCGGCGACCACGAGATTCTTCTCGAAACCCTTCGTCACGCCCGTGACCATATTGTGGATGAGCGCACGGTAAAGGCCGTGAAGCGCACGGTGGTCCTTGTCGTCGCTGTGACGCTTGACGAGGATGTGACCGTCTTCGAGCACGACGTCGATGGAAGGGTCAACCTTCTGGGTGAGCGTGCCGAGAGGTCCTTTGACGGTGATGAGGTTGTCCGTGTTGTCGAAGGTGACGCCTGCGGGCAACGCGATGGGTGCTCTACCTATACGAGACATAACGCACCTCCTTACCACACATAGGCGAGCACTTCGCCGCCAATGTGCTGCGCTTTGGCTTCCTTGTCCGTGAGGATGCCCTTCGAGGTGGACAGAATGGCAATGCCCATTCCGTTCAGGACCTTGGGAAGGTTATCCACGCCGGCGTAGACGCGCAGACCGGGGGTGGACACTCTTTTCAGACCGGTGACGACCTTCTGCCCTTTGACGGGAGAATATTTCAGGGTGATGAGGATGTCGTTCTGAACGGCGTTCTCGACTATTTCATAGCCCTTGACGTAACCTTCTTTCACGAGGATGTCCGCTATTGCGACCTTGACCTTGCTTGCGGGCACCGTGACGGTGTCGTGCTTTGCGGTCAGGGCATTTCTGATTCTTGTCAACATATCTGCAATGGGATCGGTCATTTGTCTGCCTCCTTACCAGCTTGCCTTTCTGACTCCCGGTATCTGACCTTTGTAGGCGAGATTGCGGAAGCAGACTCTGCATATGCCGTATTTTCTCAACACCGCGTGCGGACGTCCGCAGATGCGGCAGCGGGTGTATTCGCGCGTCGAGAACTTCTGGGGTCTTTGCTGCTTGTTTATCATTGAAGTTTTGGCCATAATCGTATCTCCTTACTTCGCGAAAGGCATGCCCAGAAGTCTCAAAAGCTCGCGGGCTTCCTCGTCGGTCTTCGCCGTTGTGACGATGCAGATGTCGAAACCGCGCACCTTCTCAATCTGGTCATAAGAGATTTCGGGGAAGATGAGCTGTTCCTTAACGCCGAGGGCGTAGTTGCCTCTGCCGTCGAAGGACTTCGCGGGCACTCCGCGGAAGTCGCGCACGCGGGGCAGCGCGATGGAGATGAATTTGTCGAGGAAGTCGTACATCCTCTCTCCGCGCAGCGTGACCTTGGCGCCGACGTTCATGCCTTCTCTCACTTTGAAGTTCGCAACGCTCTTCTTGGCGGTGGTGACCACGGGCTTCTGTCCCGCGATGAGTTTGAGCTCTTCCACCGCGATTTGCAAGGATTTGCTGTTGTCCTTGCAATCACCGAGGCCCATGTTGAGCACTATCTTATCAAGACGGGGAACTTCGTTGATGTTCTTGTAACCGAAATGCTTTACAAGAGCGGGAACGACCTCGTCGCGGTAGAGCGCTCTCATTCTGTATCTTTCGGCATTTTGATCGGTTGCAGTTGCCTTAGCAACCTGATTTTTCTTTTCTGCCACGATAAACCTCCGTGATTGTTAGTCTTCTTTCTTTGCCTTGGCGGTCTTTTTCTTTGCCGCTTTCTTGGCTGCCCTCTTTGCGGAGGACTTCTTCTCGTCGAGAGAAGCGCCGCACTTTGCGCATACGCGCACGGACTTCATCTTGCCGTTCTGCTCTTCCTTGGTGTGACGCACACGGACCACGCCGCCGCACTCTCCGCAGATGTGCATAACATTGCTTGCGTCGATGGAGCCTTCCTGTTTGAGGATGCCGCCCTTGTCCTGGGCGTTGCGGGGCTTTTTGCTCTTGGAAACGATATTGACGCCTTCGACGTAAATGCGTCCGGTGTCGGGTTTGACGGCGAGAACCTTGCCCGCCTTGCCTTTATCCTTTCCCGCGATAACCATCACGTTATCGCCCTTTCTGACATTCATTTCAGCCATATTCCGCCTCCTCACAGAACTTCGGGCGCGAGGGAGATTATCTTCATATAATCCTTGTCGCGCAGCTCACGGGCGATTGGCCCGAAGATACGGGTGCCCTGGGGTTGCTTCTGGTTGTCGATGATGACTGCCGCGTTGTCGTCGAACTTGATGTAGCTGCCGTCCGCACGCTGAATGCCCATATGGGTGCGCACGATGACCGCCTTGACGACGTCGCCTTTCTTCACCTTGCCGCCGGGGATAGCGGTCTTGACGGACGCCACGATGACGTCGCCGATGTTGCCGCTTCTGCGGAAGGAACCGCCGAGGACTCTGATGCACATGATTTCTTTGGCGCCGCTGTTGTCGGCAACTTTAAGCCTGGTTTGTGGTTGTATCATGTTGCCCTCCTTATTTCGCCTTTTCGATTATCTCGGCAACGCGCCAGCACTTTTCCTTGGAAAGCGGACGGGTCTCCGTCACAAGCACTTTGTCGCCGATGCCGCACTCGTTGTTTTCGTCGTGTGCTTTGAGTTTCTTGGTACGGCTGACAATCTTCTTATACAGGGGATGTTTCACGCGCTCGTTGATGGCGACGACGACGGTCTTGTCCATCTTGTCGCTGACAACCACGCCTACTCTTTCTTTTCTCAGATTTCTTTCCATATTGTCCTCCGTTTATCAGCCCTTTTTGCTCTCGTCTTCCTTGGCGCGGGCGATTTCTCTCTGACGGATGACGGTCTTGACGCGCGCAATGTCACGTCTGGTCTCCACCAGCACCATGGGATTGGTCAGCTGATTGGTGGCGTTCTTGAAGCGGAGGAAAAACAGCTCCGACTTCAACTCGTTGAGCTTGTTCTGAAGCTCTTTATCGGTCATTTCCAAAACTTGTTTAGATTTCATTCTTCACCGCCTTCGGCTTCCTGGTCCGCCTTGGAAACGCACTTGCACTTGACAGGCAGTTTGTGCATTGCAAGACGCAGAGCCTCTCTTGCTATTGCTTCGTCCACACCCGCGATTTCGAACATAACGCGGCCGGGCTTGACGACAGCCACCCAATACTCGGGGGAACCTTTACCGCTGCCCATACGGGTTTCGGCAGGCTTCTTGGTGACGGGCTTGTGGGGGAAGATGTCCACCCACACCTTGCCGCCTCTGCGGATGTATCTCGTCATTGCGACACGGGCGGCTTCGATTTGGTTGGAGGTTATCCAGCCCGGTTCGAGAGCCACAAGGCCGTATTCGCCGTATGCGATGGTGTTGCCCTTGTTGGCTTTGCCTTTCATTCTGCCACGGAACTGGCGGCGTCTTTTGACGCGTTTGGGCATCAACATAATCAGTTACCTCCTTCCAAAGGATTCTTTCCGAGGACTTCGCCTTTGTAAATCCAGCACTTCACGCCGATGGCGCCGAAAGTGGTGTGGGCGGTCGCCACGCCGTAATCGATGTCGGCACGCAGAGTCTGAAGAGGAATGGAACCCTCGTGATAGCTCTCGCTTCTGGCGATTTCCGCACCGTCCAGTCTGCCGGAAACCTTGGTCTTGACGCCCTTCGCACCCGCTTTCATGGCTCTTGCCATTGCCTGCTTCATGCTGCGGCGGAAAGATGCTCTGTTTTCAAGCTGCTTCGCGATGGACTCGGCGACGAGCTGCGCGTCCGCATCCGCGTGTTTCACTTCCATGATGTTGACGCTTATCTTCTTGCCGGAGGTCGTGAGAGCCTGAACCTCTTTCATTATCTGTTCCACGCCTGCGCCGCCTTTGCCGATGAGGGTCGCGGGACGCGCGGTGTAGATGCTCACCACGACTTTGTCCGCCGCTCTTTCAATCGTAATCTTGGAGATGGCGTTGTCGTAGTACTTCTTCTTGATGAATTTACGGATATTGTCATCCTCGACGAGGCAGTCCGCAAAGTTCTTCTTGTCGGCATACCATTTGGCTTCCCAGGGCTTGATGATACCGATTCTCAGTCCGTTCGGATCGACTTTCTGTCCCATTGTATACCTCCTTATGCGTTCACGCTGTCGAGAATGACCGTGATGTGACTTGTGCGTTTGTTGATGCGGAATGCTCTTCCCTGTGCTCTGGGCATAATGCGTTTGAGCGTGGGGCCCTCGTTGGCGTAGCACTCTGCGATGACGAGGTCGTTTCTGGAAAGGTTCATATTGTTTTCCGCGTTCGCCGCCGCGCTGTTGACCAGCTTGTGGAGCACTTCGCTTGCCGCCTTGGGCGTGTTTTCGAGGATTGCAAGCGCTTCGACTACGGGCTTACCCTTGATGATGTCGAGGACGATGCGCACCTTGAAGGGAGAAATCCTGATGAACTTTGCCGTCGCTCTGGGTCTGGTGTCGGCTTTTGCCTGACGGTCGAGAGCTTTCTGTTTACTTCTGGTAGCCATGATTCCTCCTTATTTCTTTCCCGTGGTCTTGTCACCCGCGTGACCTCTGAAAGTACGCGTGGGAGAGAACTCGCCGAGCTTGCATCCGACCATATCTTCCGTGATGTAGACGGGCACGTGCTGGCGTCCGTTGTGGACGGCGATGGTGTGACCGACCATCTCGGGGAATATCGTCGAGGAGCGCGACCACGTCTTGACGGGACGGATGTCGCCGCTCTCGTTCATTGCAACTATTCTTTTCATAAGCCTTTCTTCAACGAAAGGTCCTTTCTTGACGCTTCTGCTCATTTCGTACTCCTTAGTTCACGCGCTTGATGATGAACTTGCTGGAAATGTTCTTTTTCTTTCTGGTCTTGTAACCGAGCGTGGGCTTGCCCCAAGGAGTAACGGGAGAAGGCATACCGATGGGGGATTTGCCCTCGCCGCCGCCGTGGGGGTGGTCGCAGGGGTTCATCACGACGCCGCGGACGGTGGGACGGATGCCCATGTGACGGGTTTTGCCCGCCTTGCCCACTCTGACGATTTCGTGGTCGAGATTGCCGACCTGACCGATTGTGGCTCTGCAACGGGCGAGGACGTATCTCATCTCGCCGCTGGGCATACGCAGCGTGGCGTATCTGCCCTCTTTCGCCATGAGCTGTGCGGAGTTGCCCGCCGCTCTTGCAATCTGGCCGCCCTTGCCGGGTTGAAGCTCGATGTTGTGCACCATCGTGCCGACGGGAATTGCGGAAAGGGGAAGCGCATTGCCCACTTTGATGTCCGCGTCTTCGCCGCTGACCACGGTGTCGCCGACGCTGAGGCCGAGAGGCGCGAGGATGTATCTCTTCTCGCCGTCCGCATAGTGCAGCAGGGCGATGTTCGCCGAACGGTTGGGGTCGTACTGCACGGACGCGACCTTCGCGGGGATGCCGTCCTTATTGCGTTTGAAGTCGATGATGCGGTATTTGTTTCTGTTGCCGCCGCCGATGTGACGCACGGTTATCCTGCCCATGGAGTTCCTGCCGCCCGTCTTGTTCAGAGAAACGAGAAGGGAACGCTCGGGAGTGGAAGAGGTAAGCTCTTCGTAGGCGGAAACCGTCATAAAACGGCGCGCGGGAGATGTAGGTTTGTATTTCTTGATAGCCATAGTCCTTTCTCTCCTTATGCCATGCTCTCGAAGAATTCGATAGCCTTGCTGTCGGCGGTCAGGGTGACAATCGCTTTCTTGAAGGAAGACCTTCTGCCTTCGTAGCGACCCATTCTCTTGACCTTGCCGTCATAGTTGGAAGTGTTGACCTTTGCGACCTTCACTCCGAAGATTTCTTCCACCGCCGCTTTGATTTGGGTCTTGTTGGCGGTCTTCGCGACCTTGAAGGTGTATCTCTTTTCGGGAATCCCGTCATAGCTCTTTTCGGAAAGGACGGGCGAAATGATGATGTCGTACGATGTCATTGTGCTGCCTCCTCAATCTTCTTCAACGCGCCCTTGGTGAGGACGAGATTGCGGGTGGCGACGATGTCGTAAACGCTCAGCAGCCTGACCTCTTCGAGGGATACGGTGGGAATGTTGCGGCTCGCGCGCACCGCCGCTTCGTCATATTCTTCGACGACGAACAGCGTCTTGCCGTTCAGTTTCAGCGCTTCGACCGCGTCGGCGACCAGTTTGGTCTTGGGCTCGGCAAGCGCGAACTTGTCCAGCACGACCACCTGCTCCTGACGAATCTTTTCGGACAGCGCGGAGTAGAACGCCGCCTTCTTCATATTCTTGTTGATTTTCTGGGAGAAATCGCGGGGCTTCTTCGCGAACACCACGCCGCCGCCGGTGAACTGGGGCGAAACGATGCTGCCCTGACGCGCACGACCCGTACCCTTCTGACGGTAAGGCTTCGCGCCGCCTCCGCGCACTTCGCTTCTGGTGAGTGCGCTCATCGTGCCCTGACGCTTGTTGGCAAGCTGCGACACGACGACCTGATGAATGAGGGCCTCGTTGTATTCGCAGCCGAACACCGCGTCGCTGACTTCTATGCTTCCTGCGGATTTGCCCGCCATGTTCATAACTTTCAGTTTCATCTTCTACCTCCGGTCAGCCTTTGACGGACTCCTTGACTACCACCACGCCGCCTTTGGGGCCGGGGATTGCGCCTTTGACGAGCAGCAGATTCCTCGCTTTGTCGACGCGTGCGACGGTAAGGTTCTGGACAGTGACTTTCTCGTGTCCCCACTGCCCTGCCATGTGCTTGTTCTTGAACACGCGGGAGGGAGAAGAGCACGCGCCCATCGAACCGACCGAACGGTGGATGGGGCCGGTACCGTGGGACATAGGCCCGATTCTGTGGCTGTTCCATCTCTGAATGACGCCCGAATAGCCGTGGCCCTTGGAAGTGCCGGTGACGTCAACCTTGTCGCCCTCCGCGAACATATCGCAGGTCAGTTCCTGTCCGAGCTCGTAGGCCGCACAGTTTGCGAAACGCAGTTCGCGCAGATAGCGCTTGACGGTGACGCCGGCTTTCTTGAAGTGACCGGCAACGGGTTTGTTGACTCTGGTTTCCTTGATGGCGCCGAAACCGACTTGCACGGCTTCGTATCCGTCGTTTTCCTTGGTCTTAATCTGCACTACGGTGCAGGGACCCGCTTCGACGACGGTGACGGGTATGACTTTGCCGTCCGCCGTAAAAATCTGGCTCATGCCGAGTTTCTTTCCGATGATTGCTTTATCCATGTAAAGTTCATCCTCCTTTTATTTCCGTCAGAGCTTGATGGAAATATCAACGCCCGCCGGAAGGTCGAGTTTCATAAGGGAATCGACCGTCTTGGAGGTGGGGTTGAATATGTCAATCAAACGCTTGTGTGTTCTGAGTTCGAATTGCTCGCGGCTGTCCTTGTACTTGTGAGTGGCGCGCAGAATGGTCACTATCTCCTTCTCGGTGGGAAGGGGGATAGGGCCGGAAACTTTCGTGCCGGTCTTCTTCACGGTCTCAACAATCTTTTCCGCAGAAAGGTCGATGAGATTGTGATCGTACGCTTTGAGCTTGATTCTGATTTTCTGTCCAGCCATTATACTAGCCTCCTGATATATACACTCATCCGTGTGTGTCCTGTTTTTTCAACCCGCCGAACGCGCGGCGGAAAACCCGTGTCGCAGGGACACAGCGTGACTATGATATTATTCCGAAAAATCTTTGTCAAGCAAAATTTGCACGAATTTCCGCGAATTTTACAATATTGTATTTAATTTTCATCTCTGCACTATATATAGTAATAATATACGGGGAAAAATACCGCGCGCCGCTCAGCCAAGCGTTCACAGGCGGCGCAACCGCCGCTTGAACGCCGCGGCGCGCTTTTGGGGTCCCCGCAGAAAATACTTTCTGTGGGGTAAACTCTGCGACCTCGCGAGCTGGTCGGAAAATTAAACAGACACGGGCATAGTGCGAGGCGAGTCGCCTTCCTCTCCCCGTGAGCAATGTTCGGTTAGTGCCGTCATCCGCTCGGTTATGTGAGTGCGAGAAATAAACTCTCAATAGAAATGTAACGTAAGTCCCGCATTTTGGGAGATGCGCACTTTTCCCGAACGGGGGAGGAATACCCGAAGGGAAGGAGGGGGTAAAATATTCCCAAGTCAAAGAACGAAATAATTTAGTGTTACCACCGAAACAGATTGCGCCCGTTTTTTTACGGCAGCTTTATAACTTAAAGTGCTTTCGGAGTTTTGTTCCGGTAAGTACAGAAGGTGAAGGTGTAGCCGCTGTCGCAGACGGGGGCGGACTCTTCGGTGAGTTCCCATTCGGGGAGAAGGTCGAGGTTTTCGTAAAACACCTGCGCATCGCCGTCCGCGCGCACTTTGGTGACTATAGCCTCCGAGCAGTAGGGCAGGAGAGTGCGGTACATCATGGCGCCGCCGATGACGTAGACGTTGTCGGGAGCGTAGCCCGCGACGGTGTGTAAGAGCTCGTCGAGGGAGCGCACGAGAGTGTATCCTTTCTCGGCCGCGTCCTCGTCGCTGCCCTCGGGGTTCAGGACGATGTTGACGCGGTTTTTGAGGGGCATGCCGCCGGGGAGAGACAGCAGGGTGTTGGAGCCCATGACGACGATCTTGCCCCGCGTGTGCTCCACAAAGTGGCGCATGTCCGCCTTGATGTCAAAGAGCAGGGAGTTGTTTTTCCCGATGCCCCATTTTTCGTCTACCGCAACGATTGATTTCATCTGCTTTCTCCTGTGCCGATATACGGCTGGCTATTGCTGTGTGGCACGTATTGCTCGTTATAAGTAAAAAGTCGTGCACGGAATACAGCCATAGTTTAGGGGGGGGGGAATAATTCTCCCGCTAGATTGCCACTTCGACTTTCTGACCTAGGGGAGTGTATTCGTAGTTTTCCAGCGTGAAGTCGTCCGTGGTGAAATCGTAAAAATTCTTGATTTCGGGGTTTATCGTGAATTTCGGCGCGTTGAACTGCGGATTTTGCAGTATTTTCTCCACTATCGGGACGTGGCGGTCATAGATGTGAGCGTCCGCGATGACGTGGACGAGTTCGCCGACTTTCAGTCCGCTGACCTGCGCGAACATATGCACGAGCACCGCGTATTGAACCACGTTCCAGTTGTTGGCGGTGAGGGTGTCCTGGCTGCGCTGGTTGAGTATGGCGTTGAGCTTGTCCCCCGTGACGTTGAAAGTGACGGAGTAGGCGCAGGGATAAAGATTCATCTCGTGCAGGTCCTGAAAGTTGTAAATGTTGGTCATTATGCGGCGGGAGGACGGATTGTTTTTCAGGTCGAAGAGCACCCTGTCCACCTGGTCGAATTCGCCCTCTTTGTAGATGTGCTTTATGCCGAGCTGATAGCCGTACGCCTTGCCTATCGAGCCGTTTTCGTCCGCCCAGCTGTCCCAGATGTGGGAGCCGAGGTCGTGCACGTTGTTGGACTTTTTCTGCCATATCCAGAGGATTTCGTCCACGGCCGCCTTGAAATTGGTCTTGCGGAGAGTGATGATGGGAAACTCCGCGGAGAGGTCGTAGCGGTTGACGATGCAGAATTTCTTGACCGTGTGCGCGGGAGTGCCGTCCGCCCAGCGTGGACGCACGGGTAAGTCGGTGTCCCAGACACCGTTGTCTATGATGTCGCGGCAGGTGGCGACGAAAATTTTGTCTGCTTGGCTCATATGTGACTTTTGCGTTTTCGCAGTCCGCGCCGCGCGGTGTGCGCGGCGGTATGCTGCGCGGGAAACCCCTGCGGTGCCGCAGGGTTTCAGAGCACGAGTTTGGAGTTGACTTCCTTTGCCACTTCGCGGGGAAGTTTGACTATGCGGCGGTCGTAGGTGACGAGCCCGTTGATTTCTTCCTCAACGTCGCTGACCTGCGTGTAGACCGCGGCGGAGAGCCCTTTTTCTATGCCCGGGATGACGCTGTTTTCGTAAAGTTTTCTGAACGCTTCCGCAAACTTTTCCGGGGTCTTGAATATTTTGTAGCCGAAAAGTTTGTCGGGGCTGAACATATGCCCTTCCGTGGGGAGAGAGTAGCCGCCGAATTCGGAGAGCACGATACATCTGTCGTCGTTGGGGATGCGGATGGGCTTGAAATATATGTGCAGGCTTTTGAGCTGCGAGCTGTTCTTGCCCTGGTCGTGCCAGCCGCTCACGCTGTCGATTATGCGGGTGGGGTCAATCTCGTGCAGCTTTTTGGTGACTGCGACGGAGTCGAACTGTCCCCAACCCTCGTTGAAAGGCACCCATACGGCGAGGGAAACGCAGTTTTTGAGCCGCGCGACGGTGTCGTACATCTCGTTGATATATTCCTTGCGTCCCTCTTCGTCTGCGCGGGAGAAGAACTTGTATTTGTCGTCTTTGAGGTGTATGCCGACAAAGGGCAGAATGCCTATGGCGAAGAAGTTGTAGGACGTGCCGCCCGACACCATATCCTGCCATACGAGCACGCCTTCCTTGTCGCAATGGTAATACCACCGCAGGGGTTCGATTTTGATGTGCTTGCGTATCATATTGAACCCGAGGGATTTGACGAGCTTGACGTCGTATTCCAGCGCGGCGTTCGAGGGAGGCGTGAGCATACCGTCCGACCAGTAGCCTTGGTCCAGCACGCCGGAGTGGAAATAAGGCTTATTGTTGAGCGCAAGGCGCTTGAAGCCCTTTCTGTCCGTCACGACGGAGAATTTGCGCATTCCGAAATATGAGCGCACGACGTCGTCGCCGACTTTTATCGCCAGGTCGTAAAGTTTGGGATTTTCGGGGGACCAGAGCTCGTAAGAGTCGAGGTCGATGACGGCGGTGTCGCCGAAGCACTTGACGGCTTTCAGAAGTTTGTTGCCGTCCATAATCGCGATGTCGGCGCTCTCCGCGCTGCCCGCGACGTCGAGTTTGATGACGAGTTTGTCGCGGTCGATGTCGGGGAGGATTGTGATGTCGCGGAGGTAGGGGTCGGGCACGCTCTCCATCCAGACGCTCTGCCATATGCCCGACTGCGGAGTGTACCATATCTGACCGTGATTGAGCTTCTGCTTGCCGCGGGAATGGTAAGACGTATCAGAGGGGTCGGTGACGACGACTTCGAGCACGTTGGTGCCCGTCTTCACGACGTCGGTCACGTCAAAGCCGAATGCGGTGTAGCCGCCGACGTGGGTGCCGAGTTCCTTTTCGTTGAGATATACGGTGGCGATGCAGTCCACGGCGTCGAAATGCAAAAAGGTATGTGCTTTGAGAAAACCGTCTTCGACTTCGAATTTAAGACGGTAGCACAGCGCGTCGTCGGGCTTTATCTCCATCCCCTCCGGCAGCCCCGAAAGCAGACATTCGGGGGAGAAGGGAACGAGAATTTTGCCCTGCCAGCCGGGGAAGCCGTCGCTGCGTTTGAACACGGCGTAATCCCAATAGCCGTTGAGCGTCTTGTAGCTGTCGCGCGCGAACTGCGGGCGCGGATATTCCGAAAGAGGCGTACTGCCCACTTCGAAAGGTGTTCTCAGACGAATGGTATTCATAATCCCTCCGTTTTGTCCATAATCGCAATTTTCGGTGTTTATTCGTCCGTTTCGCGCGCTGAACGCGCAAAACGGGCAGATGTGTCAGTCTGTCCGTCCGTCAGTCGAACGGAACGGAGGCGAGTTCTTCGCCTTCGAAACTCACAAGTTTCACTCCGTCCTCGTTCAGCACGGCGTAGCTTCTCGGTGTGCCGTCGAAAGGCAGCCCGACCGAGCCCACGCATATGTAAGTCACTCCGCCTGCGGTCTTCACCGACGGCTTGTGGAAGTGTCCGTAAAAGACTATGTCGCCCGCTTTCGCGCCCGTGGGCGGATTGTCGGGATTGACCTTGTGTCCGTGGGTGAAAAACACGGTGCGCCCCGACCATTCCATCGAAAAGTCGCCTATGATGGGGAAGTTGGATATCATTTCGTCCACTTCGCTGTCGCAGTTGCCTTTGATGACGGTGACGAAACTCATCGCGTCGTTGAGCAGCTTTGCAACGCGCATAGGGGCATACCCTTCGGGCAGAGGATTGCGCGGTCCGTGGTTGTATGTGTCGCCCAGCAGGACCACTTTCGTGTCGGGGTGGTCGGGCAGAGTCGCGTCCACTATGGAGAAAAACTTTTCGAGGTTGACGGCGGAGCCGTGGATGTCGGATGCAACGAAAATTCTCATATCTTACCTTTTGTCAAAGTCAGTATCTTCTGTCGTCGTCGCGGCGGTCGTAGTCGTAGCCGCGCCCGTCTTCGGGGTAGTCGCGCCGTTCGTAGTCGCGGTAGCCGCGGTCGTATCTGTCGCGGTCGGCGTCGTAGCTGCGTTCGCGGTCGTAGTCAATGCCGCGGCGGTTGTCGCGCCTCATCGAGCGTCCTCTGTCATAGCCGCGGTTCTTGTCGGACGTGGGCTTGAAGAGCAGGAAGACTATGAGCAGCGCCGGCACGGCTATGCCTATGATGAGCACTATGCGCAGCGTCGTGGACGGAGTGCCTGCCGTGAGGTCGCCGTCGTCGGTGTCCTCGGGAGTTTCGGGAGCGAGGAGCGCTTCGCGTTCGGCCGCCGCCACGGGATGCCACGGGACGGTGAAGGCGTTGAAGGAGCTTTCTCCCGCCGTGCAGAAGAGAGGTTCGCCCGCGCCGTTGTCGGCGGAAAACGCCAATGTGCGCGTACTGTCGGAAGCCGAGTAGTCAGACCAGCCGAGGAATTTGAAAGTGTACCCCTTTGTGTCGGAAGAGGACACGCTGACAAGGTTGGAAAGCGTCAGTTCCGCCCCGTCGGCGAGAGTGAGAGTCACGTCGGGGAGAGCGTTTGCCGCCGTCGCTCCCGCGGGCAGAGAGGTGAGCAGCGCGTCTTCGGGTATCGCTCCCTGGATGTAACAGCCCGAACCGAGAGAGGAGTCGAGGATGTAAATATCGGCGCCGTATTTCACGGCTTTGTAATAATAGCCTTGCGTGAGATAAAAGGACGCGCTGTCCGCGTGCACTTCTATGTCGGACGGCTGAGCGGTTTCGTTCGCGGCGAGTACGCCGTCGGACGGGGAAACGCAGATGTAAAACTCGTTGTCCGCCGCATACGCGGTGCCGCCTGACGCGGGTGCGAAAGTGCACGCCGTGAGCGTCAGGGCGAACAGGATAAGCGCAAGAGCGGGGACGCAAAACTTCTTCATGCTCATATACTACAATAATTATAGTCGAAAATAAAGTCTTTAAGCACATTTTCAACAAAGTTTGACTTTTGTTCCGCGGACGGAAATATTTCCGTCCGCGTTTTTTTGCGTGCCGTTTTCCGCGCCCTGCGGTGACATAAAAGTTTGATTTTGACTTTTCACGCGGATAGCATTGCGGCATGGACGAGAAAGAAGTCGTGCGAGGGATATTGCGGATAGAGAGCGAGCTTGCGGCGCGGGCGTCGGAGCCTCTCCGCCGCTATAACGCGGACAAGGTGCACCTCAAACAGACGGAGTTTCACCGCGCGCAGCAGCGCAACCGCTGGGTGTTCGGCGGCAACCGTTCCGGCAAGACGGAATGCGGCGCCGTAGAAAGCGTGTGGCTGGCGCTGGGAGAGCACCCTTACAAGCCTAACCGTCCCGACGTGCAGGGATGGGTGGTCAGCCTTACGCAACAGGTGCAGCGGGATGTGGCGCAGTCCAAAATCCTGAAATATCTGCCGCCGCGGCGCATAGAGGACGTGGTGATGACGAGCGGCAGGAAAGGGTCGCCCGAATACGGCATAATCGACCACATTCTGGTGCGCAACGCTTTCGGCGGCATATCGAAACTCGGGTTCAAGTCCTGCGACCAGGGCAGAGAAAAATTTCAGGGTGCGTCGCTGGACTTCGTGTGGTTCGACGAGGAGCCGCCCCTCGACGTTTACGAGGAATGCAGGATGCGCGTCTTCGACAGGTCGGGGTATATCTTCGGCACAATGACCCCCCTCAAAGGGCTGACTTGGGTGTACGACGAGATAGAGCTCAACTCCCGCAACGACCCCGAAGTGTGGTGCACCCATATGGAGTGGAAGGACAATCCTTACCTCGACCCAGCGGAAGTGGAGAATATGTCGGCGGTGATGTCCGCGGACGAGCAGCAGTCGAGGCGTTACGGCAGGTTCTTTGCAGGGGAGGGGCTGGTCTATCCCGAATTCGACCCCGAACGTCACGTCATCGACCCGTTCGACGTGCCGCCCGAATGGCAGTGCGCGGTGTCCATCGACCCCGGGCTGAACAACCCCACCAGCTGTCACTTCTACGCCGTGGATTTCGACGGCGCAATCTACGTCGTGGGAGAGCACTACGAAAGGGGACGCGGCATCGATTGGCACGCGGAGAAAATCCTCGCGCTTGCCGACCGCCTCGGATGGCGAAGGGACACGTCGGGTAGGCTCCGCGCCCTCATAGACAGCGCCGCGTCGCAGCGTACGCTCGCCTCGGAGAAGAGCGTCGCGGAGCTGTTCTACGAAAGGGGCATTGCGGTCAATACACGCGTGAACAAGGACTTGTACAGCGGAATTCAACGCGTAAAGTCGCTGTTCAGTCGAGTGCCGACGCGGATATTTATCTTCCGCGACTGCGTGAATCTGATTCGCGAACTCAAAGGTTACTGGTGGGGGGACGGCGACAGGCCGCGGAAAGTCGACGACCACGCTCTCGACGAGCTGAGATATTTTGTGATGACGCAGCCGCCGCCTTCTCTTCCCGCCGTGCCCGAAAAGACTGTTATCCAGCGCGACAAAGAAAGCCTCGTCCGCGCCGTCAGAAGGGAGAAAGCATGGATGACGAGATTTTGAAAACTCTTCTCAAAAAAGCCACGGGCTATTCCCGCGACGAGGTGCAGGAAGAGTACGCCGTGACGCCGGAGGGAGAACTCGTGCTCACCAAACGCAAGGTGACCAAAAAGTATTATCCGCCCGACAGCACGGCGCTCAAAACCTACCTCGAACTCTCGGCGGGCAGGGGAACGGACACTCTTTCCGACGAGGAACTGCTGGCGGAAAAGGAAAGGCTGCTCGCGGAGCTTGCGGCGGCGGAGAAGAGCGGAAAACAGAAAAACGGCGCGTCCGCACGGCGGCAGCCCGGCGCGCGCGGAAAAAAAGGAGAACACAATGACTGAAAAGGAAAAGCAGACCGTGTCCGCGGTGCTGGAAGACTTCGCGAAAAGGCAGGAAGCCAGACGTCCCGTCGAGCTCAACTGGCGGCTGAATATGAACTTCGTGATAGGCAACCAGTTTGCGGAGATATCTTCGCGCGGCGACGTGGAGGAATACGGCAGGCAGTACTACTGGCAGTGCCGCGAGGTGTACAACCACATCGCGCCTATGCTTGAAACGCGGCTTTCCAAACTCGCAAGGGTGAAGGCGAAAGCCAGCGTGCGCCCCGCCACGGCGGACGATGCGGACAAGGCGTCCGCGGAAGTGGCGACGAAACTCATTCAGGCGGTGTCCGCGGAGAACGGGTTTTCCGCGCTTATGGGCGAGGCGAACACTTGGAGCGAGGTGACGGGGTGCGCGTTCTACAAAATCACCTGGGACACCTCAAAGGGTATGGTGCTGGACGCGGACGGAAAGCTGCGCGAGGGCGACGTGCGCATAAGCGTATGTCCGCCTTTCGAGATTTTCCCCGAAAACATCGCGATAGAGGACATCGACAAACAGCCGTCCATAATGCACGCCAAGGTGCTGGGCACGGAGGACGTGTTCCGCATATGGGGCAAACGCGTGCAGGGCAGGACGCTCAACGTGTTCTCTTTCGAGAACGCGGACGTGCTGGGCGGGTTCGGCTATCACGCCACCGCGCCCAAAATGGTGTCGGAGGCGAGGGAAGACGCGGTGCTGGTGATAGAAAAATACGAGCTTCCCACGGAAGAACATCCCGACGGCAGGCTGGTCATCGTCGCGGGGGACACTCTCGTTCACGACGGTCCTCTGCCTTACGTTAACGGAGAGGACGGCAAGCGCGGATATCCTTTCGCGAAGCAGCTGTGTCTGGAATCGCTTGGGAACTTCTTCGGAGCGAGCGTCGTGGAGAGGGTCATACCCGTTCAGCGTGCCTACAACGCCGTGAAAAACCGCAAGCACGAATTTATGAACCGCATCGCAATGGGGGTGCTCGCCGTCGAGGACGGGAGCGTGGATACGGACGCTCTCGAAGAGGAGGGGCTTCCGCCCGGAAAGATACTCGTTTACAGGCAGGGCAGCGCGCCGCCCGTGATGCTGAACGCGGGGCAGGTGCCGTCCGAATTCGGCGTGGAGGAGGAGAAACTTCTCAACGAATTCGTGATGATAAGCGGCGTCAGCGAGGTGACGACTTATTCGCAGGTGCCGTCCAACGTGTCGTCGGGCACGGCGATATCCCTGCTTCTGGAACAGGACGACACGCGCATATCCCTGACCGCGGACAGCCTGCGCGAGGCGGTGAAGCGGATAGGGAAACACATCATCAGGCTTTATAAGCAGTTCGGGAGCGCGCCGCGCCTGAAACGCGTTGTGGGCGAAGGCGGCGAAGTGGAAGTGATGAGCTTTTCGGCAAACGACCTGGGCTCCGAGGACGTGGCGTTCGACACCGTCAACGAGATTGAGGACTCCCTCTCCTCTCGCCGCGCGATGGTCTACGACCTGCTCAACCTCGGTCTGTTTTCGGACGAGAACGGCACTCTCAGCGCGCGCACCAAAACCAAGATACTCGAACTGCTCGGCTTCGGCAACTGGGAGCAGTCCCGCGACGCGGACGAGGCGCACATCGCAAAGGCGGAGAGGGAAAACTTCGAACTGCGCACGAAAGACGTCGTCCCCGACGTGCTGGACGACCACGCGCTCCACATCACCGAACACACCAAGCTCTGCGTGTCCGCTCCCTGCGTGAAGGACAGGGCGTTCCACGACAGGGTGAGCGCGCACATAGGCAAACACAGAGAACTTGCCGCACTCGGAGAGGGCGTGGCGGAACTGCAAAGGAGATTCGGAGGAGAAAGCGATGAAGAAGAAAGAGCCTGAACTCAAAGGCGTGCCCGCGGAAGAGAGCGGGGCGAAGAAGGACGGAACCGCCGCGGAAGAGGCGGAGGTCCGCGAAGCCGCCGACGGCGGCGAAAACAAGGAAGAAAAGGGAAGTGCCTGCGGAAAATTCAGGAACCCCGAGGAACTGCTGAAAGCGTACGGCGAGCTGGAAAAGGAATTCACCCGCCGTTCGCAGAGGCTTGCGGAGGCGGAGAGGATGCTTGCCGAAAAGGAAGCGCCGTTCGAGCCTACGGCGGAAGAGTGGAAAGGAGCGGTGGACAAGTTTTTCGTCGAAATCCCCGCCGCGAAGCCCTTTGCGAAGGAGATGGCGAAAGAGATTATGAGCCATCCCGAACTCAAATCCGACCGCAACTGTCTGACGAACGCGCTGGTGCGCGTGCTCGCCGCGTCATTCCGCACGCCGGAGCAAATGCTTTCCGACGGACAATTCCTGCGTGAACACGTGCTGACCTCAACCGCCGTAAAGGCGGCGGTCGTGGAGGGCTATCTCAAAGGGCTGCGCGAAGGACAGCCTCCCGTGGTTATGCGGGACGGCGGACAGTTCGGCGTGGCTCCGAGAAAGGTCCCGAAGAGCATCGAAGAGGCGGGCAGTCTCTTTTTGAAAGATACGGAATAGGAGAATTTTATGGTTACACTCACAAATGCGGACAAAGCATTAAAGACGTTTTATCTCGGCGTTCTGGCAGACCAACTCAATGTCGGGATAAATCCGCTGCTCGCGAAGATAGGTCAGACGGGCGCGGACGTATGGGGCAAAGAGGTCAGAAAACTCGCGCCCTACGGCATCAACGGCGGCATAGGTTCGGGCGGCGAAACGGACAGTCTGCCCGCAAGCGGCGGCAACAATTACGCGCAGTTCACCCTCACCCTCAAAAACCTTTTCGGAAGGATTGAGATTTCCGACAAAGCGGTGAGAGCTTCCCAGAACAGCGCGGGCGCGTTCGTCAATCTGCTCAACGCGGAAATGGACGGACTGCTCAAAGCCAGCAAGTTCAACTTCGGGCGTATGCTGTACGGCGACGGCAGCGGACTCATCGCGACCACGGTGGAGAACACGGGCGCGTCCAACGACGTCGTGACCGTGGACAGCGTCCGCGCGCTTATGGAAGGTATGACGGTGGACGTCTACAATTCTTCCGACGCAAAGGACAACACCGTGAGCGGCGCGCGCATTCTTTCCATAGACCGCGACGCAAAGACGGTGAAGCTCAGCATCGCCGCGTCCGCCAAAATCGGCGCGGGATACAAAATCTACGTCCAGGGCTCGAAGGGCAACGAAATCACGGGGCTCGAAGCGGTGTTCGGCGACACTCCCACCATCTACGGGCTCAACCGCAGCGATTACAGCTTCCTGAAACCTTACGTCAAGAACGTGACGGGCAAGGTCACTCCCGGTGCGATACAGTCCGCCATCGACGTCATCGAACAGGTTGCGGGCGGCAGCATCGATTTCATCGTCGCAGCATTCGACGCAAGACGCCAGTATGTGGATTTCCTCACCGAAAACCGCACCAACCTCGATTATATGAACCTCGACGGCGGCTATAAGGCGCTCTCTTACGCGGGCATACCCTTCGTCGCGGACAGGTTCGTCGCGGACGGCACGGTCTATCTGCTCAATTCCGAGGACTTCAAGCTCCATCAGCTCTGCGATTGGAGATGGCTGGAAGGGGAGAGCGGCAGCGTCCTGCACCAAATCCCCGGCAAGGCGTCTTACAGCGCGACCCTCGTCAAGTATGCGGACTTGCTTTGCGCGCGTCCCATGGGACAGGCGAAACTCGTCTTCGACGGTTCGGACTCCTCTTCGTCCGGCACGTCTTATTACACTGTCACCTTCGACTCCGCAGGCGGCAGCGACGTCAGCCCGCAGATAGTGCTGCCGGGCGGCAAGGCCGTCAAACCCGCCAATCCCACCAAATCGGGAGTGGGCTTCGTGCAGTGGGAGCTTGACGGAGAAGAGTACGACTTCGACACGCCCGTGAATTCGAACATCACTCTCACGGCGACTTATCTGTGATATGAGGGGCCTTATTCTTGTAGAACACGACCTGTACTCCGTGGCGGACAGGCTGAAAGAAATCGACCCGAGATACGAGCTGTTTTATAACCCCGCACTCGGGAGATACGAAATCCACGCTTCGGGCGCTCTGCAAATGACCGTGCAGGGCGGGGTGCCGGACGCGCGCACGGTTGCGCGCGTCCGCGAAACCCGCGTGGAAAGGGCGGAGGCGGTAATGCGCGAAATCGAACGCGCCAACGCCGCCGCCCGCGCCGCCGCGGAGAAAAACGCGCTTGACAGAGCGCACATCCTCTGCGAAAAGGAGGGATTATGCTTGTAAAAGACGTTCTGGGCGAATGCCTGGTCAAAATGGGCAGGGAAAATTTTCTTTCCGAAAGCGACCTTTCGGACGCCGAGCAGACTCTTGCGGACAGACTGCTCGCCGCGCTCAACATAGCTTACCGCGAAGCGGTCACGGAATACATACCGCTTTATGCGGAAGAAGAAGTCGCCGCCTCTGACGGGGAGATAGACGTGAGCTCGCTTTCGCGGCGCATTCTTTACCCCGTGTCGTTTACCGCGGACGGAAAACGCCGCAGGTTCTGGCCGCGTCCCGACGGGTTGGCGGCGGATTACAGCGGAAAAGGGGTGCTGCGCTATGCCTATCTCCCCGACGAAGCGGCAATGACGGACGAGATAGAGGATATGCGCCTGACGCCCTCCGCGCTATCGGACGGGACGCTTGCGGAGTACTATTTTCAGGACAAAGTCTTCGACCTCGCCGAGGCATACGACACGTCCTTCCGCGAAGCGCTCTCCGCGGTGCGCTACAAGGGCAGACCGATGCGTCTGGGGGCGGGGAGGTGGCGCGAATGACCGCAGTCCGCACTTCGTCGCGCACCCAGCGCATAGGGTTCAGGGGCATAAAGAAGACCACGGACGAGAGCGTGCTCGACTGGGACTACACCCCCGAAATGTTCAACTACCGCATCGAAAACGGCACTCTCACGGGCGGGCTGGGATTTTCGGGCGCGCAGGGCTTTGCCGCAAACGGCAGCGGAGCAAGGCGCGATTATCCCGCTCTGCCTTCGGGCGTCTTCGTCGAAGACATCTTCCATTACCGCAGGCGCGCGTCGGGCGCATACGACGACAGGATAGTCATCCGCTCGTCTTCCGGCGCACTCTATTACACGTCCGTTTTTTCGCAGGACACCTGGCACGCCGTGGAAGGCTATACGCTGTCCTCCGGCGCTTCGGCGGTCAGCTACAACTACGGCGGCAAGGACGTGCTGCTTATGTGCTCGCCTGACAGCGCCTTCGCGGTGCTGGACGACGGCACCGTGAAAGAGGTCCTCACCGCCCCGCGGTTTTCTTCCGTCACCGTGCACAACGAAAGGGTATACGGCACGCTCAACGGCGAGAACAACCAACTGTGGTTTTCCGACGACTTCGACCCCGAAAACTGGAACGTGTCGGGCGATGAAGCGGGCTACATCTCCTTTGCGGACGAATGCGGCGACGCCCTTGCGGCGGTGTCCTTCCTAGGTTATCTCTACATCTTCCGCGAGCACGGCATCTACCGTCTGACGGCATACGGCGACCAAAGCGAATTTGTGCTGAAAAAGCTGTTTACAGCTACGGGAATGATATATAAACGTACGATTACGCTGTGCGGCGACAGGATTATGTTCCTGACCGACGAGGGCGTTTACGCGTTTGACGGCTACGACGCCACGCCCGCCGTGCCCGAACTCCCGAAGCTCACTTCGTTCAAAAACTGCGTGGGCGCGTACTACGACGGGGCGTATTGGCTGGCGTGTATGACGAACATCGGCGAGCTTGCTCAGGGGCTTTACGTCAACAACGCTCTCGTGCGTTACGACATAGCGACGGGGGATATGTGTATGATGGCGGGGCAGAATTTCGTCGCCCTGTGCGCGCTGCGCTCTCACGGGGCGTCGGACCTGTTGTGCTCGGTGCACTTTGCTGACTCCTGCAAACTCGGGTCGTTTTCCGAAAACGGGAGAGTGTTCGGCACCGCCACGCAGAAGATATACCGCACTCCGTACGGCGACCTTTCCTCTTCCGCATACAAGACGGTGCGCGACGTAACGCTCACCACGAAATATGCGCTGGAAGTGCGTGTGGTCACGGACGGAGAAATCCATTCCTATCCCCTTGCCGCCTCGGACGAACCGCAGACGGTTTTCGTGGGGAAGAGCGGAAAGAAAATAGGGCTGGAACTGCGTTCCGCCTCGGGGCTGTGCTTTGTCACGCAACCCGTGGTGAGGCTGGACGTCACACGGCAGTGAGGTGAAATATGAACGTAAACGAAATCGCGTCGCTGGTGGAAGAACTGACCTTCCGCGTGCAGACGCTGGAAAGAAAAGTGGCGGAGCTGCAAGCGGCTGCCGCCGCGGAGTAGGAGGAAGATATGGCATCTTTCTGGGATGAATTCAAGGACTTGTTCAAGACGGATTCGCAGCGCGCGGAGGAAAGACAGCAGGCGCTGAACGACGCTCTCGAAGCGGAAAAAGGGCTTGCCGAACAGCTTGCCGCACTCGACAGGGAATACCGCGAAAGTCTGCCCGCCGAGCCGGAATACGACCTCGACAAACTGTTCCCCGAGGATTTGGGGCTGGAAAAGGTGGACTACACGCCCGAAACGGACGAACAGCTGGCACAGCGGGCGCAGGCGGGAGTGGATTACGAGAAGTCGGAAGAGCGCAAAGGGCTGGAAGACGCGTTCAGAACAAGCTCGTCCGAACTCAACGAGCGTGCGGACGAAGCGGAGCGTACGCTGCGCGAGGACTACGAACAGCTCGGCGAACTTTATGCGGAACTCCGCAAACAGACGGAGAACGACGCTCTGCGCCGCGGGCTGGGCAGAAGCAGCATAAAAACCGGTGCTTTGAGCGACCTCGACGCCGACCGCGCGAATGCGGAAAACGCGAGCAAGGCGGCATACGACGCGGAAATGGCGGAAGTCGGCGCGCAGCTCGACGCCTTGCGGAAAGAACAGGACGCCGCGCTCGAACAGCTGGACCTCAAATATGCCGCGGAACTCGAAGAGAGAATAGCGGAGCTGAAAGAGGAACGCGACGCCACCGCCAAGAAATATGCGGAGTACAACAACAAAGTCGCGGAGAAAGAGCAGGAATACGCCGTGCAGCGCGAGGAGGACATAGCGGACTTTTTGGCGGAACGCGAAAAAGAGAGGCTGGAACGCGAGGAGACGCAGCGCGAGCAGGAGGCGAAGTACGGCTATACGGGAGAGAAGCAGGAGAACTATTCCAAGCGTTATGACCTGGCGTTCGAGTTCTATTCCTCCCTGTCCCCCGACATCGCTGCGGACGCGCTCGCCGCTTCGCCGAATATGAGATATTTCCTCGGCAACTATTACGACAAACTGATGTCGGCTTTGCAGGGCGACAGCGGACAGACGCGCTATTACTGAACGGAAAAACGGCACGGAACACCGTGCCGTTTTTTATGTTGCGGTCCGCCCGCGGACGCGCTTTTTCCGAGGTTCATTTTTTGGCGCTCTTGCGCACCGCATATATGACGGGCGGGGTGATGAGAGGGAAGAGCACCACTTCTATGACGAAATTGATTGAAAGCATTGCCGTCATGAATTCCGGGGAAATGAGTGTGTCGTTCACGCTCTTGCCGCCGTATATCGCCCACATCATTCCGAGCACCAGTCCCGTGTTGGTGAGTACGCCGGCAAGGCAGGCGACGCCGTCTATCAGAGCTTGAAGCAGGCGGGGCAGTTCGTCCTTTTTCGCGGAGTCGGCACCCGCGGCGCTCTGCGCTCCGTCCGCACCCGCTCCGTCTTCGTCGGGCGAGCCGTCCGCTCCGTCGTATGCGCGCTCTGCGGGTGTGTCTTCAAAAACGGGTTCTGCCGCCTCCAAACCCTCGTGCGACCTTTTGCGTCGTATGCGTTTTGCAAGCGCCGAAAGCCCTTTCATCACCGAGAAAGCCACCACGGGCACGAAAAGGCGGGGAAGGATGGAAACCAGCGGATTCTGGAATATCGGAGCGGTCGGGGAGCCCGCGCCGACGGTGAATGCCATCACAAGCGACGTCACGCCCATCACGAGCCCTCCGAGAAGCCCCGTGAGAAAGTCCTGCGTGAGGGCGAGGACGAGCACGGGCAGCAGGGTGAGCGCAAGCGTGGCGGAACTTACCCGTATGGGTATCACGCTCAATATGACAGTCAGCGCCAGCAGCAGCGCGAGTATAGCTATACGTTTGCTTTTCTTCAAGGCGAACTTCCCGAAATCGTTTTTTGCACTATACCACACACGGGCGCGCGTGTCAAACGGGCGGAAAAGCTTCCGCGGACAATCTTAAAGAAACATTAAGAAAAAAATTTTGGTTTTCAATGATGTTTTAAGTTTGCAGGGCAATAATCAAGGCGTAAAGAGCGGAAACGTTCTTTCGATATATCCTCCCTATATGAGCACGAAAGTGCGACAACCCTCCCAAATGGCGAAAGCCAAACAATCCTCCCCTGTTAGCGAAGAACCTCCATCGTAATCTTCTCTAACAAAAAAGCGGCAGACTCACGGGTCTGCCGTTTTTTTGTCCCCGCCGAGCGCAGGGAGGCGGGCACAACGTCGGTTCGGGCAGTGGCAGAGCCGACTGAAAAAGCCCCGCGGGAGCAGGGCTTTTGATGCGGCGGATTTCGGCAGGAGACGCTTCATTCGAAGTTCTCCGCCACTTTTTTCAGATATCCCGTGATGTCGAGATGCTGCGGACAGGAGCGCTCGCATTTCTTGCAGCGGATGCAGTCCGACGCTTTGCCGTGGCTCTTTATGAGATTGTCGTAGTAGGTCTGTTGGGTGGAGAAGCCTTTGTTGTGCGCTATCTTTTCCGCGTTGTAGAGCGAGAAATACGTCGGGATGGCTATGTGTTTCGGGCAGCCGTCCACGCAGTAGCCGCAGCCCGTGCAGGGGATGGATACCGCGCCGTTCACGATGTCCGCCACGCGGAACACCGCCGCCTTTTCCTCTTCGGTGAGGGGAGTGAAGTCGCGCATAAAGGAGATGGTGTCCCTCATCTGTGCGATGTTCGACACGCCGCTGAGCACGGTCTTCACGCCGTCCAGTCCCGCGGCAAAACGTATCGCCCAGGACGCGTTCGTCGCGTTCGGGTCGAGCGCGCGGAGCAATTTTTCCGCCTCTGCGGGAAGTTTGGCAAGCGTGCCGCCCTTGACGGGTTCCATCACAACGACGGGCTTTTTGTGCTTTTTCGCCGTTTCGTAACACAGGCGGGACTGAATGCCCGCGTTGTCCCAGTCGAGATAGTTCAGCTGCAACTGCACGAAGTCGACTTCGGGGTGTTCGGTGAGCACCCTGTCAAGCAGAGCGGCGCTGTCGTGGAAGGAAAACCCTATCTGTTTTGCGATGCCTTCCTCTTTGAGCGCCGACATATATTCGAAGGTGCGGAACTTCTTTGCGGTGGCGTAATGGTCCTCGCCGACGTTGTGGACGAGGTAATAATCGAAGTAGTCCACGCCGCATTTTTTCAGCTGTTCCTCGGTGACGCGCCTCTGCATATCCGCGGAGGTGATGAAAGCGGGCATAAGAGGCAGTTTGTCGGCGACGGTGAAAGAGTCCCTGGGATGTCTTTCCACCACCGCGCGGCGAAGAAATTCTTCGCTCATACCGCCGTGATACATATAAGCCGTATCGAAATAGGTGAATCCGCCTGCCAGGAACTCGTCCGCCATAAGGCATACCTGTTCAAAGTCGACGTTCCTTTCGTTGTCGCCTTTCACTGGCATACGCATCAGCCCGAAACCGAACTTCTTTTCCATAAATCTCTCCTTAAACCGCGCTTTCGCGCAAAATCGTCCTGAATCAACGCCGCGGGGAACAACGCATTCCGCGCGTCGGCGCACACGGACGGGCGCGGGCGGGCGCGGGCGGGCGCGAAACATACGTTATGATGCGGTCAAATATCCGTCTGTTGCTATATTACACTCCGTGGCGCGCAAGTCAAGCGTTTTTCCGAAATTCCGCCACGGCGGAACATTTGTACGGTTGCCCCTTTACCGCGGGGCGGGAAGCGGGTATAATGATAAAAAAACGCGAGGTGGATAATGAAAGTCGTAATCATAGGCGGCGTCGCGGGCGGAGCGAGCTGCGCAACGCGTCTGCGCCGTCTGGACGAGAGTGCCGAAATCGTCATTCTGGAACGCGGCGAAAACGTGTCGTATGCAAACTGCGGACTGCCTTATTTCGTGGGCGGAAAGATAGAGCGCGAGGAAGACCTCACGGTCGCGTCGCCCGCATTTTTAAAAAGGCGCTTCCGCATAGACGTGCGCGTGCGCTCGGAAGCCGTCGGCATAGACGCCGCGGCAAAGACCGTCCGCGTGCGCGAAAAGGACGGCAGGGAATACGAAGAAAGCTATGACAAACTTGTGCTTGCGCCGGGAGCCGCGGCAAAGACGTTCGGATGGGGCGGAGAGGGCGTGTTCACCCTCCGCGACGTGCGCGACGCCACGGGGCTTGCGGGCTACATCCGTACGCACGGAGTGAAGACCGCGCTTGTTGCGGGCGGCGGTTTCATAGGTGTGGAAACCGCGGAAAATCTTCTGAGGGCGGGGCTTTCGGTCACGCTTGCGGAGTTCGCTCCCCAGCTGCTTCCTCCTCTCGACCCCGAACTTGCGGTTATGCTTTCGGATGAGCTGAAAAAGGCGGGAGCGGACGTGCGCACGGGCACGGGAGTGAAGAGCATAGGCCGCGCGGACGGCGCGCTCGACGTCGCGTTTACCGACGGGACGGCGGGGAAATTCGGCATAGCCGTGCTCGCGCTCGGAGTTTCGCCCGAAACGTCGCTCGCAAAATCCGCGGGAGCGGCAATCGCCGCGGACGGCGGCATCGCGGTCGACGGGCTGATGCGCACGTCGCTTCCCGACGTGTATGCGGCGGGCGACGCGGTGAGCGTGCTCGGCGCGGACGGCAGAGAGACCCTCGTTCCTCTCGCAGGGCCCGCAAACAGACAGGGCAGAAGCATTGCGGACAACATCGCGGGCGGCGCGTCCTCGAACGGCAGACAGGTGCTCGGCGCGAGCGTGGCAAAGGTGTGCTCGCTCACGGCGGCGTCCGTGGGACTGAACGAAAAACAGCTGAAAAAGGCGGGGACGGATTACCGCAAGATTTATTCTTTCCCCTTTTCGCACGCCACGTATTATCCCGGTGCGACGCAGATGGTCTGCAAGCTGCTTTTCGCGCCCGACGGCAGAGTGCTGGGTGCGCAGGCGGTGGGCGCCGACAACGTGGAGAAGCAGATAGACGTCATTGCGGCGGCGATGAAATTCGGCGGCACGGTGCGCGACCTCGCGCAGATGGAGCTGTGTTACGCTCCGCCTTATAATTCCGCGAAAAGTCCCGTCAATATGATGGGGTTCATTGCCTCCAACCTGCTGGACGGGCTTGCCCCCACCGTCTATGCGGAGAGCATTCCGAAAGAGTGCGCCGTCCTCGACGTGCGCACCCCGCAGGAGTTTGCGGCGGGGCACATAGACGGCTCGTTCAACATCCCTCTCGACGAACTGCGCGACAGGCTTTCGGAAGTGCCGCAGGGCAGACCGCTTGCCGTCACCTGCGCGGTCGGACTGCGCGGTTATCTCGCCGTGCGCATACTGCTCGCGCACGGTTTCGACGCGCGCAACCTGTCCGGCGGGTTCAGGATGTACACGCTGACAAAAAAGGCGGGACTAATCAAATAGGCACTTTATTGTGACGTTTTGAAGACGTAAAATGCCGTAAAGGCAAAAAGCAGACCCCGCACCGAGTGCGGGGTCTGCTTTTGCGGGGGAAGGATGTCGGACCTTTCCGTTCGGTCCGAAGGTGTCACATTCTGTTGATTTTTTCGTAAGAGTAGTAGGTCTCGCCCGTTTCCGCGTCGGTGAGGATGTGCACATAATAGCCGTCGGAGGCCTGCGCGCTTCCCACGCGGATGCGGATGACTTCCTCGCCGCGCACCGTTTCCTTCTCGAAGAAGAATATCTCGGACACGCCGCCGGAATAGGACGTCATTTTGATTTCGGTTTCGCCGCGCTCGCTTTCGTATTCGAAGGTGCTGCGCTCGACGAGCCTTCTGTTTTCGTAGACGGAGTAATTGTACTCCTTCTCCTCCTCGCCGTTTTCGTTCTCGACGCTCTGTTCGACCAGCATATAGCGCGTGTCGGAGAGGGTGACGCGGAAGGTGGTTTCGCTCTCGCTTTCGCCGGGTTCGTTCTCGCTTTCGCGCTCGCCGCGGATGGCATATTCCGTGCCGTCGATTATCATTATGCCGCTGATGGCATAGTCTTCTTCGGTTTCGAAACGGTCGTCATCGTCGCGGTCGTAGTCGGGGAGCAGAGTTTCGTTGTAATACATCACATACGCCACGGTGTTGCCCTGCATATCGCGGTAGGACACGGTGCTCTTGACTGCGTAGCCTTCGCGGTCGGACTGTTCCGCCGTCACGTTGAAGCCGCCGTCTGCGAGCAGGCTGTCGACAAGCGCCATATATCCGTCGAGTTTCGCCGTGTCTGTGCCCGTCGCGGCGTCTGTGCCCGTGTCGGCCGCCGCGGAAGCTGTCGCCGCGCCGCCGTCGTTCATTGCGGAGATGAGCATACCCGCGGACGCCGCGCTGAACCCGTAGATTTCTTCCGTGGTGTCGAGCTCGTCGAATTTACCGTCGTCGGCGGTGCCCGTGTTGCCGCCGTCCGTGATGCCGGAGCCTCCGTTTCCGCCGCCGTTTACGTTGCCGGTTGACGAGCCGCCGCCCGCGCCGTCGCCTATGTTGCAGGCGACAAGACCGAGCGCCAGAGCCGCCACAAGCGCTATCATCAGAACAGTGAGTAATTTTTTCATAACGGTTACCTCCTGAGTGTCGGGGGCGCTGTCCGCCGCCCGCTTTCACTTATATAACAACCGCCGTATGCCGTTTTGTTGGAAAATGCGCAAAAAATTTTTTCGGACGGGGCGGCGCCTTTCGGAAAAACGCTGCCGCCGCGCTTTCCGCACCCGTGCCTTAGATTATATGTTCCGTGTGCGCGTGCGCCCGTCCGTGAGTGTCCGCACTTGCCCCCCCCCCCTCCGCCTTTTGAGCGCGCCGGCGCGTGTGCCCGTCCGCCGCGCGAGTGTCACCGCTCGCCGCGGCGGCGTTGACTGCCGCCGATTTGACTGTTATTATTAAAAAAAGTGCGGAATTTCCAACAAAAACAGCATTCCGCGTTGTTTATATATCGGGAAGGATATGTCAAGCGAGAAACTCGAAAGATATGTGAGCCGGCTGAAAGAGGGCGACACGCGCGCGTTCGACTATATTTACGAGCGCACGCACCGCGCCGTATATTTCGCCGTCTATTACATACTCCGCGACAAGATGCTCGCCGAGGACGCATTGCAGGAAACTTTCGTGCGGGCGCTGTCGGCGGTGGCGCAGTACCGCGAGGGGAGCAATTTCACCGCGTGGCTGTGCACGGTGGGGCGCTCCGTCGCGCTCAATCATCTGAAAAAGTACTCGCGCGAAGTGTCCACGGACTTCTCCGAAGACGGTGCGGGGTTCGGGACGCACGAACACGAGATGCCTTTCGTCTTCGAACTCGCCGCAAAGGTGCTGTCCGAAGAGGAATACAAAATAGTTATGCTGTGTCACGTGGCGGGCTACAAGCGGCGCGAAGTCGCCGAAATGCTGGATATGCCCATAGGCACCGTCACCTGGAAAAACAACGAAGCGCTCAAAAAGCTCCGTCAACGCCTCGAAGCGGAGGAAAGTCTATGAAGAAGGACGTGAAAAAACTGCTTGCGGAACACCGCGCCGAAATCCTGCCCGACGAAAGGGTGAAGGAGAAAGTCAAGCGCGACCTGGGCATCTCTTCCGTCACGGAGAGCAGGCTTTCCTATGCCCACGGCGGCGAACGCGCGGTCACGGACAGGCGCAAGGCGACGACGGCCGTAATCGCCGTGGTGCTCATTGCGGCGGTGTTCCTCTGCATATTCCTGCCGCTATGGTTGGGACGCGGCGGCACGTCGGGGACGGTCACGCCTCCCGGAGGCGGAATATTCGGTTCCATAACGGACGCGGACTCCTTTTACGCTTACGGAGCGGCGTCGGTAGGGTCCATACTGTCGTCTGCGGGGAGCGGCGCGGCGCAGACCGCGGCGGAAGCGGGAAGCGCGGCGGAGACTCAGGCGGAGAGCGCATCGGGCTCGGACGCGGAGCAGGTGGAAACGCTCAACAAGTATCTTTCCATTGTGGAAAGTCTGCTCTCGGACGGCGGCATAACGGAAACGGCGGTCGCTCCCGCGGAAGGCTACTCCTTCGGGATGAACGTCGTGAGCACGGACCTGCTCGGCGGGACTTCGTCCTATACGCTGTATTACAACAAGCAGTTTGTGGGAGCGAGCACGGACGACGACGAAAGGGAAGAGAACTATGCGATAGACGGCGTCCTCGTCGTGGACGGCGCGGAGTATCCCGTCACGGGCAACTATCAGACGGAAACGGAGAGCGGGGAGCAGGGCGGAGAGCTGTTTTTCCGCGCGTATACGTCCGATGACAGACGCTCGTACATCGAAGTGAGGCAGGAGTACGAAACGGAAGAGGAAGGGCAGGAGTCCGAAACGGAAGTCGAGTACGTCTACACGGTCCGCCGCGACGGTGAGACGGTGGAGCGGATGACCGTCGAGTACGAGGAAGAAAACGGCGAGCTGGAACTTATGATGACCATAGAGCGCGGGGGCGCGCGCGAAACCCTGTATTTCGAGGACGAAACGGAGGGCGGCGAGCGCGTCATAGCCGTGCACGGCAATCTGGACGGCACTCCCGTGTCATTCCGCATTTATGTGCGCGAAGGGGAGTATCATTACGTCTTCGGCGACGGCAGCGAAGCGGGCGGCGACCGTCCGTATGACGACGATGACGACGACGATGACGACGACCGTTTCGACGACGACTGAAAACACGGACATATCTTCGGGCGCGGCGCTACCGCGCCTTTTTTTTGCGGCGCAGGCGGGAAGACGGCGCTGAGCGGAAAAAGAATAAATTTTCAGGCTTCAAACGCTTGCTTTTTTCGGGAAAAAGTCATACAAATATTTTCCGTTATGAGCACGATTGCGGGAAGACACGACGTACATCCGCGCTTCGGCGCGTTCACGGCTGCGCTGAAAAGCCACGCGGTGTTAATCATTGCCGTTATCGCCGCCGCGGTGACCTGTATTTTTGTGCATCCCGACGAGGGATATGCCGATTATTTCGACCTCGACACGCTTTCGTGTCTGTTCTGCACGCTCGCCGTCGTGTCCGCCCTCAAAGAAAGACACTTTTTCGAGTGGTTGGCGGGCAAGATAGTCACGGCGTTCGGCAATATGCGCCGCGTCGCGTTCGCGCTGGTCTTCGTGACCTATTTCGGCTCGATGATTATGGCGAACGATATGGCGCTCATAACTTTTCTGCCGCTCGGGTGGTTCGCGCTCTCCTCCTGCGGCAAGAAAAAGTATACCGCTTTCGTGTTTATAATGCAGAACGTCGCCGCAAACCTCGGCGGTATGCTCACGCCTTTCGGCAATCCGCAGAACCTGTATCTTTACTCCTATTATTCCATAAACGCGGGCGAGTTCTTTGCCGTAATGGCCCTGCCTTTTGCCGTCGCGTTCGTGCTGATAGCCCTGACCTGCCTTGTCGTGAAACCCGAACACGTTGCGCTTGAAACGCCCGAAGTCCCCGCGCCGCCCGTGTGGCGTACGGTGGTTTATTTCGTGCTTTTCGCGCTGTCGGTGCTCATCGTTTTCCGCGTGTTTCCGTTCTATGTCGGGCTTGCCGCCGTCACGCTCGCGCTGCTGGTGCTCGAACCGCGCGCGTTCCTCAAAGTGGATTACGGTCTGCTGCTCACGTTCTGCGCGTTTTTCGTCTTTTCGGGCAACCTTGCGCGCATTCCCGCCGTCGAGAGCGCGCTCGGCTCTCTCGTCGCGCTGTCCCCGCTGCTCGTCGGTACGGCGTCCTGCCAGGTCATCAGCAACGTCCCGTCCGCGGTGCTACTGTCGCGCTTTACGTCCGATTACCGCCACCTGCTGGTCGCCGTAAACATAGGCGGGCTGGGCACTCCCGTCGCCTCCCTCGCAAGCCTCATCACCCTCGGCGAATACCGCCGCCGCTGTCCGGGTTCCACCGCGCGGTATCTCGGACTGTTTTCCCTCATCAACTTCGGCTATCTCGCCGTGCTCATCGCTTCGAGCTATCTCGCCGACGTCATCGTTCCCTGAAAACTCCGCCGCGCACAGGCGGTGTAACCCTTGACATTACAATTTCGCGGGTGTAACATTTCCCGTGAGGTGCTCTATGAAGATTACTTCCAGATTTACCGTGGCGGTGCATACGCTGCTTGCAATATACACCTTTCAGGGCAGGTTCAAGACCACGTCGGATTTCATTGCGTCCAGCGTCCGCGTGAACCCCGTCGTCATACGCCGCACCCTTCTCAGCCTGAAAGCGGCGGGTATGGTGGACGTAAAGGCGGGCAGCGGCGGCGCGACATTGGTCAAAGACCCCGCCGACATAACCCTTTACGACATCTATAAGGCGGTGGACAGCGTGGAAGGGGACATATTCCATTTCCACGAAAACCCGAACCCCGACTGTCCCGTGGGCGCAAACATCCACGCGGTGCTCGACGGACATCTTGCGGACGCGCAGACCGCGATGGAGAATTCGCTGAAAAACGTCACTCTTTACGACCTCATTGCAGAGCTCAACTCGAAAATAAACTGAAAAACGGACGGAAATTTATCTCCGCGTCTTTGCTCCCTTCGCATTCCGAAGGGAGTTTTTTTGCCCGCAAAAATTTTTCGGATTTTTTGTTGTAACGCTTGACATTACAACAAGGCGTGGGTTATTATGCTGTTGTAATCAAGATGATTACATCAAAAAACAATGCGGAGACAGACTATGAAAACGGCACAACTCAACAAGAATTCTTACGAAACGCTGAAGCTTGCAAAGGGCGAGATGAACGTCTACGATTTCGGCGGCATAAAACTGCACGCGTACAAGACCAACGATTTCATCGACGACGAAGTGTTCTTCTTCGAGAAGGAGGGCAGAGTGGTCGCGCTGGAAGCGCCCTGTTTTTACGACAACTACGCGGAGCTTGACGAATATTTTGCGGACAGGGGACTCTCCGTCTCCGCAATGCTCATCGCATATCATATGTGCGGCGGCACTTATCTGCCGAATGCGAGGAAATATTCCACGGAAAACGCGGTCGAGTACGGATTGCGCGGCGGCGGCAAGGCGCTCGGCGACAAATTCACCGCTGCGTTCGGAGATATATTCGACGCGACACCTCACAAAATCACGGACGTTATCGGCGCGGGCAAAACCGTCGTCTGCGGCATAGAATTCGTCGTCACCGTCACTCCCGACGCGTTCGACGTCGAAATCCCCGAAATCAACGCGGTCTACACCCATATGCTCGGTCACGACTGTCATTCCATCGTCGCGGGCAGCTCACACGCGGACGCCATAGCGGCACAGCTCAACGGCTATCTAGAAAAGGGTTACACACTCGTGCTCACTTCGCACTACACCCCCGAAGACCTCAAAGACGTGCGCACCAAAATCGCGTACATCGAGGACCTCAAAGCGATTGCGGCGCGCAGCGCGGACGGGGCGGAGTTCAAGGCGGAAGTGCAGAAGCGTTATCCGGATTACAGCGGCGAGAATTATCTCGATATGACGACGGGCTTCTTCTTCGGCGGCTGAATGTGATATCATAACGGGAGAGCGCCGTCACGGCGCTCTCCCGCGCAGGCGGTACAAAACCTGCCGCTGCGGGAAAGGCGGTGAAAAATATGACCGTGAACCGAAACCTTGACAGACTGATAGAAATCCTGTGCGAAGAGAGGGGAGAGGCGCCCCCTGCCGTGAGCGGGGAAGAAAAGCCGCGGCTTTTCCGCGCGTTGTCCAACGTCCGCCCGCCGCTTCCCGTCACGGAGGAATTTCTGCGTTTGCAGGACGAATATCTTTCCGCCGTCGTGCGCGACAAAGGGATTGTCGACGTCGACACACTCCGTTTCGAGGACGGCATAGCGCTCTGGCAGGGCGACATAACGCGGCTGAACGCGGACGCAATCGTCAATGCGGCAAACAGCGCGCTGCTCGGATGTTTTTATCCTCTGCACGGGTGCATAGACAACGCGATACATTCGGCGGCGGGTGTGCAGGTGCGCCTGGAATGCAACCGCATTATGCGCGGCGGCGAAGAGTCTGCGGGCGGCGTCAAAGTGACGGGAGGGTACAACCTTCCCTGCCGTTACATCTTCCACACCGTCGGTCCCGTCGTATACGGAAAAGTCACGGCGCGCAACGAAGCGGACCTGCGCGGCTGTTACGTTTCCTGTCTGGAAGAGGCTGAGCGGCGCGGACTGTCTTCCTTGGCGTTCTGCTGCATTTCGACGGGCGAGTTCCGTTACCCGCGCGAGGAAGCGTGCCGCGTGGCGGTGGCGGCGGTCAGGGAAAAGCTCGCGGAAAACAAAAGCGGGCTGAAAGTGGTCTTCGACGTGTTTACGGACGAGGACAGGAGGGCGTATGAAAAAGAACTTCGACGTCAGCCGTAGGGCGGACGATGCGGAAAATATCTCCCGCGTGCGGGAGTGGCTGAACGCTGCCGACGCCGTGATTATAGGCGCGGGAGCGGGGCTTTCGACGTCTGCGGGGTTTGCTTATTCGGGCGAGCGCTTCGAGAAGTATTTTGCCGACTTTTCCGCAAAATACGGGTTTAACGATATGTATTCGGGTGGTTTTTACCCCTATTCGTGCAAAGAAGAGTTTTGGGCATACTGGTCGCGCTACATCTGGATAAACCGTTACGACTGTCCCGCGGGCAAGCCTTACGAGACATTGCTCGACCTCGTGCGGGACAAAAATTACTTCGTCCTCACCACCAACGTCGACCACCGTTTTCAGGTCGCGGGGTTTGACAAAAAACGGTTGTTTTACACGCAGGGCGACTACGGGCTGTTCCAGTGTTCCGTGCCTTGCCACAACCGCACATACGACAACAAAGAACAGGTGCGCGCGATGCTGGACGCGCAGAAAAATATGCGCATTCCGTCCGAACTCGTGCCGCGCTGTCCCGTGTGCGGCAGACCTATGACCACGAATCTGCGTGCGGACGACAGGTTTGTGGAGGACGAAGGATGGCACGCCGCGTGCAGGCGGTACACGGATTTCCTGCGCGCCTGCGACGGGGGCAGGGTGCTGTTCCTCGAACTCGGCGTGGGGATGAATACGCCCGGCATAATCAAATATCCTTTCCTTCGTATGACTTACGAAAACGCGAATGCCCGATATGTATGCGTCAACCTGCAAACGGCGTATGCGCCGGAGGAGATTGCGGACCGCTCCGTCTGTCTGTCCGAAGATATCGGCGGCGTGCTGGAACGTCTTGTCAGCTGATTTTCTTCCCGCCGTTCCGCCGCGCTTCGGGCGCGGCTTTCCGAAATCGTAGCGGCACTCCCGTGCTATGCGGCATATAGTAAAGCAGAAGCCTTACGGGAGTGCGTCCGATGAATATTATCGACAAGAAGTTTTTCGACCTGGCAAAGGAAATCGAAAGTCTGACGGAAGAGGACATCTGCCGCAACATAAAGACGGCATTTGCCGCCGTGCACCGCGATACGCAGCGCAGTCTTGCAGACTTTTTCAACAAATTCGGGTTCTGGGGCAGGCTTGACCCTGACGCGGGCGTTTTCGAGGAGATAGAGCTGAAAGCCCGCGCGCTCCGCGAGCATATGGGCGATTTCGTCTGGCTTTACGGCAGACTTGCCGATTTCCGCTCCAAAAAAACTTTGTTCGCCGTCCTCAACAACTGGTACCGTTACGACTTCAAGACCTCGACGGAAACGAAAGAGTATCTTTTCGACGAGTATTTCGACCTCGATTTGGTCAAGTGCACGCGCGACGAAGTGGTGGTCGACCTCGGCGCGTATATAGGCGACAGCGTGGTGTCCTACCTAGTCAATTACGGCGCGGATTGCTACAAAAAGATATACTGCTACGAAATAACCCCCGAGATTTTCGAACTGATGAAACAGACTCTTTCGCGTTTCGAGCGCATAGATATGCGCCTGAAAGGCGTGTCCGACGAAGAGGGCACGCTCCGACTTTCGCCCTGCGACGCGAGTTCGTCGTCCAATACTCTCGCGGAAGAGGGCGTGCGCGAGGTGGACGTGGTCACCCTCGACGCCGATATACAGGAGCCCGTGACCCTCATCAAGGCGGACATCGAAGGCTTCGAGCAGAAGGCGCTGCGCGGCGCGGCGGAGCACATACGGCGCGACCGCCCGAAACTCCTCATTTCCGTCTATCACAACAACGAGGACCTGTGGAAAATTCCGCGTATGATAGACTCTTTCGCCGAGGGCTACCGTTTCTATCTCCGCTACAAAAGCTCGCCCGTCTATCCCACGGAAATCACCCTCATCGCCTTGCCCTGACCGCCGCGGTTATATTTATAGGAACGATAATACGTATGCTATTATGATTTTTTGTAGATTGATTGGGAATTGCATGTATAATATATAATGCGTTTTGTAACGTCACTATGTAAAAAGGAGTACCTATGAAAACCAATGACATTTTTTACGCAGATACCCACGCTGATTTTCTCAACAAAGTTTTTGGAACAAATTATGAACAATGGATGAAATCCGTCTGGAAGTATGATGAAAACGTCATTGTTTGGATGGTGCGTTTTGATAAAAAAAATCGCGACGGCTGGAGAAACAGTTTTATCAATGAAAACGAACTGCTGGAAGAAAATCTCATACTGACTAGAAAAAAATATGATGGAATACCTTTGCAGGAACATCTCAATTTGCACCGTATTGTTATTGCCGTTGACGAAAGCGGATATCGTCGCAAATACATATTCAAAGGCGTTTTTGTTTTAAACGAAGAACGGGCAAATACATATTTGAAACATTACTTTATCAAAATCGCAGACGAAATAAAAGTGTAGCACCAAGTGAACTGTCTTCTAATTTGGAGTTGTATTCAACGCTTCCCACGGGAAGTAATGTGTAGTACTTTTCAAAAGGTGAAAATACGGTTTGGCGACATATTAAAACCCGCTCGTCCGTTTGAAAAACAGCGGCGTAAGCCGCCCCGCGGAGCGAAAATCAGAGAGCAACGCGACAGTTTACGGCGGAGCGGGGAAACGAGGAGCATGGCGAACGTCCGTATTTTCGCGACGCGCAGAGGAGACGCAGGCACAAACGCAAACACCCCGCAAACTTGCGGGGTGTTGCAAACGATGCCTTGCGGCGACGAATGGAGCTGCTAACCGGATTTGAACCGGTGACCTCTTCCTTACCAAGGAAGTGCTCTACCTCCTGAGCCATAGCAGCATATCGGTGTTGCGGCGTACGGGCGTGCTCCGCCGAACGATGCTATTAGATTATATTGTTTTGAGTCGGCTTTGTCAATGAAATTGCCGATGAATTTATATCGAAAAACCGCCGCGACATCAAGAGTGACGGGGCGGCGGCAGAGCAGTATGTAAAAACGTCGGTTACATTGCGTCGGGATGTCGGTTTCAGGACGGAGCGCCGTTGTCGGAAACGTAGAAGAAGGGCAGGTCGTGCGCGAGTGCGGCGCGCGCGACGTCGTCCGCTTCCGCCTTTCTGCGCACGGCGCCGTATCCTCGGCAGGTTTTGAAGCGCATTTCGCCGTAAGGCGTTGTCAGGATTTCGCTTTGCCGCGCAAGCGTCCGCCGTTCCGCCGTATGTATGCGCACGCCCGCCGTGAGGGTGTTGCGGAACACCAGACCCACGAATTTGTCTTCGTCGCGCGAGCGGCACAGGCAGAAAAGGGTGTAGGCGGGCCGCCCTTTTTTCATCTGTACGGGGGCGGTCCACACGTCGAGCGCGCCCTCCGCCATCAGTCTTTCGCAGGCAAATCCTATCTCTTCGCCCGTCATATCGTCGAGATTGCAGCATATGAGCGCAACGGTTTCTTCCTCCGCTTCTTCCCCGACGAATGCGCGCAGGACGTTTGCGCGCGGCAGGTCGCGTTTGCCCGCGCCGCACCCCGTGTTCCGCACAAAGAGGACGGGCATATTGCCGAATGCGTCCGCGAGTTCGGCGGCGAGGGCCGCTCCCGTCACGGTGCAGAGTTCGGTTTCCGCATCCGAACCGTATGCGGGCATATCTTTGACGAGCTCCGCAACTGCGGGCGCAGGCACGGGAAGAGTGCCGTGAGCGCATTTTACGCTTCCGCCGCCGAGATTGACGGCAGAAAAGACCGTGCGGTCGGGAGCAAGCGTATTGAACAGCAGGCAGGAGAGCAGAACGCCCGTTATCGCAGGCAGCGAACCGACCTCGTGGAAATGTACGTGCGTTTCGTCCGTGCCGTGCACCTGCGCTTCCGCGCGGGCGATGCGCGTATAGACCGCTTTCGCTCTGTTCTTTGCCGCGTCGGGGGCGGCGGCGGAGTCGATGACGGCATAGACGTCGCCAAGCGTGCGGTGCACGTGTCCCTCGTCGGGAGCGGTCAGGGAGAGGTAAGTGCCGAGGACGCCGCACCTTTCCGTGGGTGTCAGCGTCATTTCCGCTTTTCCGGGCAGGGCGGCGCGCATAGCCTTTTCCGCCGCGGCGCGGTCGGGCGCGAGTTCGTAAAGCGCGGCGGCAAGCATATTCCCCGCTATGCCCGAAGCACATTGAACGTACAGAGTTTTCATTGTTTTTCTCCCGTATTGTTTATGATGTGCGCGAGATAGCCCGCGCCGAAGCCGTTGTCTATGTTGACGACCGAAACGCCGCACGCGCAGGAATTGAGCATCGCAAGAAGCGCCGCAAGCCCGCCGAAATTCGCGCCGTAGCCAACGCTTGTGGGGACCGCCACGACGGGGCAGTCCACAAGCCCCGCGACCACGCTTGCGAGCGCGCCTTCCATCCCGGCGACGGCGACTATCACGCGCGCCTGCGTAATTTCGTCGAGGTGGGAGAGCAGTCTGTGCAGCCCCGACACACCCACGTCGTATATTCTCGTCACGCGGCTGCCCAGCGTTTCTGCCGTCACGGCGGCCTCTTCGCATACGGGAATGTCGCTTGTCCCCGCGGACACCACGACAATGTTGCCACGCGGATTTTTCGTCGGGACAGGGGAAACGACCGCAATCCGCGCCTCGCGGTGATATTCCAGGGGGAATTTTTCGCCGAGCGCCGCCGCCTTTTCTTCGGACAGCCGCGTGACGAGCACGTTGTTCAGCCCGTTGGAAAGCATATTCCCGACAATCCCCTCAATCTGTTCCGCGGTTTTGCCGCTGCCGTAAACGACCTCGTCCGTCCCTTGCCGCACCTTGCGGTGATAGTCGACGTGAGCGTAACCCAAATCCTCGAAAGGCTGCTTTTTGAGGGCGAGCAGCGCGTCGTCCGCGCTGAGTTCGCCGTTTTGCACTTTGAGCAGAATTTCTTTTACGGAATCCTTCATATTTCCTCCTTGCGGCGCCCCGATGTGCCGCCGCGGGTCAGTTTCTTTCTTCGAGCGTTATTTCTTCCGACGGGAAGATTTGCCTTACGGCTTCGCGGATTGCCACCCGCTTTTTCTCGGACATATCCGCTTCTTTCGGCGCAATCTGCACCCTTATTCCGTCGGGGCGCACGCGCACGCGGAAATCCGAAAAGCCCATTGCGCGGAGCGCGCCTTCCGCACGTTCGACCCTGTTCAGAAGCGGACGCGTCAGCCGCGTGTCCTGCGCTATGCGGGTGGCAAGACAGGAGTATGACGGTTTGTTCCAGACGGAAAGTCCCGCCTCCTTCGCCGCCGCGCGGATGTCGTCTTTCGAGAGCCCCGCTTCGCGCAGGGGAGAGCGCACGCCGAGCTCCGCAGTAGCGCGCGAGCCCGGACGTTCCGCGTCGTCGTCCGAGGCGTTCGTGCCGTCGGCAAGCACGGAGAAGCCGTCATTTTCCGCCGCGGCGAGCAGAGCGGACATCATAGCGCGTTTGCAGTGATAACAACGTAATGCGGAGTTTGCCGCAATGTTTTCGTCGGATAAAACGCTTGTTTCCACCACAACGCATTTGCACCTGATTTCGCGCGCAAAATTCTCGGCTTCTTTCACCTCGAACTCGGGGGTGAATTCCGAACGGGCGAAATACGCCGTGACGTCCGCGCCGTGCAGGCGCGCGGCATACAGCAGATAGGCGGAGTCCGTGCCGCCCGAATAGGCGACGGCGAGTTTTCCGTTTTCCGCGAAAAACTCCGCAAGCGTCCTGCGTATGCCGACTGATGGCGTGCCCGACGGGGATGTGAAATTCGTCGTCATTGCGTGCCTCCTTTTCAGTCTGTCGCGCCGCCGCTCACTTCCTGCGAGCGGCTTTCGGCGAAATACCATATGCACCAGAATGCCAGCACCAGCAGCATTAAGGCGGCGCCGGGCGCGAGCAGCCATCCGTACGCTCCGAGCACGAATGCGCCGCGCCTGTATGCAAAGTTTATCATAGTTCCCCACGTGGGGGAAGTCACGCTGCCGAGCCCCAGAAAACTCAGCGTCGCTTCCGTCATTATGCTGCTTGCGACGGTGGACACATAGCGCGTCAGGGCAACTTCGCCGACATTTGGCAGAATGTGACGGAAAGTTATGCGTGCGGGGGAGTATCCCGCCGCCGTCAGCGCTTCCGCAAACGGCATCGCCGAAAGATGCACGGCTTTTGCGCGCACGGCGCGCGCGGTGGTCACCCAGCCGAATGCCGCAATGACGAGGACGGTTTCCGTTTCGCCGCCGCCGAGGAATGCGGTCAGGACGATTATGACGGGCAGTTTCGGCAGCATCATAAACAGGTTTATCAGACCGTTTGCCGCCGCCCCCACGATTCCGCCCGCGCTTGCCGCAAGCCCCGTCAGAGTGCCGACGACGAGCGCCGCCGCGGCGGACGCGATGCCGACGAGCAGGGTCTGGCGCGTGGCGTACACGAGTTCCGTGAATATATCGTAGCCCATATCGTTCGTGCCGAGGATGTGCTCGGCAGAGGGGGACTGCCACGCCTGAAACGCCTGCGTCGGCGAGTAATCCGTGAACACGGAAGGCGCCGCCGCCGCGAGCAGGAACACGACAAGCAGAGCCGCTCCCACGGCGAGTGCGGCGATGCCTGCGGTCTTGTTTTTCCCGACTGTCGGAAGGAAGCGTCTTACGATTTTGTCATATGCTCGCATTTCTACGCCTCCTGACCTTCGGGTCGGCGAGCATCAGAACGATGTCCGTCACCACCGTCACGCCGAGAATGAAAGCGGATATCACCGTAAGGCAGCCTTGCAGGACGGGATAGTCGAGCGAGGTTATCGCCTGCGATACGAGCAGCCCCATTCCGTTGATTGAGAATATGGTTTCCGTCACCACCGACCCTCCGAGCATCGCGCCGAGGTTCATCCCCGTCATCGTGAGGAAGGACTGACCCGCGTTGGGGAAGACGTGCACGAAAGATATTCGTGACGGCGACAGCCCGCGCGAGCGTGCGTACAGCACGTATTTTTCGTCGTTTTCCTTTGCCGCGCTTGCGCGGAGCATCATATATTTCGGCGGCGTGGTGGCAAGCACGAGCGTCGCAATCGGCAGGATTAAATGCACTATTCTGTCGCCAAAACCTTCGATTGTGCCGATGTCCGCTCCCGGAGAACTGAGGTTGCCGTAGGGCAGCCATCCCAGCGTGAAGGAGAACAGTATCACCAGCACCATCGCAATCATAAATGTCGGGACGGCGTTCAGCAGCACCGACGAGCCCGTAAAGAGAGTGTCGCCGATTCCGCGCGCTTTTCTTCCCGCCGCGAGTCCCGCCGCAAGCGCTATGAGGGTGGAGAGCACGACGGCGGGCAGCACCGTCTGCAACGTCGCGGGCAGACGTTGCGCAATGAGGGAAGCCACGGTCGCGTTGTAGTGGTAGGAGTAGCCCAGACTTCCGCCGAAGACGTCTTCGAGGTAGGCGGCGAACTGCTGCGCGAGCGGCAGGTCCAGCCCCAGCGCCGAGTAGTAGCGCGCATAGACTTCCGCCGACAGCGTTTCCGCGTCCAGCCCCGTGAGCAGATATACGGGGTCGCCCGGCATCAGCCGCGGCAGGGCGAAGTTGAGCACTACCACGGCTGCAAATGCCGTGAGCGCGATTAAGATGTGGCGGATATACTTCTGCATTTTTTCTTATGCACGTTCGAGCGAGAGCCAGGTTGCGGCATTGAGAAGTCCGAAATCGGCGTCCGTGACGAAGCCCGTGAAACGTCGTGACACCACTTGCAGCTGCGAGTCGTAATAAAGCGCGACGGCGGGCAGATTTTCGGCGTACCAAAGCTGGCATTCGCGCGCGGCGGCGGCGTATTCTTCGGGAGTGCCTGCCGCACTCAGTGCGTCTGCTATGCTCAAAAATTCCTCGTCGAACACCTGCGACACCCCCTGAACGGCGTGCGTGCCGTCCATATAAATCGTGCCCAGCCCTCCCATCATTTTCATTCCGTTGGAGGTATAACCGATTATGCACGCCTGATGAGTGACGTTCCCGTCGCTGAATCCGTTCGTGGTTGCGGCGCGGAAGGAGTTGACGTCCATTGCGTCTATCGTCACCGTGACGCCGATGTCTTGAAGGGACGTGCGCACGAGTTCGGCATAGCGCATATGAGTCGCGTTGCCCGAATTTACCGCAAGGCGGAAGGAAAGCGAGGCGAGCCCCGTTTCCGCAAGCCCCGCTTCGAGGTATTCCCGCGCTTTTTCGAGGTCGCGGGAGAGCACTTCGGTGTCGGATATGTATCCGAGCGTGGTGGGCGGCACGAACCCCGCCTGCGAAGGCGAGGAATATTCGGAGGCGAAAAGTTCGCGGAAGCGGTCGTAATCCAGCGCATACGTCACGGCTTTGCGAAGGTTGAGGTTGTCAAACGGGGAGGAAGAGTTGTTGAACGCCAGCACCGCGGGCAGATTGTCTGCCGCGACGGGAATTATCTCCGCATTGCCGTTTTCGGCAAGCGTCGCCGCAACCGTCGCGTCAACTCCGCCGGAATAGCGCCACAGCATATCGAGCTCGCCGTTTGCGAAAGCGAGATACATCGTGTCTTCGCCTCCGAACAGGCGCACCGTTATGCGCTCCGCGGCGAGTTCGCCGTCGGCGGGGTAGTAAGGGTTGGGGACGAAGGTAATCGTGCCCGCGTCGCGCGAGAAACTTTCGAACATATAAACCCCGCAACCGACGCGGTTTTCGGAGGGCGTCGCGGTTTCTGTTGTTTTGCCCTCATATATGTGTCCGGGCATAATGCGCAGGGACGTGAGGTCGGAAAGGGCGTGCACGTCTGCTTCGCGGAAGACGAGAGTTATGCTGCGCCCGTCCGCCGACACGTCCGCGGACAGGAGTTTGCTTTCCGTCACCGCGCCCGTTGTGTCCGTGATTGAACTCAGCCAGTTGCCGCTGTCGTATTCGTCGGCGTAACCGAGTGTGAAAAGAATGTCGTCCGCGGTGACGGGGACGCCGTCGTCCCAGCACATTCCGTCACGCACGGTGAACACCCACGTTTTCGAGTCTTCCGTGGAAAATTCGGCGAGCAGGGGGGAATAAGTCCCGTCCGCGCCCGCGGACACCAACGCCTGCTGTGTGAGACCCGCGGAGAGCTGGTCGTAGTTGTAGTCGCTTCTGTCCGCGGAGGCGATGACCGTTGTTGTGCCTATGACGAAACCGCCGTCCGCGGTCTTATTGTCACAGGCGGCAAGTGCCGAAAGAGAGAGCGCGAGAACGCACGCCGCCGCGGCAAAAACCGCCGCCCTTTTTGCAAACTTTCCGAAAAATTTTCTCATTCCTTTTCCTCGCGGAGCGTTCCGTGCTCCAGAACCGTTATTCTGTCCGCCGCCCGCCGCAGAAAATCCGCGTCGTGGGAGATGTAAATCACCGCAAGCCCGAGCTTTGCGGAAAGTTCGCCCAGCAGTTCCGCAATCCTCGCCTGCGTCATCACGTCCAGCATTGCCGTCGCTTCGTCGGCAATGAGCACGGAGGGACGGAGGGCGAGAGCGCGCGCAATCGCCGCCCTCTGCGCCTGTCCGCCCGACAGCGCGAACGGCCGCCGTTTCGCAAGCCCGAAGGGCAGCCCCACCAGCCCGAAAAGTTCCTCCGTCTTTTCTTTCGCTTCCCTGCCGCGTTTTGCCGAATGCGAAAACACGAGCGCCTCCGCCACCGCGCCGCCTATCGTCTGCACGGGGTCGAGAGAGGCGTAAGGGGATTGGAATATCATCTGTATTCCGCGTCCCTTTTCGCGGTCGTATTTTCTGTGTCTGCCTTCCGACCATAGCGGCTCGCCGTCCAGGAATACGTTGCCGCCGTCGGGCGTTTCCAGCCCCGTGAGTATCCTCGCAACGGTGCTTTTTCCCACCCCGCTCGCGCCGGAAAGGGCAAGCCTTTCGCCGTCGCCGAGGGTGAAAGAAATGTCGGAAAGCACGGTTAAACCGTCGGTTTTGCCTGTATGAAACGTCTTTTGCAGATTTTTGACGGTCAGCATTTGCAGCACCTCACTTCGCGGTCCGCAACAGCGCGCAGGGGCTGATGCTCCCGACACACCTCTTCCGCGAGCGGACAGCGCGAAAGGTAGGGACAGCCGCCAGCGGCTTCGGGGCGTAGTTCGCGGTCGGCGTGCAGGCCGTTTTTCGGAAGCGCGGCGATGAGCGCACGCGTATAGGGGTGGAGAGGGGTGGACAGCACGTCCGACGCGCCGCCGCATTCCACCGCTTCGCCGTCCAACATCACCGCGATTTTGTCCGCGCGTTCCGCGACGGAAATGTCGTGCGTGATGACGATGACCGCGGCGGACGGAAAGAGAGCGTCGAGTTCGTCCAGAAATTCCGCCGCAGTCGCGGCGTCTATACCTTTCGTCGGCTCGTCCGCTATCAGCAGGCGCACCTCCTCGGAACAGGCGGCGGCAAGCGTCACCCGCTGCGCCTGTCCGCCCGAAAGTTCGAAGGGATAGCGGGAGAGAATGTCCTCGCCTTCCGCAAGCCCCGCGCGGCGCAGACGGGCGCACGCTTCGCGCAGGCGGTCCCTGCGTTTCACGCCCTGTTTTTTCAGAGTTTCGTAAAGCTGCGTCGATATGCGCAGAGAGGGGTTGAGAAATTCCGCCCCGCTCTGGGGAATGAGGCAAATCTCTTTCCCGCGCAGGGCGTTGAGTTTGCGCTCCGACAGCGTCGTCAGCTCCTTGCCGTCCAGCGTTACCTTTCCCGTTGCCGTGCAGTTACGCGGAAGAAGCCCCGCGACGGCGAGGGCGGTCATTGTCTTTCCGCAGCCCGACTCGCCGACTATCGCGAGTTTTTCGCCCTTGTCCGCGGCAAGCGAAAGCCCCGCGACGACTTTGCGACGTCCGTCGGCGAGATAAGCGGTTACCGTCAGATTTTCCGTTTGAAACAGCATCGGCGCAAAAAAAGACTTATCCGCAGGGATAAGCCTTCGTGACTCCGTAGGAATTCGAGTTGTGTTTTCGCCGCGTTTTACGGCGCCTTCGTGACGCCCTGCGACCCGTCTATATTAGCACTTCCGCGCGCGCGTGTCAACGGGAGCGCGTGCCCTTGTGCGGATATGTGCATATGCGCGGCGCGCGAGGATTGACATCCGTCCTTTCTTATGCTAATTTTTGCATATGAGAGTTCTTGTGATAGACGGACAGGGCGGCGGAATAGGGAAACAGCTCGTGCGCGCGCTGCGCGAAAGCGGAACGGACGCGCGGATTGTCGCCTGCGGCACAAATGCGGAAGCCGCGCGCGGAATGCGCAAGGCAGGTGCGGACGAGGCGTTTTCCGGCGAGAACGCGGTCGTGCGCGAAGCGGGGCTTGCCGACGTCGTCACGGGACCGGTCGGGATAATTATGCCGGGCGCGATAGCGGGAGAAATCACGCCTGCCGCCGCGCTCGCCGTTGCGTCGGCGCGCGCCGTGCGCGTGCTCGTGCCCGTGGGGAAATGCAATACGCTGATTGCGGGAGCGACGCAGGGAAACCTTGCGTCCTACATCCGCGACGCGGCGAAAACCGTGGCGGAGATTTGCGCAGGTGCGGCAGTCCGTGCGGAATAAAATGAAGGTAAGGAGGGAAAGAAATGGTCTGCAAAGCTACTACTGACGACGTAAGGGTGCTTGCGGAATTCGCCGCCACGCTGTGGCCGGGGCGTTCCGCCTACGACATCGAGCAGATTTTTGCCAAACAGCTCATCGAGGACTCCGAAGCGGCGTTTTTCATCAGCTACGCAGGGGACGGTCCCATCGGGTTTGCGCTGTGTCAGCTCAGGCACGAGTATGTCGAGGGCACGGAAACTTCCCCCGTCGGCTATCTGGAAGGCATATTCATCCGCGAAGGGTACAGGCGCAAGGGCTATGCGGCGGAACTGCTTGCCGAGTGCGAGAGATGGGCGCAGCTGCAAGGCTGCAAGGAATTTGCCAGCGACTGCGAGGTGAAGAACGAAGGGAGTATGCGTTTTCACCGTGCGGCAGGCTTCGACGAAGCCAACCGCATAGTCTGTTACGTCAAGAAACTTATATGACGGTCCGCGCCGACCGGGCTCGGTCGGTCCGCGGGAATTGCGGAGGAAAGATGAAGTACAGCCTTGCCGTGTTCGATATGGACGGCACCATTCTGGACACCCTCGACGACCTGACGGACACGCTCAATATGTCGCTTGCCGAGGTCGGAATGCCCGTGCGCACCAAGGACGAAGTGCGCTCGTTTGTGGGCAACGGCGTGGGCAAACTTCTGGAAAGAGCGGTGCCGAAAGGGACTTCGGACGAAAAGTCCGCGGAGCTTGCGGAAGCGTTCCGCAAAAACTATGCGGTGCATTGCGCGGACAAGACGAAACCCTATGACGGGGTGCCCGAAGCGATTGCCGCTCTGCGCGCGGCGGGGATGAAAACAGCGGTGGTTTCCAACAAGGTGGATTTTGCCGTGCAGGCACTTGCGGAAGACTATTTCGCGGGGCTTTTCGACATAGCCGTCGGTGAACGCGAAGGTGTGCGGAGAAAGCCCGCGCCCGACTCGGTGAACGAAATTCTGCGTGCGCTGGACGTGCCGCGCGAAGCCGCGGTTTACGTCGGCGACTCCGATGTGGACGCCGATACGGCGAGGAACGCGGGGGTGGACTTCGTGGGCGTCGGATGGGGTTTCCGTCCGCGTGAAGTGCTCGCCGCCCACGGCGCGGAAATCATAGTGGATAGTGCGGCGCAACTGCTCGCGCAGATTTTGCGCGACTAGCCGCAAACGGCTAAAAGGGGAGTTTATAAGCCTAAAACGCAATGAAAAAGCACCGCTTTGTGCGGTGCTTTCCTTTTTTGTCCGAAAGTCTTGTCATCTGTCCGCAATGGGGACGTACTCCTGACGCGGCGCAACGGCGGTGTAGCCGGGACGTATAATCTTGCCGCGGTTGGCAAGCTCTTCGATGCGGTGCGCGCTCCAACCCGCTATTCTCGCCACGGAGAAGAGAGGGGTGTAAAGCTCGGTCGGGATTTTCAGCATAGTGTAGATGAGCCCGGAGTAGAAGTCCACGTTTGCGCTGACGCCCTTGTACATCTTGCGCTTTTCGCCGATGACTTCGGGAGCTATGCGTGCCACTTTTTCGTAGTATTCGTAGTCGGCTTCGAGCCCTTTCGCGACGGCGAGTTTCTTGGCGTAACTTTGGAGGATGTCGGCGCGCGGGTCGCTGAGCGAATACACCGCGTGCCCTATGCCGTACACGAGCCCCGCTCCGTCGAACGCCTTTTTGTCGAGCAGGCGGGCTATGTAATCGCGGATTGCGGAGTCGGTGCACGGGGTGGTGGCTTTGATGTCCGCGAACATCTTTGACACCTTGATGTTTGCGCCGCCGTGGCGCGGTCCTTTGAGAGAGCCGAGGGACGCCGCGACCGCAGAGTAGGTGTCCGTGCCCGAACTCGTCACGACGTGGTTGGTGAACGTGGAGTTATTGCCGCCGCCGTGTTCGGCGTGCAGCACGAGGCAGAGGTCGAGGATGAGGGCTTCCAGCTCCGTATATTTTTTGTTGGGGCGGATGAGCCGCAGAATGTTTTCCGCCGTGCTCAGCTCGTGGCGCGGCTTGTGTATGATGAGGCTGTTGTCGGAGTGGTAATGCGCATACACCTGATAGCCGTATGCGGAAAGCAGCGGGAACTGCGCGATGAGCTGTATGCTCTGGCGCAGCACGTTGGGGATGGAGATGTCGTCGGGGTGCTTGTCGTAGCTGTAAAGGGTGAGCACGCTTCTTGCGATGACGTTCATCATATCCGCGGAGGGCGCTTTCATTATGATGTCGCGCACGAAACTTTCGGGCAGGCGGCGGTAGTCGGCAAGCATCGTGTTGAAATGTTCGAGTTTCTGCTTGTCGGGCAGCTTGCCGAAGAGGAGGAGATAGACGGTTTCCTCGAAGCCGAAGCGGCGTTCGGTGACGAAACCGTTAACGAGGTCCTGAATGGGGATGCCGCGGTAATAAAGTTCGCCGGGGCACTCGACGCGGTTGCCGTTTTCGTCGAGCCGGTAGGAATTTATCTCGCTGATTTCGGTGAGCCCCGCGACGACGCCCGTGCCGTCTATGTCACGCAAGCCGCGTTTTACGTTGTATTTTTCGTAAAGAGAAGGGTCGATGGTGCTGTTTTCCACGCAGACGTCGCTCATCTTGCGCATCCACGGCGCGTAGTGTTGCACGACCTTTTCGAATTGTTCCATAATCACGCTCCTTAATCCGTATTCCGCGGACGCGACGTCGCCTTGCCGCGGTGAGCCGAAAAGAAAAACGGCTGTCCGTCATCCTGAAAAACACAAAATTCCGGGTGAAAACGAAATGATTGTACCACAAAAATATGCAAAACGCAACACCCGTATTATTATGTTAAATCCGTGTCGGGGAAAGACCGCGGAGCGAAGGTCATTTCCGTTCCGCCGTAAGGTCCGCAAAAGCGAATTTCAGAGCCTTTGCAAGGTCGGCGGGAGAAACCTCTATCTGCCTGCCTATTTTGCCCGCGCTGAAAACTATGCGCTCCTGTCCGCGCGCGCTTTCGTCGAGGACAGTGACGAACTGTTTTTTCATTCCGAGAGGGGAGCAGCCGCCGTGCACGTAGCCCGTCAGCGGAAACAGTTCCTTGGATTTTATCATTTCGACGGATTTTTCGCCCACGGCGCGCGCCGCCTTTTTGAGGTCGAGTTCGCGTGCGACGGGAATGACGAAGACGTAATGCGCAAGGCTTTTCCCCTGCGTCACCAGAGTTTTGAACACGCGCTCGGGAGGAAGCCCCATCATTTCCGCGGCTTCCACGCCGCTCGGCGCGTCCTCCGGGGATATCTCTTTGCCTTCGGGCAGATAGGACAGACTGCCGTATTTCACGCCCGCGCGGTCGAGGGCGCGCATCGCGTTTGTTTTTTCGGTGTGCATCCGTGCTCCTTTGCGACGGAAAAATCCCGCCGCGTTCGGCGGCGGGACCGTGTCGCGTTGTTTTCAGTTGACGGAGAAGAGCAGGTCGCCGTAAGTGGGGAAGGGCCAGTACTTTTTGGCGGTGTGTATCTCCATCTCGTCCGCGGCGGCGCGGAGCGCGTTCATCGCGGGGATGATTTCGTCGCGGCATATTCTGCCGTATTCCATCCAGCTTTCCGCTTTCTTGCCTTTTTCGATGGCGGCTTTGAGGGAAGCAATCGCCTTTGCCGCATCGGCATAAAGAGCGTTGAGCAGGTTCAGCGTATCTTTCTGCGGTGCTTTCGTCACGCCTGCGGCGGCAAGCGCGCCCACGGTGTCGGCGAGCTCGCGTTCATAGGTGGTGACGGCGGGCAGGACGTCCTTTTCCGCCATATCCAGCATCGTGTTCGCCTCTATCGCTATCTGCTTGGAATAGTTTTCGATGAGGATGTCCTTGCGGCTTCTGATTTCCTCTTCCGTAAACACTCCGTTGCGTTCAAACAGCGCGATGTTTTCGGGGGAGTCGAGCAGTTCGAGACAGTCCACCGTGGTGGGCAGGTTGAGCAGCCCGCGGCGTTTCGCCTCTTCCACCCATTCGGCGGAATAGTTGTTGCCGTTGAAGACTATCCTGCCGTGCTCGTTCATAATGCGTTTGATTATGTCGCGTATGCAGGCGTTGAAATCGTCCGCTTCGGCGAGCTCCGCCGCGGCGGCACGGAATTCGTCCGCCATAATGGTGTTGAGCACCGTGTTGGTGTCCGCGATTGAGAAGGCGGAGCCGAGCATACGGAACTCGAACTTGTTGCCCGTGAACGCGAGGGGGGAGGTGCGGTTGCGGTCCGTGCTGTCCATTGCGAACTTGGGCAGAACGTGCACGCCTATCTCCACTTCGCACGCCGCGCGCTTGGAGTAAGTCCTGCCGTCGGCGATTGCCTGCAAAATGCCCGTCAGCTCGTCGCCGAGGTACATACTCACGATTGCGGGGGGCGCTTCGTTGGCGCCGAGACGGTGGTCGTTGCCCGCGCTCGCCGCGCTGATGCGCAGAAGGTCCTGATGCTTGTCCACCGCGGCTATCATAAGCGAAACGATGAGCAGGAACTGCGCGTTGTCGGACGGGCTTTTGCCCGGCTCGAAGATGTTGTGACCGAAGTTGGTGACCAGCGACCAGTTGTTGTGCTTGCCGCTGCCGTTCACGCCCGCGAAGGGTTTTTCGTGCAGCAGACAGGTCATCCCGTGCTTTGCCGCCACTTTGCGCATAGTTTCCATCGTCAGCTGGTTCTGGTCCGTCGCGACGTTGACGGTGGTGTAGATGGGAGCAAGTTCGTGCTGTGCGGGGGCGACTTCGTTGTGCTTGGTCTTGGCAAGCACGCCGAGTTTCCACAGTTCCTCGTCGAGGTCTTTCATAAACGCCGCCACGCGGGGTTTAATCGCGCCGAAGTAGTGGTCTTCCAGCTCCTGTCCCTTGGGCGGTTTTGCGCCGAAGAGAGTCCTGCCGGTGTACATCAGGTCACGGCGTTTTTCGAAAGATTTGCTGTCGATGAGGAAATATTCCTGTTCGGGACCGACTGCGGAATAGAGTTTTTCCGTTTTTCTGCCGAAGAGGCGCAGCAGAGCGACGCCCTCGCGGCTGACCGCTTCCATAGAGCGCAGCAGGGGCGTTTTTTTGTCAAGCGCCTGACCGTTGTAGCTGCAAAACGCGGTGGGAATGCACAGAGTGTTGTCCTTGATGAAGGCGTAAGAGGTCGGGTCCCACGCGGTATAGCCGCGCGCCTCGAAAGTCGCGCGCAGTCCGCCGCTGGGGAAAGAGCTCGCGTCGGGTTCGCCCTTTATCAGTTCCTTGCCGCCGAACTCCATTATTACGCCGCCGTCGGGCGTGGGGGAGATGAAAGAGTCGTGCTTTTCCGCGGACAGCCCCGTCATCGGCTGGAACCAATGCGTGAAGTGAGTCACGCCTTTTTCCACCGCCCAGTCCTTCATCGCGTTGGCGATGACGTTTGCGGTTTCGAGAGGGAGGGGACGGTCGTGCGCGCAGCAGTCCTTGAATTCCTTATAGGTGTTCTTGGGCAGACGTTCGCTCATGACCTGCTCGTTGAAGACCATACTGCCGAACAATTCGGACATTACCATAAAACTCGCTCCTTCTCCGCGGGCGTGTGCGCCGACGCGGAATTAAGTTTATTATATTAAACTCCTTGCGATTAAGCAAGTTATTTGACCCTGTTGCGGCGACGGGAGTGCCGCTTGCTTTTTCCGTAAAAAAGGAGAAGGACGCTCCCCGCCGGAAAGCGTCCTTGCTTTTATGGTTGGGATTATACCCGCCCTGCGGCGCATTGTCAAGGAAACAATTGACATTTTCCGCGCGCCTTGCTATATTTTATCTGCGTCGGCAGACAGAATACGCCGGAGTGTTCGCCCGCGCCTTCCACTACCGTCGGTGCGGAAGGACGGATGGACGCTTTTTTATTTGGAGGTCGTATGGACAGCTATGTTTCCCCCCTCTGCGAGAGGTATGCAAGCGAGAAGATGAAGCACATCTTTTCACCCGATTTCAAGTTCACCACGTGGAGAAAACTCTGGATTGCGCTCGCCGAGGCCGAAAAGGAGCTTGGCATCGCGATTACGGAGGAGCAGATTGCGGAAATGAAAGCGCACGTCGCCGACATCGATTACGCATATGCCGCCGAACGCGAAAAGGAAGTGCGGCACGACGTTATGGCGCACGTCCTCACTTTCGGCAAGGCGTGCCCCAAGGCGAAACCCATCATCCATCTCGGCGCGACCAGCTGTTACGTCGGCGACAACACCGACATAATACAGATGAAAGAGGCACTCTTGCAGATACGCTCCCTGCTGCTCGCAGCCATTGAAAAGACGGCGGATTTCGCGGAGAAGTACAAGAGCCTGCCCACTCTCGCTTACACCCATTACCAGCCCGCCCAGCCCACCACCGTCGGCAAACGCGCGTCGCTGTGGCTGCACGACCTGGTGCTCGATTTTTACGACCTCGAATACCGTCTTTCTTCCCTCAAAATGCTGGGGTGCAAAGGGACGACGGGCACGGCGGCGAGTTTTCTCGAACTCTTCGGCGGCGACCGCGCCAAGGTCAAGAAGCTCGACGCGCTCATCGCGGAGAAAATGGGCTTTGCCGCAACCTATCCCGTCAGCGGGCAGACTTACTCCCGCAAGGTGGATTACAACGTGCTTTCCGTGCTTTGCTCCATAGCGCAGAGCGCGACGAAATTTTCCAACGACATCAGACTGCTTTCCAATCTCAAAGAGGTCGAAGAGCCTTTCGAGAGCAAGCAGATAGGTTCTTCCGCGATGGCTTACAAGCGCAATCCTATGCGCAGCGAACGTATGGCGTCGCTGTCGCGCTATGTCATAGTCGACAGCCTCAACCCCGCCGTGACCGCCGCGACGCAGTGGTTCGAGCGCACTCTCGACGACAGCGCGAACAAGCGCATCTCCGTCCCCGAAGCGTTCCTCGCCGTGGACGCGGTGCTGTCGCTTTACATCAACGTGATAAGCGGCTTGAAGCTGTATCCGAAGATTATCGAACGCAATCTCAACCGTGAACTGCCGTTTATGGCAACGGAAAACATTCTTATGTACTGCGTCAAGGAGAAGGGCGGCGACCGTCAGGAGCTGCACGAGGCGATAAGGAAACACTCCGTCGCCGCGGCGGCGGTGGTCAAGGAAGAGGGCGGCGAAAACGACCTGCTCGACCGCATTCTCGCCGACCCGCTCTTCGGGCTGACGAAAGAGGAGCTGGACTCCATTATGGACGTCAGGCAGTTCGTCGGCTGCGCGGCGGAGCAGACGGAGGAGTTCCTTTCCGAAACCGTGCGCCCGCTGCTTGCGGCAAATCCGTACGACCGCTCGGCGGCGTCCGCAATCAGGGTGTGACGCGGCGTCGCGCAAATGCGCACGCTGACGTATAATGTTGACGCGCGTCCGCAAAGGCGGACGCTGCGCTTTGAAAGAGGAATAAAGTTTTTGCGAGGTGCAATATGCTTACTGCGATAGTGGGAATCAACTGGGGCGACGAAGGAAAGGGGCGTATGGTGGACCTGCTTTCCGAAGAGCAGGACGTCATAGTGCGTTATCAGGGCGGCAACAACGCCGGGCACACCGTCGTCAACGAAAGAGGAAAATTCGTGCTCAACCTTCTGCCTTCCGGCATTCTGCGCGAGGACAAGGTCAACGTGATGGGCAACGGTATGGTCATTGACGTGCACCACCTTGCGGGGGAGATTGAGAAACTGCGCGCGGGCGGCGTCACCGTCACTCCCGACAATCTCAAAATCAGCGACCGCGCAGTGATTTGCTTCCCCTACAACGTCCAGCAGGACTGCCTCGAAGAGGACAGGCTCGCGGACCGCAAATTCGGCTCCACCCGCCGCGGCATAGCGCCCATTTACGCGGACAAGTATATGAAAAAGGCGATTCGTATGGGCGACCTGCTTCATCCCGCCTATCTCAAATCGCGCATAGAAGAGGTGCTGGACTGGAAAAACCTCTGCCTTGCCGCTTATCCGGGCGCCAAAAAGTATACGGCGGAAGAGATTTCCGACTGGCTTGCCGAGTTCGGCGACCGTTTCAAGCCTTACATCTGCGACGCGGGGCGTTACATCGGACTTGCCGCGCGCGAGGGCAAGAACATAATGTTCGAAGCGCAGCTCGGAGCGCTCCGCGACATCGATTTCGGCATTTATCCCTACACTTCCTCGTCCAACACGATTGCGGCTTACGCTCCCGTCGGCGCTGGCGTGCCCGACCTCAGACTCGACAGAACGATAGGCATTATGAAAGCGTATTCGTCCTGCGTGGGAGAGGGACCGTTCACCGCGGAAATGTTCGGCGACGAGGCGGTCAGGCTCCGCGAAGCGGGCGGCGAATACGGCGCGGCGACGGGCAGACCCAGAAGGGTGGGCGGTTTCGACGTCGTGGCTTCCCGTTACGGCTGCCGCGTGCAGGGAGCGGACGAGCTCGCTCTCACCAAACTCGACGTGCTCGACGGTTTTGACCGCATCCCCGTCGTGGACGCGTACGACTGCGACGGCGAACTGACGGACGAGTTCCCCTTCGGCGAACGGCTCAACGGAGCAAAACCCCATACGGTGTATATGGAAGGCTGGAAGACCCTGACTTCCGACTGCCGCAGGTTCTCCGACCTGCCGTCGGCGGCGCGCGCTTACGTCGACTATGTGGAAAAACAGGTCGGCTGCGAGATAAAATACGTTTCCGTCGGCGCCGAGCGCGACCAGATAATCATCCGCTGAATCACGCCTCCTGAATCACGCCGCGCCCGACGTGCGCAAACCCTGCGCGTCTTCCGCGACTGTGACACACGCCGAATACAAACGCCGTCCCTTTGCGGGGCGGCGTTTTTGCGAATTTATGGAAGTTTTGTCCGAACGGACTGCGCTAGGTCCTAGCGGAAACAGTCAGTCGAATTTTTCGCGGAAAGGACGGAAAAACTCTTTGTTTTTGTTCATTATATAGCAGTGATAAGTCATCGTCGCCTTCTCGTCGAGGATGGGGATGAGAGCGGCGTTTGTCTGCGTGCCGTAATGCTTTATCGAAAGGTCGGTGGCAAACGACGGGAGCGCGGAAAGCCTTGCGAGAGAGTCGAAGTTTTCGCGGTCTTCCTGCACTATGAAATGCGTGTCGGGAAGCATCTCGGAGGTGACTTCCTCCCAATCCCCGATGAGCGAATAGAGCAGAATGGAATAGGGCGCGATGTCCTTGAAATAAAGCCCTCCCTTGTGTGAAAAGAGGGGGTGAGTGGGCGGGACGTTGAGCAGCAGTTTTTCGCTGCCGAGCACGAAGCCGAACGCCCCCGGAATGTGAAGAGCACGGTTGGTGACGATAATCTGCGCCGTGCCGTTTTGCAGGTCGGCGACGAGTTCGTCCGTGGTTTTCATACGCGAGGATATGGCTTTGTCGGGATAGAGCGAGGACAGGGTCGGGAGCAGTTCCCACAAAGGCGCGGGAGCGCACGAGCCGACGTTTATGGTCTTGCGGCTGCGGTCGAATGCACGCACTCTTTCGACGCAGGAGTCGAAGTCGCCGAGCATACCGCGCACGAGACCCAGGAAAAACCTTCCGTTTTCGTTCAGCTCCACCTTGCTTTTCGCTCTGTCGAAGAGGGCGACGCCGAGGTCCTTTTCGAGTTTCTGCATAGAACGCGTGAGAGCAGGCTGGGAAATGTAAAGTCTTTCCGCTGCGGCGGAAAGAGTGCCGCATTCGGCGACGGCTTCGAATTGTCTTAACTGGTTGAGTTCTATCATAGCGTTCTCCCCGCCGCGCGGTGCCGCACGGCCCATCCGTTTCGGATTATATCAACTCTTTCGGGGCAAGTCAAGTTATGCGTTCAGGTTATAAGATGTTGCAAAATCGGCATTTTACAACGCGGCGGCACGGACGTACAATATCCTTGTCGGAAGAGAAAAGAGCACGGCGGCACATCCCGCCGACGGTCTTGCAAAGACGGAAGCTCTTCGGAAAAATTCGAACCAAAACGCACTTTATATGCACAAAAAAGGAGTTTAAGTATGGAATACGTCAGATTGAACAACGGTTTGCAGATGCCTGCGGAAGGGCTGGGGACTTTCCTGCTCAGCCCCGACGAGGCGGAGGAGTCCGTCCTTGCCGCATTGAAGGACGGGTACAGGCTGATAGATACCGCAAACGCATATATGAATGAGCGCGGAGTGGGGCGCGGCATAAAGCGCAGCGGCGTGAAGAGAGAGGATATCTTTCTGGTCACCAAACTGTGGCCCACGGAATACGAGGACGGTATGAAGGCAATCGACGCCACGCTCGAAAGGCTGGGCACGGATTATATCGACCTGCTCATACTGCATCAGCCCGTCGGCAATTATCTCGCGGCGTACGCGACGATGGAAGAGGCGTACAAGGCGGGGAAGATAAAGGCTATGGGACTGTCCAATTTCCCCGAAGAGCTCGTGGAGGAAGTGGTGGATAAGGCGGAAACGGCGCCGCAGATTGTTCAGGTGGAAGCGCACCCCTACTTCCCGCAGACCGAACTGAAAAAGCTGCTTGCAAAGCACGGTATGGCGCTTATGGCGTGGTATCCTCTCGGTCACGGCGACAAGACGCTGATAAAACGGCAGGTGTTTTCCGACCTGGCGGCGAAATACGGCAAGACCAACGCGCAGATAATCCTGCGCTGGCACGTCCAGTCGGGACACGTCGTCATCCCGGGGTCCAAAAATCCCGAGCACATCAGGAGCAATTTCGACATATTCGACTTCGCGCTCACGGAAGACGAAATGGCACGGATAGCGAAACTCGACAAAAACAAACGCTACTACAATATGTCGCTGAAAGACGCGGCGAAAGCGTATCTTTCTCTCGCTCTCGATTTCGACGCGCAGAAGTAAGCGACGAGGAGGCATTTATGGGCAGATTGGAAAACAAAACGGCAGTCGTCACGGGCGGCGGTTCGGGCATAGGCAGGGCGATAGCTCGACGCTTTGCGGAAGAGGGCGCGCGCGTCATCATCGTAGGCAGGACGGAGGCGACCCTGAAAGAAACTGCGGCGGCGGACGGAGAAGAAGGATTAAAATGCTTGCGGAGTCCTCGTGCCTTGCGTGAGCTTATACCTCGTGTCCTGCGGGTGCGCAACGTGCGGGCGAGCACTTCGCGTGCGCGCATAGCGCATACAGGGGCGCACGACGTTGCGCGCGGCGCGCATACCGGGCGCGTCCGACAAAACAAAAGACGCGCCGTGCGGCGCGTCTTGTTCGTTCAACGGTAAACCTGCCTCCGAGGGGAGGTGACACGGACAAGTTTATATTATCTTTCCTCGTTTCGTCAAATGTTTTTTTCGCACTTTTTCAAAAAAACACGGGGCGGCGCCGTCCGCCGTTTTTTTGAAAAAAATCCGAAAATTTTTCTTGACATTGCGGGAGGGCGGGTTTTATTATAGCGCCATATTTTTTTTGCGGAAGGCAAACTATGTACAGGACCATTCTGGTTTCCGACGTGAATAACGAACGTCTGAACCGGCTGCTCGAAAAAGTCGGGATGGTCCTCTCCCCCCTCTCGCAGGACGGATGTCTGGACGAATTGCAAAGCGCGGGCGCGGACTTTGTCATCGTCGTTCAGGACGCCGACGGAAGGGGAGTGGAGTTTGCGTTGAAGTGTTCCGCGCTCTCCGATGCAACGGTGGTGTTTGTCACGCGGTTCAGGCTGCCCGATGCGCTTGTCGGCAAACTCGTTTCGGGCGGCGTATGCGTGTTGTCTGCGCCGGACGCGGGGAGGGCGGAGGAGTTTTTCACACAGCTGGTTTCCCTCAGGGCGACTTACAACGCGCTCCGCAGCGAGAACGAACGGCTGCGCCGCAAGGTGCGCGAGGCGCAGGCGGTGGGACGCGCGAAGTGTCTGCTTGTCGAAAGACGGAACATGACGGAGCAATCGGCGCACAGGTTCATTGAAAAGACCGCTATGGATAACAGGCTCACCCGTTATGCCGTGGCGAACGATATAATTACGGGCTATGAAAGAAAAGACTCATCAAACGGTATTAGTGCTTGACTTCGGCGGACAGTACAAGGAGCTTATCGCGCGCGCCGTGCGCTCGCTCCGCGTGCACTCCGTCATTCTTCCCGGCTCGACGTCCGCGGAAGAGATAAAGAAGCTTTCTCCCATAGGCATCATCCTTACGGGAGGTCCTTTCAGCGTATACGAAGAGGGCTCGCCGAAGGCGGACCCCGCGCTGTTCGGGCTCGGAATTCCCGTGCTCGGAATATGCTACGGTATGCAGATGATGTGCCACGTCCTCGGCGGGGAAGTGGCGTCGTGCGAAGTGTCGGAATACGGCACGACCGAGGTCACGGCGGACAGCGGCGTGCTGTTCGGGGGAGTGAAAATGCCGATGCAGGCGCTTATGAGCCATACGGATTATGTGTGCCGCCCGCCGAAAGGCTTCCGCATCACCGCGTCCACGGCGGATTGTCCCGCGGCGGCGGTGGAGTGTGCCGAAAGGAAGCTTTACGGCGTGCAGTTCCATCCCGAAGTGGAGCGTACGCGCGGCGGCAGGAAGCTGCTCGGCAACTTCCTTTATAAGGTGTGCGGCGCGAAGGGCGACTACACGATGGACGCCTACATTGAAAACGAAATCCGTCGCATACGCGAGCAAGTCGGGGCGCACGAAGTGGTGCTGGGGCTTTCGGGCGGAGTGGACTCCGCGGTGGCGGCGGCGCTCATAGAACGCGCCGTTCCGGACCGTCTGACCTGCATATTCGTGGACCACGGTATGATGAGAAAGAACGAGGGCGAAGAGATACGCGCCGCCTTCGGCGGGAAATCCCTCAACCTCGTATGCGTGGACGCGTCGGAGCGTTTTCTCGGCAAACTTGCCGGCGTGACTGAGCCCGAAAGCAAGAGGAAGATAATCGGCGAGGAATTCGTGCGCGTGTTCGAGAGCGAAAGCGAAAAATACAGCGACTGTTTTCTCGCACAGGGCACTATATATCCCGACGTCATCGAGAGCGGCGCAATGAACAGCGCCAACATCAAAAGCCATCACAACGTGGGCGGGCTGCCCGCCGAGAGCAGATTTATCGGAATAGTCGAACCCCTGCGCGGGCTGTTCAAGGACGAAGTGCGCGCGATAGGGAGAAAGCTCGGTCTGCCCGAAAGCATAGTGGGCAGACAGCCGTTCCCCGGTCCCGGTCTTGCGGTGCGCTGCATAGGCGAGATAACCCGTGAGAAGCTGGACATTCTGCGAGAGGCGGACGCGGTGTTCCGCGAGGAAATGGCGCTGGGCAAAGTGCGCGCCGACCAGTATTTCGCGGTGCTGACGTCAATGCGCAGCGTCGGGGTGGTGGGGGACTTCCGCACTTACGGCTACGTCCTCGCCCTGCGCGCCGTGCGCACTTCGGATTTTATGACCTGCGAATACGTCCGCGTGCCGTATAAGGTGCTTGACAGGACGGCGAAACGCATAGTCAACGAGGTCGAAGGAATAGGCCGCGTCGTGTATGACGTGACGGGCAAGCCCCCCGCCACGATAGAGTGGGAATAATTCAGTCGGAGCAAAGTTCCGACCTGTCGTTCAATTAAATAACAAATCGTGCAAAGGCGCACTTTATCCGCTTGAAACGTCGGATAAAGTGCGCTTCTCCGTTTTACGGCTTGCCGAGTGCGGAGAGGAGGAAGTATGACAAAATACGTTTTCGTGACAGGCGGCGTCGTTTCGGGGCTCGGAAAGGGCATAGTTATGGCGTCGCTCGGAAGATTGCTCAAATCGCGCGGAATAAAGGTCGCCGCGCAGAAACTCGACCCCTACATCAACGTCGACCCCGGCACTATGAGCCCCTATCAGCACGGCGAAGTGTTCGTCACCGAGGACGGCGCGGAGACCGACCTCGACCTCGGACATTATGAGAGGTTCATCGACGAGGACCTCAACCGCTACTCCAATCTCACCACGGGCAAGGTGTACTGGGACGTGCTCAACCGCGAACGCAAGGGAGAGTATCTCGGCGAAACGGTGCAGATAATCCCGCACATCACGGGCGCCATAAAGGACTACATCTACGCCGTCGGCAAGAAGACGGACGCGGACGTCGTTATGACGGAGATAGGCGGCACGATAGGCGACATCGAAAGTCAGCCCTTCCTCGAAGCGGTGAGACAGGTGGGCAGGGAAGTCGGCAGGGAAAACTGCCTTTACGTCCACGTCACGCTCGTGCCGTACATCGCGTCGTCGGGAGAGCAGAAGACCAAGCCCACGCAGCATTCCGTCAAGGAGCTGCGGCAGATGGGCATTTCCCCCGACATCATCGTCACCAGACAGGAGATGCCCCTCGACGAAAGTTCCAGGCACAAAATAGCGCTGTTCTGCAACGTCAAGCCGGACTGCATCATCGAAAATCTGACCGTGCCCTGCATTTATCAGGCTCCGCTTATGCTGGAAGAGAGCAACTTTTCCGCCGTCGCCTGCCGCGAGCTGGGCATACGGGCGGGAGAAGCGGACCTCACGGAGTGGAAGGAGATGTTGAAGCGCGCGACGGAACCCGAGAGGGAAGTCAGGATTGCGCTGGTCGGGAAATACGTCAAGATGCGCGACGCGTATCTTTCCGTCGCGGAAGCGCTGCGCCACGGCGGCTTCGAAAACGGAGTGCGCACGGAGATTGAGTGGATAGAAGCGGAGGACGTGACGGAGGAAAACGCGGAGAGCATTCTCGGCGGCGCGGACGGCATACTCGTGCCCGGCGGCTTCGGAGAGCGCGGCGTGGAAGGCAAGGTGGCGACGGCGAAATACGCGCGGGAACACGACGTGCCCTATCTCGGCATATGCCTGGGAATGCAGACGGCGGTGATAGAGTTCGCAAGAAACGTCGCTGGGATTGCGGACGCGTGTTCGGGCGAATTTTCGGACGCGGGCAGCAAGGTCATAGACCTTATGCCCGACCAGCAGGGCAACATCCCCAAAGGCGGCACGATGCGGCTCGGCGCATACGAGTGCAGACTGGCGGAGGACGGCGCCCTCCGCGGAATATACGGCACGGACGCGGTGCGCGAGCGGCACCGCCACCGTTACGAATTCAACAACGCTTACCGCGCGAGCCTCACGGGCGCGGGGCTGAAACTCGAAGGGCTTTCCCCCGACGGGCGGCTCGTCGAGGCGGTGAGCAACCCCGCGTGCACGTTCTTCGTCGGGGTGCAGTATCATCCCGAATTCAAATCCCGTCCCAACAAGGCTCACCCGCTGTTCGCGGCGTTCGTCAAAGCTTCGGCGTCGCGCTCCGGATGCGCGAAGGACCGAAACCGTAACACATAAATTCGGCGCAACAGACGGTTAAAAAGTTAAAAGCGCACGCAAAAACATCGTTTCGGCGCAACCGACGCCGTGCGTCGCGCATTTCGGTCATTTCGGAGAAGAGAGAATTTATGTGTACGATAATGGTATATACGGGACAGGATATGTCCGACGAAACTTTTGACAGAGCCTTTGCAAAGACCGCGTCGCGCGGACCGGATATGCAGAGGACGGTGCGCTTCGGGGCGGCATAGTCGGCTTTCAGCGCCTTGCCATAATGGGGCTCACCGAAGAGGGAATGCAGCCTTTCTTTATGGACGGAAACTGCGCCGTCTGCAACGGGGAGCTTTACGGCTTCCGTCCCGTCAAAAAGCAACTCGAAAAGAAGTATACCTTCGCGAGCGACAGCGACTGCGAGCTGATACTTCCGCTTTACAAGGAGTACGGACTTGATATGTTCGGAAAACTCGACGCGGAGTTTGCCATGGTGATATACGACGCGGAGAGAGGGAGCTTCGTCGCCGCGCGCGACCCGATTGGCATCCGTCCCCTCTTTTACGGCTATTCGGAGAGCGGAAGGATAGCGTTTGCGTCTGAGGCGAAGAACCTGACGGACATCGTGGACGAGGTGCGCGCGTTTCCTCCGGGGCACTACTATGCGGACGGAGAATTCGTGTGCTACGAGGACATCGCGGCGGTGAAAGAGTTCAGGCGCGACGGGATTGAGGAAGTGACCGCGAACATCCGCGAAAAGCTGGTCAGGGGCATAGAAAAAAGACTGGACGCGGACGCGCCCATCGGATTTCTGCTTTCGGGAGGTCTTGACAGCAGTCTGGTGTGCGCCGTATCCGCACGTCTGATGGGGAAACCCATCCGCACGTTCGCGATAGGTATGAGCACGGACGCGATAGACCTCAAATACGCAAAGCAGGTGGCGGATTATATCGGAAGCGAGCACACCGAAGTCGTCATAGACCGCGACACCGTGCTCGGAAGCCTGGAAGAAGTCGTTGCCGCGTTGGGGACGTTCGACATCACCACCGTGCGCGCGAGTGTGGGGATGTATCTGGTGTGCAAGTACATTCGCGAGCATACCGACATCAAAGTTCTGCTAACGGGCGAGATTTCGGACGAGCTTTTCGGCTACAAGTACACCGATTTCGCGCCCACGCCCGCGGCGTTTCAGCAGGAGGCGGCAAAGCGCGTCAGAGAACTGTATATGTACGACGTTCTGCGCGCGGACAGATGTATATCCGTGCACGGGATGGAAGCGCGCGTGCCTTTCGGCGACCTCGATTTCGTGCGTTACGTAATGAGCGTCGACCCCGCGATGAAAATGAACGTGTACGGAAAAGGCAAATATCTGCTGCGCAAGGCGTTCGAAGGCGACCTGCTGCCGCACGACATACTTTACCGTGAAAAGGCGGCGTTTTCGGACGCGGTGGGACACTCTATGGTCGGCATACTCAAAGAGTATGCGGAAGAGCTTTATACGGACGAAGAATTCCGTGAGAAACGGCGCCGCTATTCCCACGCCGCCCCGTTCACGAAAGAGAGCCTGCTTTACCGCGAACTGTTCGAGAAACATTATCCCCGCACCTCGTCGAGCATCGCGGATTTCTGGATGCCCAACCGCGAATGGGAAGGGTGCCGTGGAGTGAACGACCCGTCCGCCCGCGTCCTCTCCAACTACGGGGCAAGCGGAATATAAGGAGTGAATATGAAATTCGTAAAAATGAACGGCTGCGGCAACGATTACGTCTATTTCGACCTGTTCGACGAGGACGTGCGTGCGCACGAACGGGATATAATCGCCGCCATACCACGCATCAGCGACAGACATTTCGGCGTGGGCGGCGACGGAGTGGTGCTCATTATGCCGAGCGCGTGCGCCGACGTGCGTATGCGGATGTTCAACCTGGACGGCAGCGAAGGAAAGATGTGCGGCAACGCCATCCGCTGTGTGGGCAAATACGCCTACGACACGGGGCTTGTGCAAGAAAAGAACATCACCGTTGAAACTGCGAGCGGCGTCAAGACCCTCACGCTTTTTGCGGAAAACGGCGTCTGCACGGGCGCTGCCGTGGATATGGGCAGAGCGGAGTTCGGGGCGGCGGACATACCCGTCGACACGGACAGGCTCCCCGACGGTTTCCTCCCGTCCCGGAGCGTGTGCGGCGAGGTTATGAGAGGCGTGCCCGTCGAGTCCGGCGGCAGAACGTGGCTGGGCACGGCGGTGAGTATGGGCAATCCCCACTTCGTCATTTTCACGGACGACGACCTTGACGGCTTCGACCTCGAAAAATACGGCAAACCGCTGGAAACGCATCCGCTGTTTCCCGACAAGGTCAACGTGGAGTTCGTGAACGTCCTTTCGCCCACCCGCCTCAGGATGCGCGTCTGGGAAAGGGGGAGCGGCGAAACGATGGCGTGCGGCACGGGCAGCTGTGCGACGGTCGCCGCGGCTGTCGCGAACGGCATCTGCGCCCCCGACACGGAAATCGGGGTCGAACTGCGCGGCGGCACTCTGAAAATCGCTTATCACGCCGACGGGGTCACTATGACCGGCGGCGCCGAAATAAACTTTACGGGAGATGTGAAATTATGAAACTGAACGGCAATTACAACCACCTTGACGAAAGCTATCTCTTTGCGGGCATTGCCGCGAAGGTGCGCCAATTCAAAGAAGCAAACCCCCGCGCTGACGTCATCAGTCTGGGTATAGGCGACGTGACGCGTCCTCTCACTCCCGCGGCGATATGCGAAATGCATTCCGCGGCATACGATATGTCCCGCGAAGAGAGTTTTCACGGCTACGGTCCCGAACAGGGCTATCACTTCCTGCGCGACGCGATTGTCAGATATTATGCGGCCAAGGGCGTGGAAGTCAAAGAGGACGAGATATTCGTCGGCGACGGCGCGAAGAGCGACATAGGCAATATGGTCGAGCTGTTCGCAAAGAGCCGCGTGCTTATGCCTGACCCCGTATATCCCGCCTACTACGACGTCAACGTGATGGCGGGCAACAGCGTGAGTTTCGCGTGCGGCAACAAGCGCAACGGGTTCAAGCCAATGCCGCCCGCGAAAGGGAAATTCGACATCATTTACATCTGTTCGCCCAACAATCCCACGGGCGCGGTGTACACGAAAGACGAGCTAAAAGCCTGGGTGGATTACGCACGCTCGACGGACGCGGTGATTTTCTTCGACGCGGCGTACGAAACTTTCGTGCACGACCCCGACCTGCCCACGTCCGTATTCCAGATAGATGGCGCGAGAGAGTGCGCGATAGAGTTCTGTTCGTTCTCCAAGACGGCGGGATTTACGGGAATGCGCTGCGGCTATACCGTGGTGCCTTTCGAGCTTGCGGACGGGGCGCTCAACAAAATGTGGCTGCGCCGCCAGACCACGAAATTCAACGGAGCGTCCTATGTCGTCCAACGTGCGGCGGCGGCAACTCTCGGCAAGCAGGGCATATACGAAAACCGCAAGAACGTGGACTACTATATGGAGAACGCGCGTGTGATGCACGAGGCGCTGAAAGACGCGGGGATATGGCATACGGGCGGCGTGAATTCGCCTTACATCTGGATGCAATGTCCCAAGGGAATGACTTCGTGGGAATATTTCGACCTGCTCCTGGAAAAGGCTATGGTGGTGGGCACCCCCGGCGTCGGTTTCGGCAGGAAGGGGGAGGGCTATTTCCGCCTGACCGCGTTCGGCAACGCCGAAAAGACCGCCCGTGCGATAGAGCGGCTCGTGGACGTGACCAAAGGTCTGAAAAAGTAAGTTCCGCGCGTCGGCGCAGAAAGCCGCGGAAAACAAAAACGCCGCTTTATGCGGCGTTTTTCTGCATATAAAAGCGCGTTCAGTGCAGGAAGCCCTTTATTACGGTGTCTTCCGCTTCCTTTTCCGTAAGCCCCAGACTCATAAGTTTGGTCAGCTGGTCTCCCGCGATTTTTCCCACCGCCGCTTCGTGCACCAGACTTGCGTCGGGGTGCGCCGCGTCGATTTGGGGAGTGGAGAGTATGCGCGCCCCGTCGAGGATTATGCCGTCGCATTCGACGTGCCCGAAGCAGGCGTTTTCGCCTATGACGTCGGAATAAAACTCCTGACGGGAATTGCCGCGTGCGACGCTGCGGCTGACTATGTCGCAGGTGCTGTCCTTCCCTTTCAGGGTGACGCGGAAGCGGGATATCGCCTTTTCCTCTCCGTCCGTCAGCAGTTTTTCCTTGACGAGAAGTTTCGCGCCGTCGCCGACGACGGCTTCCGTCATTCTGTCGGTGTACGTCACGCCGCCGAGCTGCGTGGTGTCCATTTCAAGCACGGACCCGCTTTCCAGCCACGCATTGGTGACGGGGTCGAAGACGCGTTTGCCGCCTTCCGCCCCTTCTCCGTAATGGCGTTCGACGTATTTCACGCGGGAGTTCTTGCCGAGGTGGAAGGTGTGCACACCGTCGTGCTCCGCCTTGCCTTTTCCGGGGTTGTGTATGCCGCATCCCGCCACTATGGTGACGTCGGCGTCTTCGCCTATGAAAAAGTCGTTGTAGACGGTGTCCTGAAAATCGCCCACGGTCAGGATGACGGGGATGTGAACGCTCTTGTTTTTCACGCCCGCGGCGACGACGATGTCGATGCCGGGTTTGTCGGTTTTGGGGACAATCTGTATCTCGTCGGTGGAATTGGACGCAAGGCGTTCGCCGTTTTTTCTTATGTTGAAACTGCCTTCCGGGACGGAGTGCAGTTCAGCTATCTTTTCGAGAAGTTCGAGGTCGAGTTTTTCCATATTTACTCCTGTCGGAAGCTGCCGCGGCGGCAGTAAGGTGCGCCTGCGTCGGTGAGAGTGGGGAGTATCTCGTCGCGCGCTCCCACTACGGGCTGTGCGGCGGAGTTGAGCACCACTATCCTGTCTGCGGCTTGCAATATCTTGTTCTGATGGCTCACGATGACGACGGTTTTGTCGCGCAGTTTGTCGAACACGCCGACCAGTTCGTCGAAGCTCCAAAGGTCTATGCCAGCCTCCGGTTCGTCAAGCAGAAAGACGTCGCCGCCTTTTGCGAGCGCGGTGGCAAGCTCGATGCGTTTGAGCTCGCCGCCGGAGAGCGTGTCGTCCACGGGGCGGTCGATATAGTCCTTGGCGCACAGCCCCACGGTGTAGAGGAAGCGGCACGCTTCGCCCGTGGTGCAATGTTTGCCGGAAGCCGCGTCGATGAGATTGCGGACGGTGATGCCTTTGAAGCGCACGGGCTGCTGGAAGGCTATGGTGAAGCCTTTTTTCGCGCGTTCCGTGACGGAGGCGTCCGTGACGTCCTCGCCGTTGTATATTATGCGGCCCGAAGTGGGCTTGTCTATGCCCATAATGAGTTTTACGAGAGTGGATTTTCCGCTGCCGTTGTGTCCCGTCACGACCGTGACGCTGTGTTCGGGAAAATCCAGGGTGACGTCCGAAAGAATGCGCTTCGCCTTTTCGGGGCGGTCGGCATCGACGTCGTAGCATATATTTTCCAGTCTTAGCATTGTTTCTCCTTTCCGCTTTCGCGGGCTCAGTCTTTCGTGCGGTAATCGCGTTTGAGTTTCACTATGGTGAGAGCGTGGCACACCGCCGCGAACACTATCAGCATTGCGAGGGTGAAGAACACGTTGTAGTCGTATATTTCGCGCATAGGATAGACCGCGTTGAGGTCCATCACGTTCCCGACGGCGGAAGTGCCGTACATCGTCGGAGTAAAGAAGTAGAGCAGCTGCACGGGATACTCGAATTCGATGAGCGCACCCGCGAACACCACCTGCATTATGATGATGACGAGCACGGGGAGTATCGCGCTTTCGGATTTTCTGAGCAGGGCGGACACCAGCAGTCCGAGCGCGGTCACGGAGTAGTTGGTGAGGAACACCGCCGAGATGTAGAAGAACATCGAGTATGCGGGACGCGCCATATTGAAGTCGATGAAGACGAGGCTTCCCAGCGTGAGTATCAGCGTCTGGACAAACCCTATCAGCGCGAGCGCGACCACTTTGGAGCCCAGGTAGGACGACACGTCCAGCCCGCCGAAAACCTCTCTTCCCAGCACGTCGCGTTCCTTGCATATTTCGCGGTAGCTGTTGAGCAGTCCCATCAGCGCCGACGAGAGCACGAGCAGGAAGGAAACGCTGTGCGCGGAGGTGACGTGACGCCACGGTTCGACGAAAGTGCCGTCTTCGTACACGAAAGACGTGATGACGAGCATAAGCGGCGCTTCGAGCACCAGCGGCACGATGACCCACGGATTGGTGAGTATCTGCTTCATATAGCGGCGGAACAGCACGCGGAATTGAAGCAGGTTCATACGGGGAGAGAAGTCACGCGTCTTTTTCATTGTTCTCCTCCTCCCTTTCCGCAGTCACGTTGCAGGCTGCCGCATTGTCCGTATTTTCCGCATTGTCTGCCGCGGGCGCGGTTTGTTCGCTCTCCGTCCTGACTTTTTTCGGGCGTCCGCGCTTTTTCTTCGGAGGCGCATTTTCCTCCGCAAGCTGCGTCGGAGCGTCCGACGCGGCGGACGGTTCTCCGTCTGTCTGCGCGGGCGCAGGAGGGAATTCCTCCGCCCGTCCGAGCGCCGCGGACACGTTCGTTTCCGCCGCGGCGGGCACGGTCGGGATGTCTTCCTCTCCGATGACGGGCGGCGTTTTTTCCGCAAATTCCTTTTCTTCCGTCGGATATTCTTCCTTTGCGGGCTTTGCGGGGCGCGGTGTTTGTGTCGCCGCCGCCTGTTCCTCCGCCCGCTTTTCCGCGCGCTTTGCGCGGCGCGCCGCTTTCAGTTCCGCCGCAAGCCCCGCAAATCCGCGGTGTTCCGTTTCGGCGGGAGCGGACTTTTCCGCGGCGGTTTCGCGTATGGTCTTCTTTTCGTAAACGGGCGGGAGCATACACGCTTTCGCGTCCGCGTACTGCTCGCAGAATATGGAGTGTATGCGCTTATAGTAGTCGCTTGCGCGGTATTTCTGCTCGAAATAGGCGCAGAGTGTGTCGTCGTTCAGCGCGGCGAAAATGCGGGAGTAGCTCTTGCGGTTGAAGTAGCGGAACACTTCCTTTTGCTCTCCGTAGAAACAGAGCCTGCCGCCTTTGCCGAGGAAGGCTATCTTGTCGCATTTGTCGAGGTTCTCCATCGCGTGGGTGATGACGACTATCGTGCGCCCCTTGCCCGCGAGCTCTTTGAGCAGCTCCATCATTTCGAGGTCGAGGTCGGGGGAGAGCCCGCTGGTGGGCTCGTCCAGGAAGATGACCTTCGGGTCGGAAAGCAGCTCCATTGCGATGGACACGCGCTTGCGCTGACCTCCCGACAGCGAGGATATTTTCAGTTTTTCCCTGCCCGTCAGCCTGACGTCGGCAATCGCTTCGCGGACGTGCGCCCTGATTTCTTCCTTTGACGCCATCGACCTCATACGGAGCATAGCCGTATAGAACAGCCCGTCTTCGACGGTCAGGTCGTCGTGCATAATGTCGCGCTGGGGGACATAGCCTATGACGTTCTTGTAGGACTTTATGTTGTCGTAATAGTTGTTGGTGTCGAAGTATATCCCGCCGTCCGTTGCGGGGCGCAGTCCGTTGAGGCAGTCCAGAAGAGTGGATTTCCCCGTGCCGGAGCCGCCCACCACGGCGACGAACGCGCCTGGTTCTATGCGGAAGGATACCGCATTGACAAGACGGACGCGCCCGTGGGATTTTCTGTCCAGCACGTCCTTCGTCACGCCCACAGCGTCTATCTGTATGCCCGCGGGAGAGGTGGAATAGAGCAGTTTGCGGTCGAAAAACGTGTACGCCGCGGCAGGGATGGATATGCGGTCGTAGTCGTGCAGTTCCGCGCGTCTCACCTTGCGGTTGTTGACGAACGTGCCTCCCAGGCTGTGCAGGTCCTCGATGTAGTAAGCCGTGCCGTCGAAGACGATGTGGAAGTGCTTCTCGGAAACGAGAGGACTGTCCACCACTATGTCGCAGGACGGGTCGCGCCCCACCACGGTGAGCGTCTTCTGGGTGAGGTCGAAGTTGGAGCCGCCGCGTCTTCTGGCGAGCTTGCGCACGAGGGAAATCTTCACCGCGTCGCCGTCCCGTTTTTCGCCCGTCTTGCGTATGACGATGTCGCCGTCGAACTTGACGACGGGGCGTTTGAAACGCTTTCCGCTTATCAGCACTTCGGACTTGTAGCCTTCGGGCGTGAGGTCCTCGACGTACCAGACGTTGTTTTTCTGTATGAAACGGAGCTGTTCGGGAGCGACGAGGAAGGACTTCACCACCACGTCGCAGGTGCGTTTGGAGCCTACGATAAACCCGTTCCTCGACTCGCTGTCGAAGAAGTTGAAAAGTTCGCCGTAGCTGATTTTTATTATCACGTTGCTCATACGGGCTCCGCCTTGTTCCGAATATTAAGTCAGTATAAAGTATTTCCGCGCGAAAATCAAGCCAAACGGACAGTGTGTGCCGCGCGCCGCCGAAAACATCCCCCTCACGTCGATGTGGATAACGCGATAAAGAAAAATTTCTAATTTTTTTCGGCATAAACATATATAAATCGCTTGCCAGGGGTGGGGGCAGGTATTATAATAGTTTTTGCAAATTAGCCGTAGTTAATGGAAATTGTCGATGAGTGGGGCAAACGAAACCGTTGCCGGTGCTGCGTGCGCGCGCTTATGCGCGCAAAAATCGGGTCAACGACACGAATTATTGAAAGCGAAACGCAGAAGATAAAACCGACATATATATGGTTGAGGTCAAGATGAACCGTGAAAGATACGCGCCCCAAAGCGCGCCCGCTCCGGAAGAAAAAGCCGTCGTCGTGGACGGACTGAAAAAGAAGTATCCCCGCGCATCCGAATATGCCGTGAAAGGCATTTCTTTTTCGATAGAAAGAGGGGAGATAGTCGGCCTTCTCGGACACAACGGCGCAGGCAAGTCCACGACGCTGAAATGTCTGACGGGGATGCTGCCTTACAAGGAGGGTGAAATCACCGTCTTCGGCAATCCCGTCAAGGGCGACGCGACCGCGGCAAAGATGTGCTTCGGTTTCGTGACGGACAATCACGCCGTGTTCAGCAAGATGACGGGGCTGGAATACATCGCGTTTATGGCGGATGTCTACGGCGTGGGCAAAGAAGAGCGCGAGCGCCGCGTGGAAGAGTTGCAGAAATGCTTCGCCCTCGGCGACAAAATAGGCAACCTCATCAGCAGTTATTCCCACGGGATGAAGCAGAAGATATGTATGATGGGCAGCCTCATACACCGACCCGCCCTCTGGATACTCGACGAACCGATGGTCGGGCTTGACCCGCGCACTATGAGCGCGGTTTCCGATTTTATGAGGGACTATGCGGCGCAAGGCAATGCGGTCCTGTTTTCCACCCACAACTTGGATGCGGTCAGGCGCATATGCGACCGTGCCGTCGTCATACGGAACGGACTCATCGAAGCGGATATGTCCGTGAAAGGTCTGGGCGACGGCGACCTGCTCGAAAAGTTTTTCCTGCACGGCGGGGAGGTTTCCGAGTCATGATGCGCACCGTCGGGATACTCCTGCGCAAGGAGGCGGGGGAGGCGCTGTCGTCGTTTACCACGCGGCGCAAACAGACGGACGTGCCCGGGAGGGTGCTTTCGCTTGTGCTTGCCGCGGCGGTCGTGGCGTTCGCCTGCTTTATCCTGAAAAGGTTTGCGGATATGTATCTCGGCATAGAGATAAACCGCGTCTCTGCGCCGTATTCCAGACTTTATGAGCTCACAACGGTCATTTATCTGGTCATTCTGGTCGTCAACGTGCTCGGCGGCGTGCGCACGATAAACAAGTCGATTTTCGGCGGCGACGACCTGCGCATATTCATAACGCTGCCCGTTTCGTCGGGCGCGATGTATGTGTCCAAAATGATTTCCGCCTATGTCAGGCAGTTCATTTTCGGCTTTTTCACGGTGCTTCCCGTCAACATCACCCTCGCGACCGAAATTTCGCTCGGCGCGCAGTTTTGCGGGATAACCGCGCTGATACTCGTCCTGCTGCCCCTCATTTCGCTTGCGCTGGGCAGCGTGTTCGCGCTCCCCGTTTACGTCCTGAAACGCGTCGTCGCCTCCCGTTATGTGGTGAGCCTCATTGCCGCCACCGCGGTCACCGCGCTGGCGTTCTGGCTGTATTCCGAGGTGCTGGACTTCATTGCGAACCTGGTTTCCACGGGCGACATCAGATATTTCTTCGACGCCGAAACGATGCGCGAAATCGCGCGCGTGACTTCGGATATGTATCCCGCCGTATTCTTCGCCGATATGCTTCTGACGTCCTCTATGCCTGCGGCGATAGGCTGGGTGCTGCTCATTACGGCGGTGCTCACCGCGATAGGCGTGGCGGTGGGCAGGCTTATGCTCATCCCCGCGGCGCAGGACAAACTTTTCGCGTCGTCCAACAGGCACGTGTATGCCGGCCGCGTCCTGCCCGGCCCGCGGGCGAAGTTCGCCACCTTTATGAAAAAGGAGTTCGTGCAGGTGCTGCGCACTCCGTCTTACGCTTTCCGTTACTTTTCCACGGCGGTCGTTATGCCGCTTATGGTCTACTTCTGTATGGATATATTCTCCGGTCTCATCGGCACTCTCGTGCTTGTGGACTGCAATCTCGAAATCGCCGTCTTCCTCATCGTGATGTTCGGCATTCTCACCAACACCTACTGCGCCACCAACATCAGCCGTGACGGAGAGTTTTTCTTCACGATGAAGACTATGCCCGTGGATTACCGCACCGTGATAGCGGCGAAAGTCGTGTTCTGTTTCATCGCGTCGGCGGTTTCCACGGCGGCGAGCGTCGCAGTCGTGGGAGGGCTCGGCTATGTCGACGCGGCGGGGTGCGCTTTCCTGCTTGCGGTCACGCTCGCAATCTCATTCGCGCAGATATGTTTCGCCACCCGCAAGGACCTCGGTCATCCCCGCTTTATGGCGGAGCAGGAGAGCGAGGTGGACGAAAACAATTCCACGGTTTCCGTGCTGGTCATCATCGGGCTCATCGTTTCCTTCGTCATCGGCGTCATCGCGCTTTACAGCGGGCTTTTCCTCAAATTGCAGCGCGGGGAAGCGTTCGGGGAAACGGTGTCGATGTCCTGCGTGGCGGCAATCGCCGTCGGACTGCTCGCGGGCGCGTTGATTTATCTCTTTGCGGGATTGGATAAAAAGTATTACAAAGTGAGCGAGGGCGGCGTATGAAAAACAAGATTATCGCGCTTATGGCGGTCATCCCGCTCATCATAATGTTCACGATTATGACGCTCACGGACTCCGTCGCGGTGTCCGTCGCCATACCCGTATCCGGCGTGAACATCAACACGCCCACGGAAAACGGCGTACTCACAATCGATATGGCGGAGTACGAAAACGACTCCTATCTTCAAGTGGAAGTGCTGCCGCTGAACGCCGCAAACCGCGGCTACACCCTGAGTTTTTCCGCCGTGGACGGCACGGGAGAAACGGGGGAGATAGCGGTGGAGGAAGACGGGCTCATACGTCCGCTTGACACGGGCGCCGTCCGCGTCACCGCAACCACCAACGACGGCGGTTACCGCGCGAGCATAATCGTCAACGTGGTCAGCACAAAGGCAATCGGCGCGGAGATTTCCGTCTTCAATTTCGACGTGCCTTCCGAAACTTACGAAGTGCGTCCTTCCTCTTTGGAAGGGATAGACTATGAGGTTTCGCTGCCGGGCGGCAGATTCGTGTTCTCCGCCGCGGCGTATCCCTCTTCCGTGACCGCCGACGTCGCGTTTGCGGCAGAGCCTTATGCGGGGAGCGAGTCGGGCGGTTTTTCGATACATTCCGCCACGGGGTCGGCGTATGTCAGGCTTTCGGGAGAGTATCTGCTCACCGTGACGCTGAACCCCGCCGTCGCGGGGCGCGAACGCGTGACTGTGCTGGTCAGGGCGGACTGCGGCGGAGAGTTTACCGTGCAGGGACGTGCGGAAGACGCGGAGATACGCGTCGTTCCCGGCTCGGACAGCGCGGTGTTTTATGCCGAAAGTCAGTCCGAAATCGAGGTCGCGGGGGCACTTCCGCAGGGAGTGTCCGACGTCGGTATAACCTCTCTCGGCGGCGGCAGAGTTTCCGTGACCGCCTTGTTCGGCAGGGATTTCGCCGACGGGGACGAAGCGGTGGTTACGCTCGTTTCGGACGGCGTGGAGCGCAGGGTCACGTTCGTGTTCGCGGAAAGCGTGTCGGAACTTTTCTCGCGCTACGTCGACGCGGAAACGGACGAGTTCCTGCAAAAGACGGGGACGCAGTCAACGTATGCCGCGGTCACCGAGCCTTCCGTTCCCGACGGGACGTCCTTCCGTTTCGAGCTGGAAGGCAATGCGGCGAGGATAGAATCCTTCGACGCGGCGGAAGGGACGTGCACCGTCACCGCGCTTGCGGAAGGCGTTGTGACGTTGCGCCTTTACGTCGTTCGCGACGGAGAGGAAAGGGAAGCGGACGTGCGGTATATCCGCATAGTGAACGGCTATTCCTCTTTCGTGTTCTCCGAAAACGCGGCGACGTGGGGAATAGGCGGAGTGTATGCGGCGGGAGGACTGTCTTATGCGGACGGCGGATACGTCCGCGAGGATATTTTGCTCGGATTGCAGACCGTGTACGGCACAACGACGTCGTCCGTGCTTGCGGGCGACATCGAGTACTCCGTTTCCGACCCGTCGCTGGCGCAGGTCTACGAGCGCGACGGCAAGGCGTATCTCCGTCCCACGGGCACGGGCAGAGTGACCGTGACCGCAAGCTGGGAGCACACGGACGTATTTAACGACAACATAACCGCCTCTTTAACCGTCGATTGCGTCGCGGACGGCGTGAACGTCGGAGATTACACGAGTCTTGCCGCGGCGACGGAAGCGGGCTATGCCGTGGTGCTGACCGCGGACATAATGCTGGGTGAGAACCAGTTCGGCGAGGACGGATTCCTGAAGCCCGGCGCCGACCTTACGAAATACGTCAAACAGCTCGAAACCACCGCGGACTGGACTTATTACGCCAACCGCGGGCTGGAACATCCCACCGTCAATTACGTCATAGAGTTCAAGAACGACGTGTACGGCAACGGGAAATTCATCGACGCGGACTACATCACGCAGGTGACGCCCGCCGTCAGTTCCTCCGTGTCGGTGTTCAAGGGACCGCTCGATTTCGTTGCGATACAGGGCACCGCGGCGGTCAAGGCGCAGGACAACATCGTTTTCCTCGTGCGCACCGACGGTGTAGTCATCGACAACGTCGTCCTGCGCGGTTGCAGCGACGACAGCCTTTACGAGGACGGGCAGATGAACCTCAGCCTGCTCAACACCACGGGCACGGTGCTGGAACTTATGGCGGACTGCCGCGTCATCAACAGCCGCATTATGAACGGAAGGACGGGCGTGCGCGCGTTCGGCAGATACGGCATAGACCCCGTGACGAGCGACTCCAATCCCGTCGACGCGGAAGCGGAGCGCATAGACGTGAGCCTGGAAAGCTGCATAGTGTCCACCGCGCGCGAATTTCTGGTCAAACTCGGCACCAACCGCAAGGTGAGGGGAGAGTTCACTCAGGAAGGGATGAGTTCCTCCGAATACGACATAGAGGCGATGGAGCCTTCGCTCTCCGCGAACGGGGTGACTTACGCTCCGCGCAACGACGCGAATCTGTCGGACGCGAATTTCGAGGACAATTTCGTGCTCACCCACCTCACGCTGGAAAACTGCGCGCTGTACAATTCGGGACTGTTCGCGATAGGTTTCGAGAGCTGTTTTGCGGGTCCTATGCTTGACGGCGGCGCAATAGCGCTGGACTATTGGACGGACATCGGCGGCACAAGCTATTCCGCCGTGCTCAAACTCGTCGGCGATGTCAGGATATACGACTGGAAGTCCCTCGCGACTGTGGACAGCTCCACTCTCATCGAACTGCCGGGCGGCGCGAGCGGCAACACGGCATTCTTGCAGCTCAACATCCGCGAAATGCTGAACAAGGTGAAGAATTACGGTGGCGACGCGTATTCCGACCTCATCTACACCGCAGACGGCGGAGAATACGTCCACGGCGGCATCGCAATGTACGGCGGCGGGAAGAACTACGGCATTGTGGACTTCTCGGAGTTCGGGGGCGAGATGCCGACGGAGTATTCGATAAATCTGTCAATCCTCGCACAGGGCGAGGACAATATGAGCAACCTCTATTTGCAGGGCACGATGCTGCCCCTTGCCGCGGGCACGCAGGACTTCCGTTTCTTTATGTACGACGCGTCAAGCGAGTTCGGCTATCAAAAGCAAATCGAGGACATAGCAAGCGGCACGGCGTTCGATTTCATCGTCGCCGCCGAAAGATGAGTTACTGACGGGGAAGTCGTTTGTGTGCGGCATAATGCGCAATCCCGCGTTTATATGCGCAAAAACGAACGATAAACATTCGGAGGTGTAATATGAACCGAAAGATGACATCCAAAGCGGCGCTTGTCGCCGTGGCGGTCGCACTCGTCGCGCTGCTGGCATTCTGCCTCGCGGCGTGCGACAACGAGCCCGCAAAGCCCGTGCTCGGCGTGACCGTTCACAGCCAGCAGGCGCCTTATTCTCCCGACGGGGCGAAGCCGTTCACGGACGGCACCCAGGCGGACGTCACGGGACTGCCCGAAGGATACACCCTGCAAATCGGGCTCACGGCGGAGTTTGACGGAATTCCGCAGGCGGGCGAGAGCGCTTCGCTCGTGTGGGACGGCACGGTGAAAGTGATGAACGGCGACGTTGACGTGACCTCGGATTTCGACGTGCAGGTGACGATGGACGAAGGCGCGACCTTCACCGTCGTGAAAGCGGATATGGATTTCGGCAATCTGTTCGTGGGCACGGCGTATGACGGAAAGGCGCACAGCTTCAACGAGTTTGCGGACGAGCTCACGCTGCCCGAAGGCGCGGAGCAGACGGAATACACCGTGGAGGGCGGCGACGCGACCTACACCGCGGGCGGAGAATATCCCGTCGAGATAACCTTTGCCGAAACCGCGAACTACAACGAACAGACGGTGGTCGGCAGACTTTGCATCCGCACTTTCGCGGACGCGGAGGGCAATCTTTACAGCATCAGCGAGGCGTCTGCCGCGGCGGCGAAGTCCGCCGACGGACTCACGGTCTATATGTTCGAAGACACCGCCGTGGCTATGGATACCGTCGTCGGCGACGGGCTCACCGTGGTGCTGCGCACGATATCCGACACGGATACCGAAGCGGATTCCGACATATCCGATACGGTCGGCGTCCCGACGTATGTGTTCGGCGGACAGGTCGACCAGCCCCATGCGGACACAAACCCCGCTTACATCGAATACACCCTTAGCGTTGAGGACGGCGCGGAGCTCGGCATACAAGGCGCAGTCATCGTCAGCGGTCTGCTCGGCAACGAGGGACAAAAGCTTTCGGGGCACACTTCGGGCAAGCACAGCGTGCTGTCCGTCGCGGGCGGCGTGACCGTTGCCGACGGCGGGGTGCTCGACGTGCGCGGTTACGTCCGCGGCGAAGGCTCCGTTACGGCGGAAAGCGGTTCGACGGTATATCAGCCTTTTATTGTCTACGATTACCGCGGCGGTACGAATACCGTGTCCGTCTATCAGGTCGGCAAGGTGATACCTTTCAACACCTACGATTTGTTTTACAATCTGCAAACGAATGTGACTTTCGAACACGGCGCCACCGCAACAAGTTATCTGGACCTTTATACTGCCACTCCGAAACAGCACAACACTTCCAAAGCAGACCTGATTGGCGTCGAGAATGCGTTTATTCTTATGTCGGAAGGCTCCGTCGTCAAGACGGAATGGAACGCATCCGATGACTTTGCGAATGCGTCAGGAAAAAATAAAGTCACGTTGACGGGCAACGTCAGTCTCGGTGACCTGACGGTGACGGTAAGGTGGCTTATCCAGGAGTTCAGCATTTCGCTGTCCAGCGTGAGGCTTGCGTTTTCGCACCGTTTCGATTGGCAGATAGGCGACGGAACGACCGTGACGACCCTCGATATGCCGTACGATTACAAGCTCCTGCCCGGAGCGCGCGTTACGGTGAGTGAGAACGCCACCCTGACTGTCGGGAAGAGTATGACGGTTTACAGCGAATTCGAGGACACCTCTTTCGGCTCGCTTGTTTATCCCGATATGCCCGCGGGCGAACTTATTGTCAACGGCAGTCTCGTCTTTGCGGACGGAGCGGCATTCGGCGGCAGGATAATTTCCGAAAACGACGGCGCGACGGTGACGACGGGCAGCGGCTTCACGAGCTCCGTGAACAGCATAGAGGGCAACTGCGGTTCCGGCCTGTTCAGTTTCTATAAGGTCTTCGACATTACGGAAACTGCGCGTTTCGACGAGGGCATCCGCACCGCCGAAGACATTCAGGAAGAATCCGACAAATATATGATAAAATACAGGGAGTACGGCTCCGACGCACCCGTGCAGGCGGGGAGGACTTACACTTACGACGCGGAGAGCGGCAGCTGGAACTGACAAGCTGCGGCAAACAAAAAGCGGGCGCAGATGCGTCCGCTTTTTTGTTTTCTGCGGAGAATGCGGTTCGGTCGGGAAGACCCGTTTCGGGATTTTGACCGAAGGGCACGATTATGAAAGATTAAAGCAAGATTAAATTGCCACTTGAAAAAACGCGCGCGTTCGTTTATCATAAACGTATGTAATATACAGCTTTTCCCGATGTCGCGTTCAGGCAGGTTTTCGGAGTGACGCCGATTGTTTCCGGCGGGGCGGGTTTCGGGAATGCGTCTTTTCGGGCGCATAACCCCCAAGAGGAGAGAAAAATGATTTCAACATTGTCGGCGTTCAGCTTCAACCCGGACAGTCCGCTCATCTACGGGTTGTACGGCGCGGTGGTCGTCTTCGTGGTCGCGATGTCGCTTTATTACATCGTGCGCTCACTCCGCCGTGCCAAGGCTCTCAAAATGGATATGGGGAAGATTAAAAAGGTCATCACCACATCCGTCACGTTTTCCATCCTGCCCGCCATCGGCATAGGCATAGGCGTGGTCACGCTCATCGGTTCGATAGGCATTGCGCTGCCCGCGATACGCCTTTCCGTCATAGGTTCGCTGCAATACGAAACGATGATGGCGGACGGCGCGGCAAGCGCGATTGCGGGGTCGATGAACGAATTCCTCAACGGCACGATAACCCCGCAGGATTTCGTCACGATTGCCACCGTTATGACCATCCCCATCGTCACGGGACCCGCCGTCGTGCTCATCCTTTACAGAAAGTTCCAGCCCAAGGTGCAGATGCTTTCCGCCAAGACGACGTCGACGTCGGGCGGCGGCATCAACATCGGCGATATGCTCTTCGAGGTCGTGTTCATCGGTATGATACTCGGCTATCTCGCAATGAGCCTCACGACGATAGCTTCGGGCTCGGGATATCTGGACAGCTATTACAATTTCATTGCGATTGTCATCGCCGCGCTTTGTATGTACGTCTTCGACCTGTTCATCAACAAGGCGGGGTGGAAGTGGCTGGACAGTTTTTCCACTCCGTTCAGTATGCTCATCGCAATGGCGGTCGTCGCGGTCATCAGCTACTTCTCGTACGAGAACGGATGGCCTCTCACCCCCGACCCCGACGAAGTCGCCGCCGTCGTTTCGGCGCTGATGTAAGGAGGTGCGGATATGAAAAAGATGAAAACTTTGCTTGACAACAACGCGCGTATGCACCTCATAGGCAGGCTTTGGCTGGGTGCGGGTATGATACTCATCTGCACCATACCCCTTTGGCTTGCGCTGTATTACGACGTAGAACCCGATTGGAGCGTGTTCGGCACGGCGGCGGTCATCTCGCCCTTCATCCTGATGGCGCTCTCCGGCGTTGCGGAACCGATAATCTATTCTCCGATGGTCGGCGTCAACGGAATGTACCTGTCCTTCCTCACGGGCAACCTTTCCAACCTCAAAATTCCCTGCGTGGTCAAAGCGCAGGAAATCGCGGGCACGAAGAGAGGGACGGAGGAGGACGAAATCGTCGCCACCATCGCCATCGCGACGAGTTCGCTGGTCACCATACTCATCATAGGCATAATCGTGCTGTGCCTTGCCGTCATCCCCAATCTCACGGAGATGATTGACAACGCGCCCTATCTCACGCCCGCGTTCGGCTGCGTGGTGTACGCGCTGTTCGGCTCGCTCGGCGGCAAGTATATAGTGCGCAATCCCAAGCTCGCGATAGGACCGATTATCATAGTCGTCATTTTGTCGATAGTGCTCGGCGTGGTGGGGATGGACCCCGGCTCGGCATATCTCTTCGTCGGCATCGCCATCTGCCTCGTGTTTGCCATATTCCAGATGCTGCGCGAAAAGAAGAAGATGCGCGAAAAGGAGGAACTCCGCCGTCTTGAAGCCATTGCGTCCGGTATGTCCTACGAGAAGGTGCTTGCGATTGAAGCGGCGCAGAAAGCGGACGAAAATCCCGCTTCTGGAAAGACCGCCGCGGTTGAAACCGCCGACATCGTCGAAGAGGAAGCCGTGCACGAAAGCGCCGTGCTCCTCGAAGAAGCAATCGAGGAACGTCGCAAAGACGAAGAATAACGATAAGTTGAATTGTCCGCGCCGTCCGTAAATGCGGGCGGCGTTTGTTTTGTGCGGCTATTTCGTTCATTCCCTTGCCGAGGGAGGGGATAGGTGTTATAATTCTCTTTGATTTACCCCATATTACTTGGAAGTAGTAGAAACTTGCGCGTCAAGTGCCGCTGAGACGGGGGGTGCTCACGGACGAAAAGCCTTCGGGCTTGCGGTGCATTTTTCACTCCCGCTTCACTTGCGAGAAGAAGTGCTTCTGAGGAGGTGCTTTTTGTTTTATTCCGAAGCTCTCGATTACATCCGTGCGATAGAGGCGGACGGCTCGGATTACGGCCTGGAAAGGGAGAGGGAACTGCTCGACGCGCTCGGCTCTCCCGACGTGGCGTATCCCGTCGTTCACATCGCGGGCACCAACGGCAAGGGCTCGGTCAGCGCAATGCTCACCGCCGTGCTCACCGCCGCGGGCTACCGCGTCGGGACGTACAACTCTCCGTCCGTGCTCCGCTACAACGAGCGTTTCCGCATTGCGGGCAAACCGCTTTCGGACGACAAGGTGGCGGAATATATGACCGTCGTCCGCGACGTTACGGAAAGGGAGCGCGCCGCGAGGTCCGCCGCGGTGACGGCGGAATACGGACGTGCCGCCGCGATGAAAGCGTTCCGTCCCACCGCCTTCGAACAGGAAACCGCGCTCGCCCTGCTTGCGTTCAGGGAAGAGGGGTGCGACGCCGTCGTGCTCGAAACGGGGCTCGGAGGCAGATGGGACGCCACGAACGCGGTGAAAAAGAAAATCCTGTCCGTGATTACGAAAATAGGCCGCGACCATTGCGCGCTGCTCGGTGATACGCTCGGTGAAATCGCACGCGAAAAGGCTGCGATAATCCGGGGCGCGGCGGTCACCTGCCCGCAGGAAAAAGGGGCTGCGGAAGTGCTTTATCCTCTCTGCCGCGTTTGCGGCGAGGCGAAGCCCCTTGCCCGCTCGCTTGCGGGACAGAGGTTTTTGTACGGCGGGGAAGAGTATGCGACAAGACTGCTCGGAGCACATCAGCTCGTCAACGCCGCGCTTGCGGTCGAAGCGGCGAATATGCTGCGCGAGCAGGGTATGCGCGTCACGCCGCAGGCGGTGAAAGAGGGGCTGGAACGTGCCGTATGGCACGCGCGCTTCGAGGTGCTGACGGCGGACAATATCGCACAATCGCCGTATGACATTGTCATTCCGCAGGGGAAAACGCTTGTTTTGGACGGCGCGCACAATCCGCAGGGGGCGCAGGCGCTTGCGGAAACCGTGGCGGAATATCTCCCCGCGAGACGCATTGCCGCAGTCGTCGGCGTGCTTGCGGACAAGGAGTACGCAAAGGCTATGCAGGCGGCGCTGCCGTTTGCGTCGGAGGTTTACACCGTCACGCCGGACTCGCCGCGGGCTTTGTCCGCGGGCGCACTCGCGGAGTGCTGCAAAAGCGTGACGGACGCACCCGTGAGCGTTTGCGGCGGAGTGCGCGAAGCCGTGGAGGAAGCGCTTGCGGGAGAGTGCGATACGACGGTAGTTTTCGGGTCGCTGACTCTCTTTCACGAGCTGGCAAAAAAGGACGCGGACGCATAAACGCGAGCAGACCGCACGGCGGAATGCGGCGGTGCGGAGCATTGCGCCGCAGGCGCAGGGAAGGAATTACGGGCGGGCGGTGCCCGCGAGGTGAAAATATGGTGGACAGAGAAAGAGCAGAGAGAGCCGTAAAGGAACTCATCGCCGCAATGGGCGAAGACGCGGAGCGCGAAGGGTTGAAGGATACGCCCGAAAGGGTGGCGCGTATGCTGGAAGAACTGACTTCGGGATACGGCGAAAGTGCGGCGGAACACCTTGCAAAGACATTTGCCGAGAGCGGAAGCGGGCTTGTGGCGGAGCGCGACATCGAGTTTTCGTCCACCTGCGAGCATCACCTTATGCCTTTTTTCGGCAGGGTGCACATAGCCTATGTGCCCGACGGCAGAGTCGCGGGGTTGAGCAAACTCGCGCGCGTCGTGGAGGTGTACGCGCGCAGACTGCAATTGCAGGAACGTATGAACGCGCAGATAGCGGACGCGATATTTGATTTTCTTGCGCCGAAAGGGGTCGCCGTCGTCGTGGAAGCGGTGCACACCTGTATGACCGCAAGAGGGGTGAAAAAGGCGGGTTCGTCCACGGTGAGCTATGCCGTGCGCGGGGATATCGACCCCTCCGCGCTCGCTCTGCTGTTGTCTTATACGGGGGAAAGGAAATGAGCGCGTTCGAAGTGAGAGGCAGGCGGTTCGAAGGCGGAACGCACGTTATGGGCATTCTCAATCTCACACCCGACTCCTTTTATCCTTTGAGCCGCGCGGGAGAGGGCGTCGCCGCGCGTGCGCTGCGTATGGCGGCGGACGGCGCGGAAATAATCGACCTCGGCGGACAGTCCACGCGCCCCGGGGCGAAGCAGGTCGGAGCGCTCGAAGAGATGGCGAGGGTGATACCCGCCGTGGAAAAAGTGCGCGCCGTGACCGACGTCCCTCTGTCCGTGGATACGTTTTATCCCGAAGTCGCCGACGCGGCGCTCGCCGCGGGAGCGGATATGATAAACGACGTGTCCTGCCTTATGTATGCGGGAATGGCGGAAGTCGCCGCCGCGCACGGCGCGTCGCTCTGCATAATGCACAACCGCAGGGAGAGCCTTACCTACGACCTGATGACGGACAAACTTGCGGGGCTTTCCGCCGCGGTCGCGAAGGCGGAACGCGCGGGAGTTCCGCGCGAACGCATAATTCTGGACGGAGGCATAGGTTTCAACCGCGGAGCGGAAGAGGATTGGTATCTTCTGGAACACTATGACCTTCTTTCAGCGGCGGGATGTCCGCTGCTGCTCGGCGCGTCGAGGAAATCCTTCCTCGGCGGCGTGCCCGAAACGCGGCTGACGGCGACTATGGATTGCAGCGCGCGTGCGGCGCGTATGGGCGTGCTCTTCGTGCGGGTGCACGACGTCAAAGAAAATCTGATGGCGGTGAAAGCCGCCCTCGGAAAGTGAGAGGCGGACGGATGAGTGTGAACGGAAGCATAATAATACGCGGCTACGAAGTGACGGCGTGCCACGGGGTCAATCCGGAAGAGAAGACGGAGGCGCAGCGCTTTTCGGTTTCGGCGGTGCTCGACCTCGACGTGTCGGCGGCGGCGGAAAGCGACGATATTGACAAAACGGTGAGTTATGCCGCCGTATGCAAGCTGATAAAAGCCTTTTTGTGCGGAGAGAGCAGAAATCTGCTGGAATGTATTTCTCTTTCGCTCGCGAGGGAGATTATGCTTGCTTTCCCCGCGTTCGCGCGCGCGGAAGTCACGGTGGACAAGCCCGACGCGCCTATGAAAGGGGTGTTCCGTTCCGTTGCGGTGCGCTCCGTCGTGAAGCGCAGCACCGCATACATCGCCGCAGGGTCCAGCCTCGGCGACAGAAACGCATACCTCGACAAAGCCGTCGGACTGCTCAGAGCGGAAAGGCTCGTGCTTTCCGTCGAGGAGAGCCGCCGCATACCCACCGAGCCTTACGGCGGGGCGGCAAAGGGGGAGTTCCTTAATTCCGCGCTGAAAGTGGTCACGCTGCTTACCGCGGACGAACTGTTCGCCGTTATGCGGCGCATAGAGAACGAGTGCGGCAGAGAGCGCAGCGTGCATTGGGGGGACAGGACGCTGGACCTCGATATGATATTTTTCGACGGCGAGGTGCGGGGAGAGGGCGACCTGATACTTCCGCATCCCGAAATGCACAAGCGCGCGTTCGTGCTCGAACCGCTTGCGGAAATCGCGCCGTATGTCGTACACCCTCTTTTCGGCAAGCGCGTGTCGGAACTGCTTGCGGAGCTTTACACGGGGTTCTGACGAGGATTGACGGACAGAAAAGAAAGAAAACGGAAACGCAAAAACGGGACAAAGCAGAGGACGAAAAAACAGGGGCTTGAAAGCCCCTGTTTTTGTTTGGCATTTTCGGTGCGGTCAGGACTCTTGTCCGCCGCCTTTGTCGGTTTTGCGCGGTTTGGATTTCAGCGCCTCTTTCAGGAAGTATGCGCCGAGCGCCACGCCTACCACCAGCACCACCGCAAGCAGACACCACCACAGTTCCGAGGGCACTCCGTCGCCCGCTTTCGCGCGCTGCCACATATTGACGACGTCCTCGTTCGCCGCGCCGTAGTCCTGCATCACGCCGAGGTTGTCCGTGATTTCGGGATAGCGTCCTTCGTCGTAATAGAACAGGCTTATTGAGTCGGGGCAGACGATGTACTCTTCGTCGAGAGGATAGCTGTCTTTGAGCCCGTCCGGGAGCAGATAATAGCCTTCTTCGTCCGTTTCCAAATCGAGAGGAATGAGTGCGCTTTCGTCTTCGACTTCGACTTCCTCGCCGTAGAGGTCGAGATAGTAACCTTCGCCTTCGACCCATTCGTAGTAAAACACGAGCTCGCCGTCATAGTCGTAGACGGAGCACTCTTCGGAGCTGGCGTACCACAGATACTCCACATCGAGCAGCGCCTGCGCCGCGTCGTAGTCGTATTTCATTATCTCCTGGTCCACGGCGGAGGTGTAGCCGATATAGCCTATATTCCGCGCGCCCGCGTCGGGACGGCACATATAGTCGATGAACATCATTGCCGCGAGTTTGCTGTCCGAGCTTTCGAGCACCGCCCAGCCGTCGTACCAGATGTTGCTCTTTTCGGGGACGTAATAGCCGAGCTGATAGGTGTCCGTATCTTCGTAGTACTCGCTCTCTTCTATCGCCCACAGCGCGTCGCCGCTCCACGCAAGGTCGAGATAGACGATTTCGTTTATCATATCGTCCTTGCCGAAGTCCACTTCATAGCCCGAAATGTGGTCGCGCTGCGCGGTGAGAAGTTCCTCCGCTCTTTGAAGAATGGCGCTGTCCGTGCAGTTGATGAGTTCGTTCACGGTCAGTTCCGTGAAAGGCTTGCCGTAGGTTTCGCTCACTCCGTCGGGGAGCAGACCGCATTCCTCCATATAAAACACCACCGCCGCATAGCTGTCGCGCACGCTGTCCTTCATCAGAATCATATCTTCGAGTTCGGGGTTGCCGCTCTCGTTCCAGAGCAGTCTCCAGCCGTATTCTTCCAGCTCCTCTTCGGAAATGATTCTGGTGTTGTAAAGAAGACCCAGCGTCCCCCACATATACGGGACCATATAGTCGCGCATATCGTACGTTTCGCCGTTTATCTCCATTTCGCCGAAGGTTTCGCCTATCTTTTCGAGGACGGTCTGATTGACGTTGCCGAGGTTGGAGAATGCGTCGGGGTATTCTGCCGAATACTGCGCGACGAGCTCAGACTGATTTGCAAGCTGTCCCGCGCGCATAAGGCGTTCGATGGCGTATTCGCTGGGGCAGACGAGGTCGACGGCGGTTTCTCCGCGCATAACCTGCGTGAGCATTGTTTCGTTGGTGTCGAAAGTGCTGTAAGTGATGTCCAGCCGCTTTCCCGTCACTTCGCGGTAGTAATCCGCAAATTCGTCGAGCAGACCCGTGTCGATATAGTCTTCCCAGTTGTATATGACGAGGGTGTCCGCGCCGCCACCCGTAAGACCGCCGCCGGAATTGTCGCACGCGGCGAGCAGCGGTGTCAGAGCGCAGACGCAGACCGCCGCAAGCGCAAGTAGAGCGAGAGTTCTGCGTTTTTTCATACGAGCGCCTCCTCTTTCGCCTGTTTCTTGCGGCGGTTTATCCTCACCAGATTGAGGGTGAGCACCAGCGCGAGAATGATGACGAATATAATCGAGAATATGGCATACCAGAAAGGTTCGAGCCCTTGCACGCGTGCGTCGGAATAGATGTAGGTCGACAGCGTGTTGATGCCCGTGGACGCGCCCTTGTTAATCTGCGTGATGATGAAGTCGTCCATAGAGAGCATAAACGAGAGGACGAAGCCGCTGACTATGCCGGGCGTAATCATCGGGAAGAGCACCTTGACAAGCGCCTTGAAGGGATTCGCTCCGAGGTCGAGCGCCGCTTCGTACACGTTGGGGTCCATACTTTCGAGCTTGGGCAGGACGCTCAGCACGACGTAAGGCGTGCAGAACGCGATGTGCGCGATGATAAGACGGAGATATCCTTCGGGGAAGGAGAAGGTCACGAAGAATATCATCAGCGAAACCGCCATAACTATTTCGCTGTTGATGATTGGGAACTGGTTTACGTTCTCCATCACGCGGCGCGCCTTTCTGCCCATCGCGAATATGCCTATCGCCGCAAAGGTGCCCATCACCGTCGCGATGACGGACGACACCGCCGCGATGAAGAAAGTGTTGCCCACGGCGTCCCACAGCGCGGGGGACTTGTCGGAAGTGAATATCGAGATGTACGCCTCGAACGTGAACCCTTCGTCGAACCTGAAATTGGAACTGTTGGAGAAGGAGTACACTATGATGAGGAGAATGGGCGCGTAGAGCAGCGCGAGTATGACGAAAAGATAAGTCTTTTCGAAGAAGCCCTTGACTTTTACCATAACGACCTCCCGACGCTGACGTTGCCGTACCTGCCGGCGCGGCTGATGATGAAGTTGGAGATGAGGACGAACACCAGCATTACCAGGCTCATTATGGAGCCGACGCCGTAGAGCCCTTGCTCGAATTTCATCTGAATGCTGTCACCGAAGAGGAATATCTTGCCGTTGGACAGCAGCTGCGAAATGGCGAACGTGGAAATGGTGGGGATGAACACCATCGTTATGCCGCTTATTATGCCGCTCACCGAGAGGGGCAGTATGGTTTTGAGCAGTACGGTGGAGTTGTCCGCTCCGAGGTCCTGCGCCGCTTCGACGTAGCTGCGGTCTATGGAAGACAGCGTGGTGTGCAGCGGCAGTATCATAAACGGCAGATAGTTGTACACCATACCGAAGAGCACCGTCCCCATACCGAGGGTCACGTCCATAGCGATGAAAATCGCTTTCGTGGCAAGGGTGCGGATGAGGAAGTTCACCGCCATCGGCAGCACATAGAAGAGCACGAGCACCCTGCCGCTGGGCATCTTGGAGAGAATGTAGGCGAGGGGATAGCCTATAATCAGGCATATCGCCGTCGTGATGATGCCGACCAAGAGAGAGTTGCCGAGTATGACGAGGCTGCTCTTGTCGGTGAAGAAATCGCGGAAGTTTTCCAGGGTGAGATTGTTGTCCGCGTCGAGGAACGCGTTGACGAGTATCATCACCAGCGGAATGACCACGAAAAGCAGCATAAACAGCACATAAGGGTAGCTGAATACGCGTTTTGTGAGCTTAAACTTGCGTTTCGGTCTTGAAACGGCAACGGTTGCTGCGGTCATTCACTCACCTCCGCGTCATTTTTTCCGCTTCGGGAGAGGCTGTTTCCGCGCCGTTTTCCGCGGCGGACAGCTCTTCTTCCGTCAGGGTCTGGTCCACGACTTCTGGCACGGTTTCCGCGGAAGCGGGGGCGCCGTCCTCCGTCACTTCGCGGCGTTCGACGATTATCTTTTCGGGGGCGATGTTTATGCCCACGCGGTCGCCTTTGAGCCAGTCGTCTTCGGTGTCCACGAAGAAATCGTAATAGTCGTCCGTGCGCACGATGCACTGATAGTAGCTGCCTTTGTATATGGAACTGACCACCGTCGCGCCTATCGTGCCGTCCTCTTCGTCGTCCGTGATGATGACGTCGTCGAAGTCGACGCTGACCTTGACGGGCGTGCCCGCTTCGAAGTCGCAGTTGCACTCGAATTTGCCGTCGGATATCCACACCAGATTTTCGCCCGCCATCTCGGTGTCGATTTCGTTGATGACGCGGGATTTGTGCATTATGTGCAGGTCGAAAGGCTTGATGTACAGCCCGACTTCCGAGCCTTCCGCATACGTCGCGGTGTCGTGCGCGATGAGTTCGTTCTCGCCCGCCATAAGCGTCACCTGATAGTGGTCGCCTTTGAATACGGAAGATACGACCGTCGCGGTGAGGATGGTCTTTTTGTCGTCCTTGTCCCTGATTTTGAGGTCTTCGGGGCGGATGATGACGTCGATGGGTTCGTTCTTCTTGAAGCCCTTGTCGACGCATTCGAACACGGTGTCGGCAAACTCCACCTTATAGTCTTCCAGCATTACGCCCGAGAGAATGTTGGACTCGCCGATGAAGTCCGCCACGAACGCGTTCGCGGGTTCGTCGTAAATCATTTCGGGGGTGGCAATCTGCTGTATCACGCCGTCGCGCATTACGACTATCTTGTCGCTCATCGTGAGCGCCTCTTCCTGGTCGTGCGTGACGTACACGAAGGTGATGCCCAGCCTCTTGTGCATATCCATCAGTTCGAGCTGCATATCCTTGCGCATTTTGAGGTCGAGCGCGCCGAGAGGTTCGTCGAGGAGCAGGACTTCGGGTTCGTTGACTATGGCGCGCGCTATCGCGACGCGCTGCTGCTGACCGCCCGAAAGAGAGGACACGTTCCTGTGGCCGTAGTCTTCGAGGTCCACCATTTTGAGGGCGTTGTCCACTTTTGCCTTAATCTCCGCCTTGGTATACTTGCGGAAGAGCTGAACTTCTTCGCCTTTGCGGTTGCGTTTGGTGCCGTTCGGGATGAGCTTCATTTTCAGCCCGAATGCGATGTTGTTGAAGACGTTCAGGTGTGGGAACAGCGCGTATTTCTGGAACACGGTGTTCACGCGGCGCAGGTGCGGGGGAGTGTTCGTGATGTCTTCGCCGTCGAAAATAATCTGTCCCGATGTCGGCATCTCGAAGCCCGCAATCATACGCAGGGTGGTCGTCTTTCCGCAGCCCGAAGGGCCGAGCAAAGTCACGAATTCGCCCCGTCTTATGTTGAGGCTGGCATTTTTTACGGCGTCTTTCGCGCCGTAAGTTTTGGTCACGTTTCTGATTTCGATGATGTTGTCGGACATATCCTCTCCTTAAAAGGTCGGCGGCGATGCCACCCATACGACTTCGGCGTCTTCCGCCGAGCGGTTTTCAAGATAATGCACTTTGTTGCTTTCGTAATAGAAGGTGTCGCCCGCCTTTGCCGCGTATTCCTTCTTGCCCAGGTGCAGCACCACGCTGCCCTTGGTGACGAAACCGAACTCTTCTCCCTCGTGCGGCATATCTTTTACGGATGCGCAGCCGGGGCGTATCGTGATGAGTATGGGTTCCATTTCGTTGCGTTGACTGTTGGGGACGAGCCAGGTGATGACGTGCCCTTCCGCATCCTTTTCGAAAAAGTCGTCGGAAGTGAAGACTATCTGTTCCTCTTCGTCCTCGCTGAAAAACTCCGCCGCCGTCGTGCCGAGTGCGGAAAGCACGTCCAGCAGCGTCTGTATGGACGGGGAGGTCAGTTCGTTTTCGAGCTGGGAAATGTAACCCTTCGTGAGTTCGCAGCGGTCGGCAAGCTCCTCCTGAGTCAAGCCGCATTGCAAGCGCAGACGTTTGATTTTCGCGCCCAATTCCATAAAACCCTCCCTGTTTAGCAAAAATTTACGCCGAGTTTAGCAAGTTCAAAGATTGTAAATCAAAAGTTTAGAATTGCTAAACTCAACCTTGTGAGAAAGATTATATGAAATAGCGTTCCCCGTGTCAACGGTTTGAGGGTATATTGTAGGATTTTGTCGACGGATTGCCGCAATCGGCTCTGTTTGCCCTTTCCTCACCCGCTTTTGTCTCCGCCGCGGGGATATTGAAAGGAAGCGGCTCAATCGGAAATCTCGCCGATGGGGGTGACGAAGAAAATCGGTATGCCAAAATGCGCGAAAGCATAAAAATATGCCGCCCGTTCGGGCGGCATATTTGTTGTGTGTTGACTGAATCCGTAAGTTCATTTGGAACCCTTGTCAAATCACCGCAGGCGATTTTACGGGGCTTTATCCGGGGCCCCCGCCGAAAGGATGCAGTCGTTTCGGTGGGGTATTTATCCGGGGTCCCCGCCGGAAAATCTTTGATTTTCAGGTGGGGTATTTATCCGGGGTCCCCGCAAAGAAATCTTTGATTTTTTTGTGGGGTTTAATACATCCCGTCCATACCGCCTGCGGGCATTGCGGGCGCGGGGGTAGGTTCTTTGATGTCGGTGACCAGCGCTTCGGTGGTGAGCAGGGTGGAGGCGACGGACGCCGCATTCTGCAACGCGCTGCGCGTGACTTTCGTCGGGTCGAGGATGCCTTGCTTTATCATATCGCAGTAGGTGTTCTTCGCCGCGTCGTAACCGAAGTTGGGTTTGTTCTTCGCGGTGATGGTCGCCGCCACCACGCCGCCGTCCACGCCTGCGTTTGCGGCAATCTGACGGATGGGCGCTTCCAGCGCGGAGATGACGATGTTCGCACCCGTCTTGACGTCGCCTTCGAGGTTCTTGCAAGCCTTTCTGACTGCGGGGATGACGGAGAGCAGAGCCACGCCGCCGCCGGGGACGATGCCTTCTTCAACGGCAGCACGGGTTGCCGCGAGAGCGTCTTCTATGCGCATCTTGCGTTCTTTCATTTCGACTTCCGTCGCCGCGCCCACGCCGATGACCGCTACGCCGCCTGCGAGTTTTGCAACGCGTTCTTGCAATTTTTCCCTGTCGTAATCGGAAGTGGTTTCCGCAATCTGAGCGCGTATCGCGGCAACTCTCGCCTTGATGGCTTCGGGGTCGCCCGCGCCGCCGATGATGGTGGTGTTTTCCTTGCCGACTTTGACGGATTTCGCCGTGCCGAGCATATCTACGGTGACCGCTTTCAGGTCATAGCCGAGGTCGCTTGCGATATAAGTGCCGCCCGTGAGGATTGCGATGTCTTCCAGATACGCCTTTCTCCTGTCGCCGAAGCCGGGGGCTTTGACCGCCACGCAGTTGAACACGCCTTTCAGCTTGTTGACGATGATGGTGGTGAGCGCTTCGCCTTCGATGTCGTCGGAGATGATGAGCAGTTTCAGACCGTTTTTGAGGACCTGCTCCAAGAGGGGCAGAATTTCCTGCACGTTGCTGATTTTTTTGTCCGTGATGAGGATTGCGGGATTGTCGAGCTCCGCTTCCATCTTTTCGGTGTTGGTGACGAGGTAGGGGGACACGTAGCCGCGGTCGAACTGCATACCTTCCACGACGTTGAGCTCGGTGTGCATCGCCTTGCCTTCCTCGATGGTGATGACGCCGTCCTTGCCGACCTTTTCCATTGCGTCGGAGATGAGCTGACCGATGCTGTCGTCGGACGCGGAGATTGCCGCGACCTGTGCGATTGCCGTCTTGTCTTCAACGTCCTTGGAAATCTTTTTCAGCTCCTCGACTGCCGCGTCGGTCGCAAACGCGATACCTTTTTTCAGCACCATGGGATTTGCGCCTGCCGCGACGTTTTTCAGCCCTTCTTTCACGATTGCCTGCGCGAGCACAGCCGCGGTGGTCGTGCCGTCGCCCGCGACGTCGTTGGTCTTGGTGGACACTTCGCGGATGATTTGCGCGCCCATATTTTCAAACGGGTCGGCAACCTGTATTTCCTTTGCTATGGTCACGCCGTCGTTGGTGACGAGGGGAGTGCCGTAGGATTTGTCGAGCACGACGTTTCTGCCTTTGGGGCCGAGAGTGATTTTGACGGTATTTGCCAACGTATCGACGCCCGCTTCCAGAGCCTTTCTCGCGTCGTCGCCGTATTTGAATTGCTTAGCCATAATGTACCTCCGATTATTCAACTATCGCCAGGATATCCGCCTGACGTACGATGACGACCTCTTCGCCGTCAATCTTGAACTCGCTTCCCGCATATTTGGAATAGAGCACTTTGTCGCCGACTTTGACCTGCATAACGACTTCCTTGCCGTCCACCGTGCCGCCGGGACCTACCGCCACGACTTCGGCGAGCTGGGGTTTTTCCTGCGCCGCGCCGGGAAGGACGATGCCGCTTTCCGTCGTTTCGCTGGTTTCGATGGCCTTGATTACGACTTTGTCGAACAAAGGTTTGACTTGCATATTTATGCCTCCTGAATTATTACCTGATTTCAATCGTTTTGGCACTCTTTGCGCCCGATTGCTAACAGTTTATTACAGCATCTGCCAGTTGTCAATACTTTATGGCGGCAATTTTGAAAAAATTTCGGATTTTTTGCGGTATTGCGGTGCAAAGTTCTCCGACACCTGTTCAATTTCTCCGAAACTCATTAAAATTCGCTTAAAATTTGCCTTTTCCGTGCGCAGATATGCGGGTTTAAGAACTATTCGCAAAATCTTAAAACGGCGCAAAAGTGTGCAAAATAGCCCTTGTGTGAGGGGGCGGGATGTGCTATCATATGTAAAAAGGTTGAAATGACGGAGGGATTTATGGACAAGTGGGACAAACGGTTTATGGATATGTGCGAGCTGGTCGCCACCTGGACCAGTTGCGCGCGCGAAGGCCGCGCCGTCGGGGCGATAATCACCAAAAACAAGCGCATTCTCACCACGGGATACAACGGAGCGCCGTCGGGCATTTTCAACTGCCGCGACAAGGGCGAATGTATGCGTGACAAGCTCGGCATTCCGAGCGGCACCCGTCACGAGCTTTGCTATGCCGTGCACGCGGAACAGAACGCAATTATACAGGCGGCAAAACTCGGCGTTTCCGTGGACGGTGCCACGCTTTACTGCACGCACCAGCCTTGCACGATATGCACGAAAATGATTATCAATTCCGGCATAACCCGCATTGTCTACAAATATCCTTATCCCGACGAATTCGCGCAGAAACTGCTTGCGGAAGCGGGCATCTCCGTCGAACATTACGCAGAATGATGCGGGAAACACCGCAAGCCGTGACGAAGCCGCGCCGACGCGCGGCTTTTTTGCTGCGCAAAAACATTGCTTCGCTAATGCGGCAATAATCCGACGCAGCAAAAAAGCTCTCCGCGGCAGAAATCCGACGCGGGAAAAGCGCGACAAAGCAAGAATACGGCGCGGAAACCGCGACGAGGCAAATGTCACGCTGAATTAACTTTCATTAACTGTCGCAGAATGTCTGCGGACGCTCCGCGGGCAAAATCTTGAGACGGTTTCGGGAGCAAAAACCGCAGTCGGTAAATGTCAAAACTTACAATCCGTATTGCGAGGGCGTGTGCGTGCGCATACGCGTCATATGATTTAATAATCCGCGGCGCGGCGGCATATGCTTTGGTATGCGGAAATCCGACAAACAGAACGCGCTGGCGGTCGCCGCCGTCGCACTGTGCTTTATGATAACGCTCGGTCTGTGCTATCTGATAGGCGGCGAGGGATTTTTGCTTGCATTTAACCAAAGTGACGGCGAGGTGAAGTGCTATCTTTTGTGCAGCGGCTCATACGAGAACGTGACCCTCGCAAGGAACGCGGCGGAACTTGTGAAATCGCGAGGGGGCGCGGGTTATGTAGTCACGGGCGACGTGTGCGAAGTGGTGCTTTCGGCATATGCCGAAAAGGAAGACGCGGAAGCGGTACTGCAAAACGGGGGTGCGGGCAGCAGTGCGTACATAAAAGAAGTGACGGTCGGCGAGATAAGCACGGATTGGGCCTCGGACGCGTTCGCCGACGATGCGGAAGACGCGCTGGGCTATTATGACACGGTGTTCGAGTGTCTTTACGAAAGTGCGAACGGACTTGCGGGCAGCACGCTGACTTTGACCGACGTCCGCACGAGCGTTGCCGTGTGCCGCGCGCGGGTGGAAGACCTGCGGGAAAAGTTCAATGCCGCCGCGGCGGGTGACGGCGACGCGCGCACCACCGAACTCAAACTTGCACTCGTCACCGCCGTGGCTCTTCTCGACAATGCGGAACTGTACGACAATGCGGGCACCGTTGCCGCCGTGTCCTCGCTGCGCTATCAGTGCGTGCAGCTTGTTTTTTGCCGTGAAGCGCTTTGCGAAGTCCTGAACGGCTGAAAGCCGTCGGATTTTCAAAGTACACGATTTGTGTCTGTGCCGGAGGAGAGAAAAACGCATAAAGCACGAATAGTGTATTATTGCGCCGTTTTTTGCCTGCGTGATTCTTTGTTCAAGGCGAAAACGCATTTTTTGATACACGAAAAGTGTAATATCGGCGTTTTTATCCGCTTTTTCGCTTTTCCTGCGCACGCGCCGGCTCGCGCGTCGCATTCTGCGCGCACCTTCGCGCGCAAATATCTTGCAAACCGACTTGGTTTCGGTTATAATCTCTCTATGGCATACACTTCGCTCTATCGCAGATACCGTCCGGACACTTTCCGCGACGTCATAGGTCAGAACCACGTCGTCAAGACGCTGGTCAATCAGATTAAATCGGGCAACATAGGCCACGCCTACCTCTTTACGGGCACGCGCGGCACGGGCAAGACTTCGGTGGCGAAGATTTTTTCTCGTGCGGTCAACTGTCTGCACCCGGAGGACGGCTCTCCCTGCGGCAAGTGCGAAGTGTGTATGGAACTTGCGCTGTCGGGCAACTTCGACATTCTGGAGATAGACGCCGCGTCCAACAACTCCGTGGACCAGATTCGCGAGCTTACGGACAAAATCAATTTTCCGCCCACCGTCGGGAAGTATAAGGTGTACATCATAGACGAAGTTCATATGCTCTCCAAAAGCGCGCACAATGCGCTGCTCAAAACTCTGGAAGAGCCGCCCGAACACGCCATCTTCATCCTTGCCACCACGGAAGTGCACGCCATACCCGCCACTATACTTTCGCGCTGTATGCGTTTCGACTTCCGCCTTGTGCCGCTTTCGCAAATCGCGGACAGGCTGAAATTCATTTTCGACGACAACGGAGTGAAATACACCGAGCAGGCGGTCAGAATGATAGCCTCGGCGGGACAGGGGAGCGTGCGCGACGCGCTGTCGATTGCGGATATGTGCGTGAGCTACTGCTCCGGGGACATAACTTACGAGGGAGTGCTGGAAGTGCTCGGCACGTCCGACCCTATGAAACTCGTCGCGCTGGCGGAGGACATTCTGTCGGGCAACGTGGACGGTTCCCTGCACAAGATTGCCGCAATGTGCGACCTCGGAAAGAGTATGTCGGTGCTCGCGTCCGACCTCGCAGCGCTGTTCCGCAACGCGCTTTACGTCAAAAACTGCGGCGACGCGGCGTCTTTGCTCGCGCTGCCCGCCGAACTTTACGACGCGCTCAAAGACCTTTCTTCGCGCTATGACTCGCCGCGTCTGCTCGCGGCAATGCGCAGAATGACGGAAATAGAGGGTGAATTCCGTTACAGTACGCAGCACAGGATTCTCCTCGAAGCCGCGGTCATAGCCGCGGCGACGGAGCCGCCTTCGGAGGGCGGAAGCACGCGGGAGCTGGAACAGAAAATCGCGCTCCTGAACAAGAAGGTCAACGCGCTGGCGACACGGGGTTTTAAGCGCGCACCTGCCGACACGGACGCCCGGCAGGTGTGGAGCAGAGTGGCGTCCGAAATAGAGCGCAGGGGAGTGGGGTTTCTCGCTCTCGCGGTGTCGGAGGCGGAGGCGGAAGAGGATGACGAAACCTTCACCGTCAGGGTCGGTTCCGCATCGGCTATGCGCATTATGACGGACAAAACAAACCGCGACATCATAAACGAGGTGTTCGCCTCGTTCAGCTCCAAGCGGCTGGTCATCGAAGAGGTCAAGAAGCTGGACGAGGACAAAGCGGTGCCGTATCTTTTGTCGATGTTCGGCAAAAGCCTTGAAGTCAAATGACGAAAACGCAAGTTTAAGACGCAAAAACGTGCGGTAAAGTGCGGATTGTGCTGTTTGCACCGACCGCGCTCCGCAGACATAAAATGAATAAAATCGGAGGCAGCAATGGGTTACGGCGGTTACGGCGGTAATATGCAGCAAATTATGAAGCAGGCGCAGATGATGCAGAAGAAATTGCAGGAAGCGCAGGCGGAACTTTCGGAAGCGGAAGTGGTCGGCAAAGCGGGCGGCGGAATGGTGGAAGTCACCCTGAAAGGGAACAAGACCCCCGTGTCCGTGTCCATAAAACCCGAAGCGGTGGACCCCGACGACGTGGAGATGCTCGAAGACCTCGTGCTCGCCGCGCTCAACGACGCTATGGAGCAGGCGGACGCAAAGTCGCAGGAGCTTATGGGACCTCTCGGCGGGGGACTGTTCTGACATCAAAGCGAAGCGCGGCGCCGCGCGGCTTTGCGGCGTCGGAGTGTCCGCAGACAGCAGTCTGCGGATTTTACCGCGTTAGAATGCGGAAAACCTGTCGGATATGAAATACATCGAACCGATTGCCAGACTCGTGGCGGAACTCGGCAAACTGCCGTCCGTCGGCGAAAAGACGGCGGCGCGCTATGCATACGCGCTTATGGAAGCTCCCGAAGAAGACGTGAATGCGCTTGTGGAGGCCATAAAGAACGTGCGTGAAAACGTGCATTTCTGCAAAATATGCGGCAATTTCACGGAGCACGAAATCTGCGACATCTGTGCCACGCGCAAGCCTACGACTATCTGCGTCGTCAAGGAGCCGAAGGACGTGTCGGCGCTCGAAAAGGTCAAAGGATACGAGGGGGTGTATCACGTTCTGCACGGCGTGATTTCGCCTTTGGACAGAGTGGGCCCCGAAGACATACGCATCAAAGAACTGCTCGCCCGTCTTGACGGAGTGGAAGAGGTCATCCTCGCCACAAACCCCGACATCGAAGGGGAAGCGACGGCTATGTATATCGCGCGGCTCATCAAACCGCTCGGAATAAAGGTGACGCGCATTGCGCGCGGTCTGCCGGAGGGCAGCGTCATAGAATATGCGGACGAGGGCACTCTTTCCCGTGCGCTGTCCAGCCGCATAGAACTTTAATTTTTGACGGAAAACGGCGTTTATTGCGCCGTTTTTGCATACAAAATGCGGTTTTTGCGATTATAATTTGCGGTTAAGGGCGGACGCCGCGTCGCGCCGCGTCTGCGGACGCCGGCGGAGCAGAGTGACCGCACGGGCATTGACAAACGGGAAGAGAAAGGATAAAATAAGACGTGTTCGCATAAGCGAACTGCGCTCTTTCCGCAAAGCGCGCATACGCGCACGGTTTTGCGGGAAAATAACGGGGCGCGGGAGGTCCGGTATGAAAAAGATGGTCATAGGCGTGGACGGTATGCGTTGCGGGATGTGCGAAACGCACGTGAACGACGCGGTGCGCAAGGTGAACGGCGTGGTCAGGGTGAAATCCTCCGCCGCACGGAACGTCACGGAAGTCGTGGCGGAGGACGGCGCGGACGAAAAGGAAATCGTGAAAGCGATTTCCGAGTTGGGCTATCGCGTTATGGCGTACAAGAGCGAACCGTACGAGAGGAAGAAACTTTTCGGTATATTCGGAGGCAGATGATTTGAAGGATTACGTCAGGCTGTCCAAAGAGCATTTCGACGAAATGGCGGAAATGTATGCCGCAAGCGACGGCACTTATTATTCCGTGCTGCCCAAACTCGCCTGCGACGCCGCCGCGGAGCGCCTGAAAGGGGAGAAGTTCGGGGCGCTGCTGGACGTGGGCTGCGGGTCGGGCTATCTGATTTCCCGTCTGGCAAAAGAACACGACGCGGAATTTTGCGGGCTGGACATTTCCCCGAAAATGCTTGAAAAGGCGGCGGAAAAACTCACGGGCGTGCCCCGCGCCGTGCTGACCGAAGGCGGCGCGGACGCTTTGCCTTATCCCGACGGCACTTTCGGCGCGGTGACCTGCATAATGAGTTTTCACCATTATCCCTATCCCGAAAAGGCGGTGGCGGAGGCATACAGGGTGCTGCGCGGGGGCGGGATTTATATTCTGTCCGACGTTGACAAGACAAAGTACGGCGAGCTCGAACCCGAAGCCTTTGCGGCATACGACGCCGACGCCGCGGCGCGCATACTCGAAGGCGCGGGGTTTTGCGTGACCGAAAAGATTTCTCTCACGCCTGTCTGCTATCTTGTGGCGGGAAGAAAAAATCAAGTTAGCCTTATATAACAAACCCCTTTACACGCCGGCGCGATTGCGCTTATAATCAAATCATCCCGTACGCATCCGCATCGGAGGAGATATGAGAACGCACGAATCCGAAGAAATGTATCTCGAAACAATATATCTGCTCAAACGGCGCAGAGGGGCGGTGCGCTCCATCGACGTCGTGGAAGAGCTGGGATATGCCAAGTCCAGCGTGTCGCGCGGGGTCAATCTGCTGCAAAAGAAAGGGTATATCGAGATTTCGCACCTCACGGGTGACATCGAGTTTACGGAAGAGGGGTTGAAAAAGGCGTCCTCCGTTTACGAGCGTCACAGCGTGCTCACGGCGGCGCTTATGAAGCTCGGTGCGCCGCGCGAGCTCGCGGAAAACGACGCGTGCAGAATAGAGCACGTCATATCGCCGGAGATGTTTTCGATAATCAAGACTTTCGCCGAAAAATGACGCGGCGGAGCGGGGGGCATACGGCAACGGACGGAGCGCAGGCTCCGTTTTTTCTTGAAAGTGCGGACCGAAAAATTTTCGCCGCATTTTTTAGGAAAAAGAGCAAGACGTTACGAATAATAATACAGCACGCATACAAAATGCGCGGGCGCGCGTAGACGGCGGCCTATGCAAAGGACGTAAGGGTGGCAGGTTTTCCCGACAGATTCTTGGAAGAACTGAAATATAAATGCGACATCGTGAGCGTAATCTCGCAGTATGTTCCTTTGGTCAAAAAGGGGAACAAATATTTTTGCTGCTGTCCTTTCCACAACGAAAAAACTCCCTCGATGTGCGTCAATACCGACGGACAGTATTACCATTGCTTCGGCTGCGGAGCGAGCGGCGACGTAATTACGTTCGTTATGGAGATGGAGTCGGTCGGATACGTCGACGCGGTGAAGCTGCTTGCCGAGCGTGCGGGTATGGAGCTGCCGGAGTACCGCGGCGACGGCGATTACAAGAAGAAAAAGGACAGGCAGGAAGTGCTCAAATCCCTGATGAAGGACGCCGCGCGCTATTATCACGCCAACCTTGTCAAAAAGGAGGCGGGCGCCGAGGCGAGAGAGTATCTCGCTTCCCGCGGGCTGACGCAGGAAATCTGCACGCGTTTCGGGCTGGGGCTTTCGCTCGGTTACGACGAGATGCCGGGTTATATGCGCAGAAAGGGCTATTCCGCCGAAAATCTGCGCGCGGTCGGGCTGGTGTCGGGCGAGAGGATGTCGGACGCGTTTGCGGGACGGGTCATCGTGCCCATAATGAACGGTATGGGGGACGTCATTGCGTTCGGCGGCAGGATATACCGCGGAGAGCAGGACGTGGCAAAATACAAGAACTCGACCAACACCGAACTTTTCGACAAGAGCAGATGCGTATACGGCATCAACTTCGTCAAAAAGGAAAAGAGGAGGGGGAACGGCTTCCGCAATCTGATTCTGGTCGAGGGGTATATGGACGTGATTTCGCTTGCGGCGGCGGGTTTTCTCAACGCCGTGGCGGGGATGGGCACCGCGCTCACCCCGCAGCAGGCGAGGGAAATAAAGAGGCTGACGGATACGGTGTACGTCTGTTACGACGGCGACGCGGCGGGGCGCAAAGCCGCGGTGCGCAACGTCGAACCGCTGATTGCCGAAGGGCTGGAAGTCAGGGTGGTTTCGCTTGCGGAAGGGCTTGACCCCGACGACACCGTCAAGAAGGAAGGGGCGGACGGTTTCCGCAAGAGGCTGGAAGAGGCTCTGCCCGTAATGGAATACAAACTCAAACTGTGCGCCGACGCTTACGACCTGCGTTCGGCAAACGGCAGGGCGAAGTACGTCACGGCGGCGCTCAAAGTGCTCGCGGAAGTGCAGAGCGCGGCAGAACGCGAGGTTTATCTCGGCATTGTGTCCGAAAAAAGCGGCGTTTCCGTCGCTACGCTGACGGAACAGCTGGCGGGTGCGAGGAAGGCGCCCGCGCAGCGCGAAAGGAGCGAAACCGCAGCAAAAGACGACGGCGGCAAGGTGTTCAGGGCGGCGCGTTTCGTGCTCAACCGCATTCTGAACAACGCGTCGTACGCATCCGCGTCCGACGTCGCGGAGGAATGGATGCCGTGCGCCGAACACGCCGAAATTCTCCGTTTTGCGGCGGCGCAGCCTGCGGGGAAAATCGTGGCGGGCGGGCTTTTCGACGGCGACGACGGCGGCGAGGAGAGAGGCAGGGTGCTGGGCGCGGAACTCGGCTTTGCGTCCGACGCGCGCGAGCGCGCCTATTATACGGACTGCCTTGCCGTGATTGCGGACGGTTACATATCGGGGCGGATAGAGGAGCTGAAAGCGAAATACAAAGAGGCGGCGGAGACGGAAGACAAGCACGCCGTGCTCGCGGAGATACAGAAGTTGCAGCGCAAGCTGAAATCGAAAAACGTAAAGGAAAAGTTCTGATTCAGGAGGAAAAATGGACAGAGAGCAACTGTTGAAACAGGAAACCGACAAGATAATCGAAGCGGGACGCGCTCAGGGCAGCATTTCCGAAGAGGACATTATGGCTCGCCTCGAACACCTCGGCGCAAGCGCGGAGGACCTCGAAGGCGTGTTCAAGGCGCTCGCCGCCGAGAATATCAACGTCGTTTCTTCAAAGGAAGACGACATCGACACCATCATCGAGGGCAATTTCGACGACTCCGTCAAGATGTACCTCAAAGATATAGGCAAAGTGCCCCTTCTGTCTGCCGAGGAAGAGGTGGAGCTGGCAAAACGTATGGAGCAGGGCGACGCGGAAGCGAAACGCACTCTTTCCGAGGCGAACCTGCGCCTCGTCGTTTCCATCGCCAAGCGCTATGTGGGACGTGGAATGCAGTTTCTCGACCTCATCCAGGAGGGCAACCTCGGCCTTATGAAAGCGGTGGAGAAGTTCGACTACACCAAAGGCTTCAAGTTTTCCACCTATGCGACGTGGTGGATTAGGCAGGCAATCACCCGCGCCATAGCGGACCAGGCACGCACCATCCGCATTCCCGTGCATATGGTGGAAACCATCAACAAACAGGTGCGTGCGACAAGACAGCTTTTGCAGAAGCTGGGACGCGAACCTACCCCCGAAGAGATTGCCGAACACCTCGGATGCAGCGTGGAACGCGTGCGTGAGATACAGAAAATCGCGCAGGACCCCGTTTCCCTCGAAACGCCCATCGGCGAGGAAGAAGACAGCCATCTCGGCGATTTCATCGAGGACAACACCGCACTTTCTCCTTCCGACGTGGCGGAGAGCAATATGCTCAAAGAACAGCTCGTGCAGGTGCTCAACACGCTCACTCCCCGCGAGGAAAAGGTGCTGCGCCTGAGATACGGTCTGGACGACAGCCATCCCCGCACTCTCGAAGAGGTCGGCAAGGAATTCAACGTCACGCGTGAACGCATCAGGCAGATTGAGGCGAAGGCGCTCAGGAAACTGCGCCATCCCAACCGCCTCAAAAAGTTGAAGGATTTCGACTGATGCCCATCAGGCTTGACGAAAGGCTCACCGAAATAGCGCGGCTTGCCGAGGGCGCGGACACCGTCTGCGACGTGGGCAGCGACCACGGAAAACTCGCGTGCTGGCTTGTGCAGACGGGCAGAGCGGCGCGGGCGATAGCGACGGATATCAGCGCGCCCAGCCTGAAAAAGGCGGAGCGCCTTGCCGAGGAACTCGGACTTGCGGACGAAGTGCCGACCCGCGTCGGGGACGGGCTGGACCCGATTGCCGACGGGGAAGCCGACGTCGTGGTCATTGCAGGAATGGGCGGCGACCTGATTGCCCGCATACTCGAACGTGCGCGGGAGCAGGGCAAGAGGTTCGGGCGCTTCGTACTGTCGCCCAACACCCACGCGGAGCGCGTGAGAGAGCAGTTGCAGCGAATGGGGCACACCGTCGTGCACGACGGGAGTGTCGGATGCGCGGGCAAGGATTACACCGTCATCGCAACGCGGGAAGGCGGAGAGGAAAAGTTTGACGCTTTGCAGCTTGCGTTCGGCAAATTCTTTGCGACGGACGGAGAGTTCCGCGCAAGAGCGGCGGCGGAGCTCGCGCAGATAAACGGACTGCTTGCGGGCAATCCGGGTGCGGCTTCGCTCGCGGAAAGAAAGAGGCTGCTCGAAGAGGCGTTGAAGGAGTGTGCGGAATGAAAATCAAGGATATCGCCGCCGTCATAGAGAGTTACGCTCCGCGCGAGAGTGCGGAAGAGTGGGACAATGTCGGGTTGATGCTGGGCGACGCGGAAAGGGAGTGCACGGGGGTGTTGACCTGTCTCGACTGCACGCTCGACGTTGCGAAGCAGGCGAAAGCCGCGGGCTGCAATCTCGTCGTGACGCATCATCCTTTCATATTCCGTCCCGTGGGCAGGCTCACGGCGGATACGACGAAAGGGAAAACGGCGGAATTTCTGTTCTCGAACGGCATCGCGGTGTATTCGGCGCACACCAACCTGGACAAGGCGGAAAAGGGGCTCAACCGCACCCTTGCCGCGCTGTTCGGAGGGAGAAACGCGTCCGACGCAGGGTGCGGCTGCTTTGCGGACATTGACGGCACAACGGCTGCGGCGCTTGCGAAAAAGGTGTCCGCGGCACTCGGCGACCCGACCGTGAAGGTGAGTTCGCCCGACGCGCGGGCGGAGAGGATATACGTCGTTTCGGGCGCGGGCGGCGGAGAGGACGAACTTGCCGAAGCCCTCGCGGGTGCGGACGCGCTTGTGACGGGCGAGGTGAAGCACCACGTCTTTACGGAGGCGGCGGAAAGGGGATTTCCGATTGTGGAATTTTCCCACTATTACAGCGAAATCGTATGCTGCGACGTGCTGAACGGGATGATAAAGTCCGCTTTTTGCGACTTGAAAGTTCTGTCGGCGCGGAGCGAGTGTCCCTATAAAACATTGGAGGAACTATGAAATTCGACACGATATTGGAGTATCAGAACATCGACCGCGAGCTGCTCGCGCTCGAAAACGAGTTTTCGAAAAGCAAGGAGCGCGCCGTATACGTCGCGGCGAAATCCAAGCTGGAATCCGCGACGGAAACGGTGGGCAAACTTTCGCACGAAGCGGCGGAGCTGCTCTCCAATTACAATAAATTGTCCGCGCGCGCGGAAGAGCTGAAAGCGAAACTCGACGAGTTCGACGGCATTCTCGACGGAGTCGCGGACGTCAACGAAGCGGATTATTACATCCGCCAGATTGGCGCGATAAGCGACGAAATAGCGGCACTCGAAAGGGACGCGGCAAAGGACGGCGAACGCATCGATTCCATCGGCGCGGAGTACAAAAAGACGTGGGAAGTCGGCAAAAAAGCGTCGGACGCATACAAGGAAGCGTACGCGGCTTACAACGCCGCCGCCGCCGCAATACAGCCGAAAGTCAAGGAATTGCAGACAAAACTCGCTGCGCTGAAAGGCAAAGTGCCGACGGAGTTTATGGAAGCGTATATGTCCCTGCGTGCGGCGAAAAAGACCCCCGCGTTCGTGGCGTACAAGCCGGAGTCCGGCACTTGCGGAAGGTGCTTTATGGAAGTGTCGGGCGCAACGCGCAGCAAACTCAAAAATCCCGGTGATTATGCGGAGTGCCCCAACTGCCGCCGCATACTTTACATCCCGGAGGAATAACATCCGCGTCGTCCGCTTCCGCGGGCGCGCGACACCGCGTTCAAAGGGACGCGCGAAAGAAAACGAACAGGAGAGAACACAATGAACTACCACAACAACCGCGAAATATTTGCAGTGAATGCGCTCACCAAACACGGGGCTGGTTATCCTCTCGGCGCGGACGGCAAGGCGCGTACGATGTGCCTGAGCGGGGAATGGAATTTCAAATATTATCCTTCCGTCACTCTGCTGGACGCTTCGCCCTCGTCGTGGGACAAGATTGAAGTGCCTTCCAACTGGCAGCTGAAAGGGTACGGCAAGCCCATCTACACCAACACGCGCTATCCTTATCCCATCAGCACTTCTCCCTTCAAAATGCCCCTCATAGACGACACGGACAATTCCTGCGGCGTCTATATGCGCGAGTTCGAGCTCGGCGCGGTCGAGGGCAGGGTGCACGTCGAATTCTGTGCCAACAGCGGCGCGGAAGTTTATGTCAACGGCGTTTTCGCGGGGTATTCGGAGTCCAGCTTCGACTATCAGGAATACGACATAACCGACCTCGTGAAAGAGGGCAGGAACGAAATCAAGATTATCGTCTACCGCTACACCACGGGCAGCTATCTCGAAGACCAGGATATGTGGCGCATTTCGGGCATATTCCGCGACGTAATGCTCATTTTCGTGCCCGAGGTCAGAATAGCGGACATCTACGCCCGCGCTTCTTTCTCCGCGGATTTCTCTTGTGCGAAATTCAAGGCGGGCATACAGGCGGACGCGCGCCGCGCGGGGCTTTCGGGCGGCAGACTTTCCGTCGTGCTTGCCGACGCGGACGGAAACCCCGCTGCGGAAGGGACGCTCGCATTGCCCGACATTGCCGAAAAGGGCAGGAGCGTGGTCAAGTTCGAAAGCGTCGTGGACGCGCCGAAGCTGTGGAGCTCGGAAGACCCGTATCTCTATACGCTCACGGTCGTTCTGTATGACGCGGACGGCAAGGAGATTGACAGGCGCAGCCTGAAATTCGGCTTCCGCGAGGTGAAAATCCTGCCCAAGCGCGGCAAGGAAGACCCCGTCATTCTCCTCAACGGCAAGAAGCTCAAAATCCGCGGGGTAAACCGTCACGAGTTCCATCCCGAATACGGTCACGCGGTGCCTGCGGAGCTCATTGAGAAGGACCTCATTCTGCTGCGCAACAACAACATCAACAGCGTGCGCACCAGCCATTATCCCAACTCCCGCGCATTCTACGACCTCTGCGACCGTTACGGCATAATGGTGATGTGCGAGAACAACCTCGAAACGCACGGACTTGCGGTGTCGATTCCGCGCAGCAATCCCATATGGGTCAAACGCTGCTGCCGCAGGATGGAGAATATGGTGCGCACTTTCCGCAACCACGCGTGCATACTGTTCTGGTCGCTCGGCAACGAATCGGGCGGCGGCGGAAAGGCGTTCCACGATATGAAGAGCGTGGCGAACGCGCTGGACAAGACCCGTCCCGTGCATTACGAGTGCGACGCGTGGCTCACCGTGACGGACATAATGAGCGAGATGTACACCCAGCAGGGGCAGATGAAGGAGATAGGCAAAAATCTTCCCCACATCCACAGCACCGCGATGTGGGCGCCGTTCGGACATCTGCTGATGCCCTATATGTACCGCGACAAACCTTTCATCCAGTGCGAATACGCCCATTGTATGGGCAACAGCCTCGGCAATTTCGCCGACTACTGGGCGGATTTCAAACGCTATGACAGACTGTGCGGCGGCTACATATGGGACTTTGCCGACCAGTCCATCAAGAGAGTGCAGTCCGACGGCACGGTGGAATGGACGTACGGCGGCGACTGGGGCGACGAACCCAACGACGGCACGTTCGCTTTCAACGGCATAGTGCGTGCGGACCGTTCTCCCAACCCCGCCCTCTTCGAGGTGAAGAAGGTCTATCAGCAGATACAGTTTGCGCTTGCGGACGGGAAGATAGCGGTCACCAACGAATATCTGTTCACGGACATCTCCCGTTACACCCTCAGAGTCGAGCTGTTGAAGGACGGCAGAGCGGTGGAAGAAGCGACCGTGGCGATGCCTTCGGTGATGCCCGGAAAGACGGGATATGCGGACATACCTTTCGCCCTTCCCGCAAACTCCGATGAGTGCGTGCTCAACGTGTACGCCTTGCAGGACCGCGACGAGCGCGGCATAGCTGCGGGGACGGTCATTGCGGAAGAGCAGCTGGAACTCGGCGGTTTCAGACCCGCGGCGGCGAATGTCGCCGACGGCAAGCCCGTCAGCCGTGAAGGAAACGACATAATCATCGACTGCGGCAGCGTCGTCGCAAAGGTGGACGGGGACAGCGGCTACATCTCTTCTCTCCAAATCAACGGTTCCGAGAAGATAATCGACCCGATAAAACCCAATTTCTGGCGCGCGCCCATAGACAACGACAAGTCGCCGCAGCTTCCGCCTTTCGTGCAGGCAATCTTCGGAAAGTACTTCTTCAAGAAGGCGTCGCAGGGCATCGTCAAGTCAAACTGCATAGTCACGGACAAGAAGGTTGAGATAGACTGGCATATGCCCAAGATGCTCAGCCTGCGCACAAAATACGAGGCGACGGACAAAGGGCTCAAAATCACGATGACCTGTATGAACGCGTTCTTCGGTCTGCCGCGCTTCGGTTTCGATATGAAACTCGACGCGTCCGCGGATATGGAATTCTTCGCGAGAGGACCTCACGAGAACTACTGCGACAGAAAGACCTCCGCAAAGCTCGGCGTGTATTCGGGCAGGGTGGAGGACTTCCAGCACGACTATCTCGTTCCGCAGGAAAACGGCAACCATTGCGACGCGCGTTGGCTCAGAGTGGGCGGCGACGCGGGGGTGCGTTTCGGAGCGGCGGACAAGCCTTTCGAGTTCTCCTGCCACAACTATTCGATGGAAGCGTTGGAACGCGCCACGCACCTGCACGAGCTGGTCAAAAACGATGACGAAGGCGTCTACGTTTTCATAGACGGCGCGCAGCGCGGCGTCGGCGGCGACGTTCCCGCCCTTGCGTGCGTGAAGAAACAGTACAAGATAAAGCCGTACAAAGTGCATTCGTTCTCTTTCATCATAAGCTGACGCCGTTTGCGTAAAACGGACAGAAGACGCGCCGCGCAATGCGGCGCGTCTTGTATTGTACGCAAAGAGTCCGAACCCTCTTGAAAAGTGAAAAACGGTGTGGTAGCATTATTTATCATAGGTGCATATTCTGCGCTGCAAGGGGGAATTATGAAAAAATTCGGGAAATTGACCGCACTGTTTTTCGTGCTTGTGATGTGCGTGTCGCTTGCCGCGGCGTTCGCCGCGTGCGACAAGACGGAGGGCGCGGCGGTCACGTTTGTCAAAGCGTCCGAATCGGAAGACGGCTACGCCACCCTGTATGTCGCCGACGGCAGGGACCTGAACGTAATGGTGCTCTCCGACCCGCAGGTGGACTATTACGAAAAATACAAAGTGGTGGGAAGCCCCGGCAACGACAAGACGTATCGGTTCATAGAGGACTTCGTGTCGGCGACCGCCCCCGACTTCGTCGTCATCAACGGCGACCTGGCGATGGTGGATATGCCGCTTGTGTCCCAAGTGCCTTATTTTGTCAGGTACGCCGAGATTTTCGAGCGTCTGCAAATCCCGTGGATATTCACATTCGGAAACCACGACTGCGACGGACAGTGGGACAGCGCGAGCGCGACCGCGGACGACACGGTGGGGCAGTGCAGCAAGGAACTGCTCATCGAGCGTATGGCGCAGTATGAGTATTGCCTTATAAGCAGCGACGGAAAATGCGCCGACGGCGCGGGCAACTCGTTCGTAAACGTGCGCGAAAAGAGCGGTGCGCTCCGCTACACGATGTGTCTGTTTGACTGCGTTTACGACGAGGCGGAAAGGGAGTACACTCCCGTGCCCACCGCCGCTCAGGTGAGCTGGTACCGCGATACAATCAACGCTCTTTCGGACGCGGAATACGGCGAGGACAGAAGCGCGGACAGCGTTGTGCCCTCCGTCATATTCAATCACGTCGGTATTCCCGAATTCAAGACCGCCTGGGACGAGGCGTGGAATGACGGCGAACCCACCGCGGCATACCACTACGGAACGTGGCTGCACGGCGACTATACGGGAAGCTACGGCGATATGCCCGAAAGCGAGCAGATTTTCAGTGTGGCGAAAGAGCTGGGCAGCACGAAGGCGATATTTATGTGCCATCACCACGACAACGATTTTTCCGTGGACTATCAGGGCATAAGGCTGACGTTCGGACAGCATTCGGGCTATTCGCACAGCTACCGCACGACCCAGACCCAGAACGGTGTGCTCATCGATTACAGCGTCAAAAACTGGAAGGGCATTGATTTCAGCCGTGTGGACAATTACGGCGACAACCGCGGCGGCACGCTGTTCACGGTCAAAGGGGACGGCTCTTTCGAAATAACCCCGGTCTACGTCCGTGACGTGCTGGACAATTATATGACGGACTACTACATCGACTACGACGCAGTCGCGCAGTCGCTGGAAGACAACCCCGACTACACGAGCACCGTCACGCGCGGCGAGAAACGCGAATGGAAAATCTGACGCAAAAGGTTCTTTAACTGTTCAAAAAGGCGGCGAAAACCGCCTTTTTGTCTGTTTTGCGGAAAGCGAGCCCGGTCAGACTCGAATAAGCGTGTCGCGCAACGGCAGTCGGGCGGACGACGGCGGATGTGCCGCCGCCGCGCGTCGGGACGTGTCGGCATATGCTCGGAACTCCGCAAAACGCAAAGCAATTTGCAAAATTCGAGAATTTTTCCAAAATATAAAAAATATTACAAAATTTTTATCTTGCAACTTTCATAACAGCGTGTTAATATAATATTGTCGGCGGTGTTTGCGGGGAGTTCCGCCGCGAGTTTAAGGGTTTTTGAAATTTTTCGGGGAAGACGCTTCTTTCGTGTGCAACGACGGGAGCGCATTGCCGTTATGTTCTCCGCGTGTTAAAAGTGTCCGCTTCTGCGGCAGTACGGGGAGGTGATATCCGATGCAGAAATTGAAAACAGACCAAATCAATCGAAATTCAAGGAGGTGAATTATGAAAAGAAAATTTGCAATATTGCTTGTGCTTGTGCTCGCACTTTCCGCGTGTGCGTTCTCGCTTGCCGCGTGCGATGAGGAGGGTAAGACGAATGAAATTTCCGACTTCGAGCGATTTAACGGATGGCGCTATCTTACTGAATATACTTACAGCTATACATCGCTATTCGAATGGGACGAAGAGTACGAAAAGTGGGATGCAATGTATATAAGGTGGGATGACGAAAGCGGCACCGACGATTTAAGAGGATACGATTATCTAATCAACTACAACGACGGTGACTTTCCGAATGAAAAGTGGAACGCGCTTTTTCTGCAAGGAAAAAGTTGGATGAAAAGCTTTGGTGAAACAATCACTTTAAGTCGGGAGGAACTCGGATTCAGCGGCACATTGGGAAGCATGCCTATAAAATCAATGGAATTCATTGGTTTTATGAATGCAGACATTGACCTTTCTCCGAGTGAAGAACAGATGGCAGAGGCAGATTTGTATTATTACTCTTTTGAAACGAAGTATTTTGCCGGTACAAGCCATGAGCAGGTGCCGCCTGTCGTGCAATTAATTTTTGTGACGAAGGGCATAGAAATTGACGGACAGCTGTATTGTGCACAATTTGAATACAGCGCTCCTGCCAACGTAAAAAGTCCGGATTAAATTGATAAACGACAAGGGAGGAAACAATTATGATTAAAAGAAATGAAATTAAGCACAAAAGCGATACAAATTGCACTTTTGGTTTGCATAGCACTACTGATGTGTGTCATTTCGTTCAGCCTGCTGGCGGAGGAAGGCGTAGCACAAGCGGAAGAGGACGAGAATGTTGTTGAATTTAAGCTGTAAAGACAGAAAATGACGTGGCGTCAAACGCTTGACAGGCGGGCGGAGGGATGGTATATTTTTCATCGCAAGCAAAGGTTTCCTTTCACCACCGACGAAGTCAAGTGGTTGTCACTCGAAGATTTTCCCCTATGGGGCGTGAGGTGTCGGAGACTTTTGTCTGCCGACATTTTTCATTCGGAGGGCTCTTTTGAAAGAGTTAATCATCAACGAGAGGATACGCGACCGCGAGGTCAGGCTCATCGGCGAGGACGGCACGCAGTACGGCATAATCCCGATTTCCGAGGCGCGGAGGATAGCCGAGGAGAAGGGGCTGGACATCTGCAAAGTGTCGCCGCCCGACGTCACTCCCGCCACCTGCAAGCTGATGGATTACGGCAAATACCGTTACGACCAGCAGAAGAGGGAGAAGGAACAGCGCAAGAACCAGCGCATTGTGGAGCTCAAAGAGATGCGCCTTTCCGCGACGATAGACGTGGGGGACACCAAGAGGCTCGCCGCCCAGACGGCGAAGTTCATTTCGGAGGGCAACAAGGTCAAGGCGTCCATCCGTCTGAAAGGCAGGCAGCAGGCGCATCCGGAGATAGCCGTCGGCATCATCAAGGATTACATCGAGATGGTGGGAGAGGGCGCGGTCGTCGAGAAGGCGCCCGTGCAGGAAGGCAGAATGATTTACACCATTCTTGCACCGCAGAACAAAAAATAGTCAAATTTACGCGCGGGACTCCGTTCCGCGGCAGGCAAAATAATCAAACAGGAGGCTCTTATGCCAAAGCAGAAAACCCACAGCGGAGCAAAAAAGCGTTTCAGAAAGAGCGCGAACGGTCACTATAAGTGCGACCACAGCGGTCACGACCATATTCTGACCAAGAAGACCACCAAAAGAAAGCGTTCTTTGAGGCAGGACCAGTACATTGACAAGACCAAAGAGGCCGAACTCAAAAAATTGCTGCCCTATCAATAAGGAGACCACGTTATGAGAATAAAGAGAGCTGTAAGCGCAGTCAAAAAGCGCAGAAAAATAATGAAGCAAGCCAAGGGCTACTACGGCGGCAAGAGCCGTCTTTACCGTGTAGCCAAACAGCAGGTCATGCGCAGCGGCTATTATGCCTATGTCGGCAGAAAGCAGAAGAAGCGTGATTTCAGAAAACTCTGGATAGCGCGTATCAACGCAGCGGCGCGTCTTAATGACCTCAGCTACTCCAAGTTCATGCACGGGCTCAAACTTGCGGGCATCGAGCTCAACCGCAAGGTGCTGGCGGACATTGCGGTGTCCGACCCCAAAGCGTTCTCCGCTCTGTGCGACCAGGCAAAAGCGAAGCTCGCGTAAAACAATGAGGCGCAGGCTTGCGCCTCTTTTTGCAGATTATATGGACGTCATCACTTCGACGCAGAACCGTACGGTCAGGCTCTTCCGTTCGCTTGCGGAAAAGAAATTCCGCGAAAGGGAAGGGCTTTTCCCCGTCGAAGGCGGAAATATCGTCAGGGATATTCCGTCCGGGCAGGCGCTGCGTTTCGTGCTCGCCACTCCCGAAAGGGCGGAGGAGGCGGAAGAGCGTTTCGGCGGCAGCGGGGTCAAAGTTTACGTCGTTGCGGACGAGGTGATGAAGAGCGTTTCGGACACGGTCACCCCTTACGGGCTTGCCGCGGCGGCGGAGCTGCCGCGCAGGGAGTTCGCCGCCCCGCAGGGCGACGCGCTGCTGCTGGACGGAGTGTCCGACCCGGGAAACCTCGGGACAATACTGCGCACCGCGGCGGCTACGGGCTTCGGCGACGTCTATCTTCTGGACTGCGCCGACGCGTACGCGCCCAAGACCGTGCGCGCGAGTATGGGCGGCATCTTCCGCGTGAGGACGTACGACGTCACGGAAGAGCAGGCAAAGGCACTCGCGGCGGGCACGGCTTCCGCGGTCCTCGATATGGGCGGGCGCAGCCTTACGGGCTCGCCGCTTCCCACTCCCTGCCTTTACGTTGCGGGCAGCGAGGCGCACGGCGTGCGCGCGGCACTTCGCGGCGCGGCGCGGGAAATCAGGTCGCTCCCGATGGCGGGCGGTATGGAATCTTTGAACGTGGCGGTGGCTTGCGCCGTCGCGATGTATCTGACATTTTCGCTCGGAAACGGGCATTAACGGAGGCTATATGAGCGGACACAGCAAATGGCATAACATTCAACAGAAAAAGGGAAAGAGCGACGCGGCGCGCGCGAACGTCTTCACCAAAATCGGACGTGAGATTGCCGTCGCGGTCAAGCAGGGCGGTGCGGACCCCAACTCCAACAGCAAACTGCGCGACGCCATCGCCAAGGCGAAAGCCAACAATATGCCCAACGACAACATCTCCCGCAGCATCAAGAAAGCGAGCGGCGAGCTGGGCAGCATAAACTACGAAGAGATGACCTACGAAGGTTACGGCGTGGGCGGCACGGCATTCATCGTGCAGGCGCTCACCGACAACAAGAACCGCACCGCGGGCGACGTCAGGCACCTCTTCGACAAGTACGGCGGTTCGCTCGGCGCGACGGGCTGCGTGTCCTTTATGTTCAAGCGCAAAGGCGTCATCGCCGTCGCCAAATCCGACATTTCCGAGGACGACCTGATGATGTATGCGCTCGAAGCGGGCGCGGAAGACATCAACTCCGACGACGACGAAGTGTACGAAGTGCTCACCGCTCCCGCCGATTTCGGTGCGGTGCGCGACGAGCTGGAAAAGAACGGGGTCAAGATTCTTTCCGCAGAGATAGATATGATTCCCGAAAACGAAGCGAATCCCGACCCCCAGCAGCAGGAAACCCTGCTCAAAATGATTGACAAACTCGAAGAACTCGACGACGTGCAGAACGTATATCACAATGCCGTCATAACCATACAGGACGAGGAAGAGGACTGATGATTGACGTAAAGGAGATTTGCAGCCGCGCCAAAGAGGCGTCTTATGCGCTGTCGGGCTATACGTCGGAGCAGAAAAACGGTATGCTTGACGCGATAGCGGACGCGCTGACGGAAAAAGGCAATCTTGTTCGTCTGGCAGAGGCCAACGCTCTCGACGTGCGCGAAGCGGAAAAGAACGGCAGACCCGCGCCTTTCATCGACAGGCTCACCCTGAACGAAAAGCGCATAGCGACGATGATTGAGGGACTGAAACAGGTCGCCGCGCTCCCCGACCCGGTGGGAGAAATCGTCGAGGAGAGGACTCTCCCCAACGGGCTTGACCTCAAACGCGTGCGTATGCCTCTCGGCGTCATCGGCATAATCTACGAAGCGCGCCCGAACGTCACCGTCGACGCGGCGGCGCTGTGTCTGAAATCCGGCAATGCGGTGGTGCTGCGCGGCGGAAAAGACGCGCTGAACTCTAACCGTGTGCTTTACGAAATTATGCGCGGAGCAATCTCCGCCGTCGGATGCGACGCGGGAGCCGTCGGCTTCATCGACGACCCGTCCCGCGAAGCGAGCAAAGCGATGCTCGGTATGGACGGATACATCGACGTCATAATTCCGCGCGGCGGCGAGGGGCTGAAAAAGTTCGTGCTCGACAATGCGACTATGCCGGTCATCGCGTCCGCGGGCGGCAACTGCCACACTTATGTCGAAAAGACGGCGGACCTTGACAAGGCGATACCCGTCATCATAAACGCGAAAGTTCAGCGTCCTTCCACCTGCAACGCGTTGGAACACGTGCTTGTCGACCGCGGGATTGCGGCGGAATTTTTGCCCCGCCTCTATGCCGCTCTCAAAGAAAACGGCGTGGAAGTGCTCGGCACGCAGGAAGTGAAAGATATGCTGCCCGATGTCGCGCTTGCGACCGATGAGGACTTTTATACGGAGTTTTCGGCATATAAACTCACGGTTATGTTGGTTGACGGCGTGGAAGAGGCGGTCGCGTTCATCAACGCGCACAGCACCAACCATTCCGACGCGATACTTTCGCGCGACCGTGAAAAGCTGGATTATTTCGCAAGGCGGGTGGACTCCGCGGCGGTATATCTCAACGCGTCGACGCGCTTTACAGACGGGTTCGAATTCGGGCTCGGAGCGGAGATGGGCATCTCGACGCAGAAACTGCACGTCAGGGGTCCCATCGCTCTCAAAGAGCTGACTTCGGTCAAGTATGTCATAGAGGGCGACGGACAGACGAGAAAATGAAAGAAGCGGAGCGCAATGCTCCGCGTTTTCTCTTTCGGATTTTTGCACGGCAAGTCGGATGTTTTTCGGAATGCAAACGCAGAATATGAAGCGCATATATCTCGACAACGCCGCCACCACGCCTCTCTGCGACGAGGCGAGGGAAGCGATGCGGACTTATCTTTCGGACGTGTTCGGCAATGCCGATTCCCGTCACTCCTACGGACGCGACGCCGCGGCGGCGCTGGCTTCCGCACGCGCTTGCATTGCGGAATGCATAGGTGCGTCCGCGGACGAAGTTTATTTCACGTCGGGGGGCACGGAGTCGGACAACTGGGCGGTGAAGGGCGCGGCGTTCGCGCGCGGCAAGGGGCGCATCATCGCGTCCGCCGTTGAACACCCCGCCGTTTACGAGAGCTGCGAACAGCTTCGGCGGTTCGGTTTCTCTGCCGAATATCTGCCCGTCGGAAAGGACGGGGCGGTGTCGCCGTCTTCGCTTGACGGCGCTATGGCGGAAGACGTCGTGTTGGTCAGCGTAATGACCGCCAACAACGAACTCGGCACCTTGCAGCCCGTGAGACTGCTCGCCGAAACCGCGCACGCTTACGGGGCGCTGTTCCATACGGACGCCGTGCAGGCGGTGGGGGCGGTCCCCGTCGACGTGAATGTGCTCGGGGCGGATATGCTTTCGCTGTCCGCGCACAAGTTCGGAGGTCCGAAAGGCTTCGGCGCGCTGTATGTCAGAAACGGGGTGCGGTTGGAAGCGTTGCATTCCGGCGGCGAACAGGAGAGAAGAAAGAGGGGAGGCACATCCGACGTGGCGGGAGCGGTCGGCACCGCGGCGGCTCTGAAAGCGGCTGTCTCCCATATGACGGAGGAGAGCGCGCGAGTGCGTGCGCTGAAAGACGGTTTTGCCGCGCGCGTATTGAATGGCATAGACGGCGCGCGCCTTAACGGTACAACGGACGCCGAACGCACGCTTCCCGGGATAGTCAATTTCCGCTTTGACGGGATTACGGGGGAGGAACTGTTGTTTTCGCTGGATTTGGCGGGCATAGCCGTGTCCAACGGCAGCGCGTGTTCGGCAGGTTCATCCGAACCGAGCCGCACTCTGCTGGCTTTGGGGCTGACGGCGGAGGAGGCAAAGGGCGCGGTGCGCTTTTCTTTCGGACGTGCGAACACGGCGGAGGACGCGGAGCGCGCGTATACGGTGTTGCGTGACGCCGTGCGACGATTGCGCGCGTTGTGATTTCGCAGCTTAAAGCGGCGGCAAACGCCGCTTTTTACATATAATTTTCTGCTCCGCGCATACTAGGTGCGAGGAGGTTGTTATGAAAAATTCATTGTTGATAGGCGCGGTGCTCGGCGTCGTCACGGCAACGGCGATATACACCGCAAGCAATCAGAATCTTGTCAAAAAGACCAAAAAGGCCCTGCTTCACAAGCTGGAAGACGTGCTGGACTGACCGCGCGGACGGATTTTGCCGTAAATACTGCGGCATCGTCCGATGAGGGCGGCGCGGACGCACGGCAAGGCGCTTGATTTGCAAAATGACGGAACACGCGTTCCGTCATTTTGCAAATTGTCCCCGTCGGGTGACGGGATGTATGTTTTCGTCCGTTTCGGACGGGAGCAGAGCCTAGACCGTAACGGGAGTGAGCCCTTGCGAGGAAAGGAATTCTATGAGGGTCATCGACGTGACGGCATAGCCCATATTTTCAATGCTGGTCGACCCGTCCGTCGAGGAAAGTTTGGACTCCACGACGCCCACGACTTCGCCCTTGTTGTTGACCATGGGTCCGCCGGAATTGCCGGAGTTGATGGCGGCGTCGGTCATATAGAAGCTGCCGTATCCCCAGCTCGAAAGCTGGTGTGCGGTCTTCGAAATCGTCCCCGAAGTGACGGAGAGCCCGGCGCCTTCCGGATAGCCCACGATTGCGACGTTATCGCCGTAATCCGCTTCGTCTGACGCGATGTTGAGAGAGGGATAAGTCGTTTCGTCGGGTTGGTCGCCCGTGAAGCGGAGTATCGCAAGGTCGGGTTCGGTCTTGTAATCGCTGTCCACGACCTGTCCGTTTTCCGTTTCGTAATAAGAGCCGACCGCCACCACTTCCAGGCTATAAGAGCCTGACGCTCCGTCCATAAACGAGCAGGTGATGTTCGAGCGGTTCACGAAAGAGTAGGTGGTCGAAGAGCCGCCTCCCCACGGGAAACTGCTTCCGCTCGAAGAGGAGCGCACTTCCAGCACGACGTGGGCGTTGGTGACGACGTATCTTTGGCTGTTGCCGTCCGCGTCCGTTGCCGTGATGAGGAAGCCCGTGCCGTAGGATGTGGTGCTTTTTCCGACTGCCACTATCTGCGCGGTGGAGAAGATGGTTTCGGTGCCCGCGACCGCCGCCGCGGAAGTGTTGAGCGCCTTGATGACGTCCTCTTTTATCTGTTCGAGCACGTCGTCCGTTATTTCCTTGCCGTCAAGATATTCCTCTATCGCGGCGAGATATTGGTCGCGTACGGCGTTTGTCAGAGTGTCGGCGTAGTCCTGCGAAACCTGGCTTTTCATACTTGCCAGCACGATGACGTTCGCGACTATCGCGATGCACATAATCACCGCGATGACCACGAACAGAATCGTGACCGTCGTCATTTTTTTGTTGGGGCCGCCGCCCGTACTGTCGGGCGTATGGTAGACGGGAGTGCGTTCGGAGCCGCCGTCGCCCGCTTTGTTGAAGAAGTTGTCGAAATTGTCCATAGTCTTCTCCGTACGTTTTATATACTTATCCTATTCTAATTTAATTAAACGACAATTAAAACCTTATCCCTATTATTTTTCGCATCTTGCGCGGAAGAAAACGGGCGGGAACGGTTCGGTTTTTCGGGGAAAGTGTGATATGATATTAAAAAGGTGTTTTATGACAAAAAGAGATTTTCCGACAAAACAAGAGATAGAGAGCGCGGTAAACGGCGTCATCGACAGGGACGGCACGGAGCGGAAACTGCTCATAGAGCGGTCGCTGACGAGATACGGTTATACGGCGGAAGAGCTGAAAGACCGCAGCTGCGAGTCGCTGAATACGCGGCTCAAAAGCCTGACGGGCGTCGTGCTCAACGAAATGCTTGCCGCGGGGACGCTGCGCACGACGGAGGACGGCAGGCTCGCGCCGCCCGTTCCTGAGGAGGAAGAAAAGAAAACGCTCACACGCACCCAGCGCAGACGGGCGCAGAGAAAGCGCGCCGCAGAACGCGCCAGCCGCGCTCCGAAATATCCCGATACGCCGCTCGGACACATCCTCGAAGGCGCGGACAAAAAGTTTCAGGATTACAAGGCGGGCAGGCTGACGAAGGACAAATATCTCGCCGCTCTCCGCCGTGCGCTCACGCAGGCGATAAGCGAAGCGGGAGGGGAGTTTTTCGAAGAGTTCAGTATGAAACTGCTGCTTGCCGTCTACGGCGGACTGGTCAAACGCAACGAGCTGACGGCGGGGCCGGACGACAACGGCATAGACGGCAAACTTTACATCGAAGACCCCGCGGGGTTCAAGGAACTTGTGTTTTTCCAGTCCAAGACCAAGCTCAACGAGAGGGCGTACGTTTCCGTCAAAGTCGTGCGCGAATTTCTGGGCGTAATGACGGCGTGGGGAGCGACAAAGGGCATACTCATCACCAATTCCCATTTCCACCGCGACACCAGGTCGTTTGCCGCAAAGCGCGGCAATCTGATGCTGATAGACTGCGCCGCGCTGCTGGAACTCGCATTCGCGCACGGCATAGGCGTGAAAAGCACGGACGGGACGTGGCACATCGACGACGATTTTTTCCTTAAATGCAAATGACCGTGCGGGCGTCGGACCCGCCTTTCGTTGACATAACGCCGCATATATATTAGAATAAAGGCGGCGCGGAGAGGATTTTCGCCCGCGTGCCTAAAAAAGGCGGTTTGCCCGCCGATAACGGAGAGTGAAATGTCGGTCTTTTTCTGCGACACTGATTGCGAACTTTGGTATACCACGGCAAAGGAACTCGGCGTGAAAGTCATCCCGATGCCCTACACAATCGACGGAGAGGAGAAACTTTACGACCTCGGCGAAAACACCGATTTGAAAGACTTTTTCGCCCGTATGAGAAAGGGTGCCGCCGTGAGCACCGCGGGGCTCAATCCCCAGACGTACATAGACATCTTCGAGCCTTACTTCAAGGCGGGGGAAGACATCCTTTACGTCGCGTTTTCCTCCAAAATGTCCAACACGTTCAGTTATCTCGACGTCGCGATAGCGGAACTGAAAGCAAAATATCCCGACGTGAAATACCGCCTGTTCGACACCCTCAACATCTCAATGGGCGCGGGGCTTATGGTCTATATGGCGGCGAAATTCTTCAACGCGAACGGCGGTGACATCGACGCGACCTGCGACTATCTGGAAACGCTCGTCCAGAACGTGGCGGTGCTGTTCGTCGTGGACGACCTCAAATATCTCGCACGCGGCGGCAGGCTTTCTCCCGCCAAGGCGAAAATGGGCAACGTGCTTCAACTCAAACCCGTCCTCTACGTCAACAAAGAGGGCGAGATAGACGTGCTCACCAAGCAGAGCGGCTTCAAAAAGGCGATGAGCTTTATCGTGTCCGAATTCGGGAAAAAGTTCCGTCCGACGGACGGCGCGCCCGTCGTCATCGTCGGCGCGGACTGCGACGAGTACGTCGAGGAGGTCAAGTCGCGCATACAGCCTTTTGCGGGCGGCGCGGAGATAATCACACAGCCCGTAGGCCCCGTCATCGGCGCGCACTGCGGCCCCGGCACTTACGGCATAATTTTCACCGCGGAGTCCAGATGACTCCTTAACACGAATGCGCACGGGAAAAAAGGCAGCCGTCGCCCTGACGGCAATACTGATACTCCTTTCGCTGACTGCGTGCGACAACGCGGCGGCGGGGGAGTATTTCGATGTGTTCGGCACCACTCTTTACATCGAAAGCACGGAGCGCGGCTATGCAGCGGCGACCGCGGAGGATATGAGAGAGGCGGAGATGCTGCTTTCCGCGTCCGTGGAGGGCAGCGACATTTACAGAATAAACGCGGCTGCGGCGGGGGAGAGTGTGACGGTGGACGCGCTCACGATGACGCTGCTCGTCAAGGCGCGGGAGATATACCTGCTCACCGACGGGGCGTACGACCCGTCCGTGTATCCGCTTGTGGAACTGTGGGGATTCGCGCCCGGCGAATTCGTGGCGGGCACCCCCCCCGAACGGCTGCCTTCCGAGGAAGAAATCGCCGCGGCGAAGGAACTTGTCGGGTTTGACGAAGCGTTCGCTCTCGACGAGGACGCGCTCACCGTCACAAAACTCAAAGACGGCGCAAAGCTCGACCTCGGCGGCATAGCGAAAGGCTACGCCGTGGAAACCGCGCTGACTGCCGCGACGGGCGAAACGCTTGTCAATCTGGGCGGCAACATAGGCGGCGTCGGAAGGGATTTCACGATAGGCATAGGCGCGCCGCGCCCCTATTCCGTGTCCTATGTCGGCACGGTGACCCTCCGCAGCGGAGAGTGCATAAGCACCAGCGGCGACTATGAGAGATATTACGAAGTCGACGGCGTGCGCTATCACCACATCATCGACCCGTTCACGGGTGCGCCCGCGGACAGCGGGCTTGCGTCCGTCACGGTGATATGCTCCGACGGAGCGCTGGGCGACGCGCTTGCCACGGCGGTAATGGTTGCGGGAGCGGAGCGCGGAAAGGAGTGGATAGCGGAGCTTTCGGCATCCTTCCCCGAAATCGCGGCGGTGTTCGTCACTCCCGACCTGTCGACGGAAGCCGTCGGGCGCGCGTTCACCGCGGTATAGTGCCGAAAACGGATTTGATTGGAACAAAACGAGAGATAAACACGGCGTTTTGCAGTTTGTGAGTTGAAATGAAAAATCGCGGCGACAAGGCTCAAACACGGCGCGGACAGGGCGTCCTGCGTACCGTTTTCAAAAAATGGGACGCGCTTTTGCTTGCCGTCGTGCTTGTCGCGGCGGCGCTTTCCGTTTGGTTTGCCTTCCGCGGCGGCGGAGAGGAAATCCGTGTTTACGTGGAGGGGGAACTCCGCTATACGTTCTCGCTCGCGGAAGACGGAGAGTACGGAATACTCGACGGCAAAATGGTGATACGCATATCGGACGGCAAGGCGTATGTGGAGAGTTCGGACTGCTCCGAACAGCTTTGCGTGCATTCTTCTCCCGTGTCCTCGGAGGGCGGTATGATTGTGTGTCTGCCCAACCGAGTGGTCATAGAAGTCGGCGTCGGGGAGGTGGATGCGGTAACGTGAAAAAAAACGTGTCACGGAAAATCGCGCTGTCGGGGCTTTTCCTCGCGCTCGCGCTCATAGTTTCCCTCGTCGAGAATCTCATCCCGCCCGTCGTGCCCGCGCTGCCTTATGCGAAACTCGGACTCGGCAACGTGGTTCTGCTCGCCTGCTTCCTGCTTGTCGGAGTGGGGGAGGGATGTGTCGTGCTCGTGTTGAAATGCGTTTTCGCGGCGCTGTTTGCGGGCAACATTTCGATGCTGATATGGTCGCTCCCGTCTGCGTGCGCCGCTTATGCGCTTATGGTGCTGCTCTCCCGCACGCGCGCCTTTTCCGTCACGGGACTGTCGGTGGCGGGAGGTATGATACACAACGCGATGCAGATTGCCGTTGCGGTGGGGGTCGTGGGTGAATCCGTCGCCGCCTATCTGCCTTATATGGTGCTCGCGGGAGGAATTGCGGGGCTGGTGACGGGGCTGATATGCCATTTCGTGGTGGAGTTCGCTCGGCGAAACGCCTTGGGCATACGTCAGGCGCCGCCATGCGTCAGGCTGCCAAAACCTGTCGGCACGCAGGACGGAGAGGAAGAAGAGGACAAGTCCGAAACGGAGGACCGAGAGCATATTTAAGTCCGCATTCAAGCCGCCCGCCTTTGCGGGAAAGACTGCGGCTAAGGGCGGGCAGATTGCAGTAACAACGGCAATACGGAGCAAAGCGGACGGTGACGCTAACGCCCGAATGACTTTGCGGCGGAGTGCAACAAGCACCGCAACGGAAAGGCGGAATCAAGCGTAAGGCGGAAAACGGAAATTCCGCAAGGAAAACAAAAACGCGGCGGGCGCCGCGTTTTCAGGTTCAAGGATTTTCGCGTCAGGCAATATTTTGCAGAGGTATCACGGCTCCGAAAAGCAGACAGAGCACGAATGCGGCAAGTGCGATGACAAAAGCCGTCGCTCCGAAAAAGAGGCTGAACCGCGCGAGTGCGCCGGACTTCGGCTTTGCCGCCGCGGTCAGAACCACGCCGACGAAACTTGCAGCCACCGCCACGGCATTGATGTATATGCCCGAACCGATGAGCGGAGCGGAGCCGCCCGAAACCCCTCCCGGTATGAGGAAAAGGAGCAGGGGGACGAGCGCCGTCACAAAAGCCGCGGCGTTCAGCGCAAAACCCGCGAAAAGCATAGGTTTGTTTTCGCGTTTTTCGGTCATTCCGTTTTCTTTCGCCGCATATTTCATACTTACATTTTATATTAAACGCTTTGCGATGTCAACACGCGCGTCACAGCGGAAGCGCGACAAAATATGCGTCCGCCTCCCCGAAGTTTTCAAAGAATATGCCTTCCGTGGAAGAGGTCGAGAAGGAGAGCAGGAGTTTGCCGTCCGTGACCGCCGACGAGAGCTTTCCGCCCGCAAAGCCGCATTCCATCAGGGAGGAAAACCCTCCGCCGTCTGCGGAAACGAACACGGACATACCGCCGTCGCCGTCGACCGACGCATAGAAGCGCACGTTGCCCGACGACCTTACGGCGGCGACGTCGCCTATCACGTCGGAGGTCGGAGAGGTCGAAATGAGGTCAAGATGGCGGCAATAGGTTTCCGTCACGCCCGTGCGAACGAGAGTGAGCGACACCCCGTCGCCGAAGAGTACGCCGCCCTCCGCGCCGTCGACCACGGTTTCCGCTTCCGCGCGACATTCCGCGTCGAACACGGCAAGCCGCAGTCCCGCCGCGGTTTTTCCGAGCAGGGCAAACGCCGCGCCTTCTTCGCCCGCGAGAGGAACAATTTGCATAAACGACGTTTCATTGTATGTAAGACGTGTGTTAAAGCCGTCGTTCTGCGAAAATTCTATGACGGAGAGGTCTTCGCCTTTTTCCGCGACGAGCACGATTCCGTCCGCCGTCACCATACCTTCCCGTACGGTGTATCCGTCCGAAAGGCGGAAGGGGATGACGGTTGACGTCAGCCCGCGGGCGACGGACGTGCATTGCAGCGCCGTGCCGTCCGAGGAAAAGACGAAGAGCACGGAGCCCGAAAGCAGAAGATACGCCGTGTCGAAAGAGGGGAGTGCGGTTTCGCCCTTGACGCTGCCGTCGGCGGAAAAAACGACAAGTCTTCCGCTTTCTTCGTCGGACACCGCAGCCGCCACTCCGTCAGCGGTCTGTTTCGCGCCGCCGAAACTGTCCGTCGCCTCTCCGATACGCGTGACCGCCGCAAGCGAGTTTCGGGTGAAGACCGCGGCATACAGTCCCGCGCCGCGGCAGTCGTATTCTTCGGAAGCGGAGCGGAAAAACACATAGACGCAGTCCGCGGTGAATACGGTGTCGAGCACGGTATCCGTCCCCTCTCCGCCGACGTGTCCGACGCTCATACCCGCAAAGTTCTGTGTTTCGCGCGGAAGCTCCGTGTAATAGGGCGGGTCGGGCTCGACGGGGTCGGAGGGCGTCGGGTCGCCGTTTTCGCCGGGAGGGGTTACGTCGTCCGCGGCGGCTCCGCCGAGGTCGCCGACGTACAGCGCGTCATAGAGTATGTACGCTCCCACCGCAAGGGTGCAGAGCAGAATGATAACAAGCCATTTGGCTATCGTTTTTTGTCGTTGCATTTCACACCTCGACGCATTGTAACATCAATTACGGACGCAATTTTTCCGTTCGCGTCGGATGAAATGCGCGTCATAGGCGGAAGAGCGAAGGCGTGCAGAAGCACGGGCAGAAGTTTTGCGGCGAGGTCGCCGTCCTGCGTGACTATGCGCGCCCCGTGCTTTGCGGCGAGTTCCGCATTCGGAATCTGGTCGCCGCGGGAAATGCCCTTCGGGAGAGGGACGAGAACCGCGCGTTTGCCGAGAGCGGCAAGCTCCGCCACGGCTGTCGCGCCCGCACGGGAGAGCACCGCGTCGCTTGCAGCATAGAGCGTCCCCATATCGTCCGAATATTCGAGCGGGATATAGCGCGCCGAACGCGCGCGGCCTTTTTCCGCTTTGCCGCGTCCCGTGACGTGCACCACCACGCACCGCTCTTCGAGCTCGGGCAGCATTCTGAGCAGAGCGTCGTTCAGCGCCTGCGCCCCGCTGCTTCCGCCCGTGACCAGCAGCACGTTTTCCGTGGACGGGATGCCGAGAGAGGCGCGCGCAAGCGCTCTGTTTTTGCAGAAAAGTTCTTCGCGCACGGGCATCCCGACAAATTCGCCGAAAGATGACCCGGGGTAAGCCGTCAGCGCCTTTGCGCCTTTTATCTTTGCGATTTTGTTGGATAAACCCGGCGTTGAGTCGGACTCGTGGCATATCACGGGTATTTTGAGCGCGGCGGCGGCAAGCACGAAGGGCAGTGCGGCAAAGCCGCCTTTGGAAAAGACGAGAGCGGGTTTTTCCTCCGAGAGGATTTTTTCCGCCGCGCGTTTTCCCGCGGAAAGCACGCGCGGGACGGAAAGATTGTTGTCCACCCCCGCGGGCGAGAATGAGCGGACGAGTTTTATGCAGGGCACTCCGTAAAAATCCAGCCCCGCGCGCTTTGCCGCGCGCGCTTCCGCGCTGTCCCCCTCTTCGCCGCCGTAGACCGCCTCGATGCCCAGCCTGGACAGCGCGGGGAGCAGAGCAAGATTGGGATAGATGTGTCCGCCCGTGCCGCCGCCCGCAAGCAGAATTTTTTTCATATTTCCCCCTTTGCGGGAGGGAGGGGCGGCAGCGCCCCGCCTCCGCGCTCTCATAGTATGCGGAAAACTATTTTTAGTTTGCATTTTGCCGACGCGTATGCTAATATTTATCTCGCAATATCATTTACTCCGAATTGCGTTCGGATTTGAGAGGCGGAGATTATGAAGACGGAAAAATTCCAAAGTTTTGACAAGACGATTTTGCAGTGCTATCTCTGGAACGATGTGAAGAACCCGAAAGGTGTCGTTCAGATTTCCCACGGTATGGCGGAGCACGCCAGACGCTACGACGCGTTTGCGAAGTTCCTCAACGCCAACGGATACATCGTGTTCGCCGACGACCACCGTGCGCACGGTATGACCAGCACGAAGCAGAGCGCGAAGGGCGTGCGGGGCTATCACAAAGGCGACATCTTCAACGATACCGTCCGCGACGAGATAGCCATCACGGCGCATCTCAAAGAAAGATTCGGGCTGCCCGTAGTTTATCTCGGCCACAGCTACGGCAGTATGATAGGGCAGAGATATGTGGAGCTCCCCAACGAGTCCGCGGGCGCGATACTCTGCGGGTCCGCCAATATGAAAGGCGCGGTGCTGTCCATCGGATGCGCGGTCGCGAATATGCAGTACGCGCTGCTCGGCGGCGAAAAACCCGGCAAACTGCTGGACAAGCTCAGCTTCGGTTCCTACAACGCGAAATTCAAAAAGGACAAGACGGCTTTTGCGTGGCTTTCCCGCGACAAGGAGCAGGTGCGCAAATACATATTCGACGAGCAGTGCGGCTATGTGATGTCCATTGCGTTCTTCAAGTATTTCTTTGCGGGGCTGAAAGCGTCTTACAAGAGCGAAAACCTCGCCGGCATAGACAAGAACAAACCCATCGCGATATTCAGCGGCGACAAAGACCCCGTCGGCGGAGCGGGTAAACTCGTGGACAAACTCTACAAGATGTATGTCGACCTCGGCGTAAAGGACGTGAGCGTAAAACTTTACTCCGACGCGCGCCACGAGATACTCAACGAAACCAACAACGCGGAAGTCTACGCGGACTTTCTTGCGGCGATTGACAAGATGACTTCGAAGTGAGGTCGCGCAGACTGTGCGGGACGTGCCGAGGCACGTCCCTTATTTTTTCTTAACTCGCGGTTAGGCGGACGTTTTGACCTGTTAAACTGTCTTTTCTGCACAAAACGTATCTCATTTGCAACGGTACGCATACTGTCTTTATGAGAAAACCGTTCGTCATTTTGCGCGCCGCGGGCGCGGCGTTCTTAGCGGCGGCCGCAATTTCGGCGGCGATTGCCGCGTTCGGATTTGCCGTCGTGCGGCGCGGAGAAACGCGGAGTGCGGAAGCGGCGGAGAAAGTGCTCCTTGGAAGCGTTTCCGCCGTGCTCGCAGAGGGCGGAGAGGAAGAAAAAGTTTTGCTCTTCGGCACGCCGTTCGGGCGGGGAAGCCCCTATTACACCGACATAGAAATCCGCACGGAAAGCGGGGAGAGTTTTTCGCCTCCCGAAGAGGGCGGCTATTCCCCCTCCGTCGCCGCGTTCGATTTTCTCGGAAAGGGATACGAACAGATATTTTATTCCGCCTCCACGGGAGGAAGCGGCGGGTTCGGTTATTATTACGTGTTCGACCTGTCCGACGGCGTTGTGACGCTGTTCGACGCGGCGCGGACGGATATGCCTTTTTCGGCGCGGTTTGCGGACGGCGGATTTGTGAAAGTGTCGTGCGGCGGGAAGCCCTTTGTGCTGTTCGACGTGTCCGACGGATATTACTCCGATATGCTGTGGGACGAAAACGGCAGATATACAGGGACGGCGCAGGCGTACGTCACTTCCGTGAACTATGTCCAGCCGTCTTACGAGCCTTTCGAGGGCAGATGCCGTCTTATGCTGTGGTATCGGGTGACGGGCTGCTGTTCGGCGGATACGGCGGGGTATCTCGTGCGCAGGCTGGACCTTCTCACGGGAGAATATTTCCCGTATTGTGCAGCCGCGGCAGGGTGAAAGAGAGAGAACGCCGCCGCGCAACGCGGCGGCACTTTGTTTTTTCGGGGCGGAATTTGTCATTAAGTTGTGAAAAACGCTTTTGTATCGCAACATATTGTGGTATAATCTCTTTATAATTCTATATCTTATTCGTCGTTTTAAGGCGCGGGCGCGCGCAAAACGGGGCGGTCCGTGTGCGGCGCGGCGGCGAAAACGGCGGCAATCGGAGTGCAAATGGCTGCTAATCATGAATACAAAGCCGGGGATATTCGCGTTCTGGAAGGGCTGGACGCGGTCAGAAAACGTCCCGGTATGTATATCGGCACCACGGGTTCCAAGGGGATGCACCATATTTTGTGGGAAATCATCGACAACAGCGTGGACGAAGTGGCGAACGGGTTCGGCGATACGGTGACCATCGAGCTGTTGGACGGCAACATCGCAAGGGTGAGCGACAACGGCAGGGGCATCCCCGTCGACAAACATCCGAAGCTGAAAATCAGCGGCGTGGAAGTCGTGTTCACGCAGCTGCACGCGGGCGCGAAGTTCGACAGCGGACAGTATGCCTATTCCGGCGGTCTGCACGGCGTGGGCGCGTCAGTCACCAACGCGCTTTCCGAATGGCTGACCGTGGAAGTCAAGCGCGACGGACATCTTTACCGCGCGGAGTTCCATTCCCCGCAAGTGAACGGCAAAATCAAGAGCGGCGTGGTGAAAACGCCTCTTACCCTTGTGGGCAAGACGAAGGAAAAGGGCAGCACCGTGACGTTCAAGCCCGACGAAAGAGTGTTCGGCGACGCGAAGTTCGAGTACGAAACCGTGACGAAGCGTATGCGCGAAGTCGCCTATCTCAACAGGGGGATAACCATCGTCGTCGAGGACAAGCGCCTTCCCATCGCGGGCGGCACGGGGCAGAAGGACGTGTTCTGCTACAAGGGCGGCATTGCGGACTATGTGCAGTATCTCAACGAGGGCAGGACGGTGCTTTACGACAAGCCTTTGTACATCGAGGCGAAGGAAGAGCATTTCGAGGTCGCCGTCGCCATTCAGCATACTGACGGCTATGCCGAAAACATATATTCTTACGTCAACAGCATCCCGACCCCCGACGGCGGCACGCACGAAGTGGGGTTCAAGTCCGCCGTGACGAAAGTTTTCAACGAATTTGCGAGAAAGAACAATATCCTGAAAGAAAAACAGGCCAATCTGCTCGGAGAGGATTTCCGTGAAGGTATGGTGGCGGTGGTCACCGTGAAAATGCAGAACGTCCAGTTCGAGGGGCAGACGAAGGGCAAGCTCGGCAATCCCGAAGTCAAGAGCAAAGTGGAGAGCCTTGTCGGCGAGAGGCTGGAAGCGCTGATTGCGATGCGCGGGTTCAAGAGTTCTGCCGAGAAGATTGTCGCCAAGGCGATGGGCGCGGCGAAGTCCCGCGAAGCCGCCAAGAGGGCAAAGGACATAGCGCGCCAACAGAACAAGCTCAACGGCTCCAATCTCATAGGCAAGCTGAGCAGCTGCACGGGCAGGAACGCCGCGATAAACGAGCTTTTCATAGTCGAGGGCGACAGCGCGGGCGGCAGCGCGAAGCAGGCGAGGGACCGCAGTTTTCAGGCAATACTTCCCCTCAGGGGCAAGCCGCTCAACGTGGAAAAAGCGCCGCTGGAAAAGATACTCGCCAACGAAGAGATTTCCACCATCATCAGCGCGCTCGGCACGGGCATAGAGCCTGCCTTCGACATCGACGACCTCAAATACGACAAGGTCATCATTCTCGCGGACGCGGACCAGGACGGCGCGCACATACGCGCGCTGCTGCTCACCTTCTTTTTCCGTTATATGCGTCCTCTCATCACGGAAGGACACGTCTATATCGGTATGCCTCCGCTTTACAAAATGCAGAAGAAGGACGAAGTGCGTTATTTTTACGACGACGCGGCGCTGGAAGAAGGCAAGAAGGAGATGGGCAAGACCGCGTTGCTGCAACGCTTCAAGGGGCTTGGCGAGATGAACCCCGAACAGCTCTGGGACACCACTATGGACCCCGCCCACCGCGCGCTTACCCGCGTCACGATTGAGGACGCGGCGGCGGCGGACAAGCGCATCACCGTGCTTATGGGCGACGACAGCGCGATAAGGAAGGACTACATCTACAAATACGCCGATTTCAACCGCGTGGACGATTTCGCGGTCGGGGAGTGAGATTGCCCGACAGGGGCGGACGGATATGAAACGGAGCCGCAGGGGCGGCGGAGAGGATTATGGCAAAACACAAGGAAAACAAAAATCTGCAATTCACCGCGGCGGTCTATGACGTAGTGTTCGAAGAGGTTATGCACAACAGTATGCTGCCTTATTCCGAAAACGTCATCCTCGACCGCGCGCTTCCGCGTGTGGAAGACGGGCTCAAACCCGTGCAGCGGCGCATTCTTTACGCTATGCACGAGATGGGGCTGACGCCGGACAAGCCGTACAAGAAGTCGGCGCGTATCGTCGGCGACTGCCTCGGCAAGTATCATCCGCACGGCGACAGCTCCGTGTACGGCGCAATGGTGAGGATGGCGCAGCCGTTCTCGATGCGTATGAAGCTGGTGGACGGGCACGGCAACTTCGGCTCGGCGGACGGCGACCCGCCCGCGGCAATGAGGTACACCGAGGCGAGGATGAGTCCGCTCGCGCTCGAACTGCTCCGCGACCTCGACAAGGACACCGTGACGTGGAGCCCCAACTTCGACGACAGCATGGAGGAGCCGAATATGCTCCCCGGCAGGTTCCCCAACCTGCTCGTCAACGGAGCGAGCGGCATAGCGGTCGGGCTTGCCACCAACATTCCGCCTCACAATATGGGCGAGGCGATAGACGCGGTCGTCGCGGTCATAGACAATCCGAAAATCACGACGAAGGAACTGCTCGGCATCATCCACGGCCCCGATTTTCCGACGGGCGGGTTCATCATCCCCGTGGACAGTATGGAGAGCATATACGAAACGGGTAAAGGGAAGCTCAAAATCCGCGCCCGTCTGCACATCGAGGACGACGGCGGCAAGAAAAACATCGTCGTCACGGAAATGCCTTATCAGGTGTCCAAAGCCGAGGTGCTCAAATCGATTGCGAAGCTCCGCGACGAAAACAAGGAGCTGCTCGGCGGCATAAACGAGATAGTCGACGAGAGCGACAAGACGGGTATGCGCGCCGTGATAAAACTGAAAAGGGAAGCGGACGCGGCGAAAATCGTCTCCTTCCTGTTCAAAAAGACCAATCTCGAACTCGGCTATTCCGTCAATATGGTGGCGATAGCGGGCGGCAAGCCGGAGCAGATGGGGCTCAAAGCCATACTGACCTATTACGTCGCCTATCAGCGCGACGTAATCGTGCGCCGCACGGCGTTCGACCTCAAAGCGGCGAAACAGCGTGCCGAAATCGTGCGCGGGCTGCTCATCGCCATACGCAACATCGACGAGGTGATAAAGATAATCAAGTCCTCCGAGTCCACGCCCAAGGCGAAACTCGCGCTGCGCGAACGCTTCGACCTCACGGACGACCAGGCGCAGGCAATCGTGGATATGCGCCTCAAAGCCCTCACCCATCTGGAAGTGGGGAAACTCGAAGAGGAACTTGCCGAACTCGAAAAACGCATTGCGTATCTTTCCGCGATACTGGCGTCGCCGAGAAGGCAGTACGGCGTCATCAAGGACGAGATTCTGCAAATCAAAAAGAATATGAATTCCGCCCGCGTTTCCGTCATTCTCGACGGCAGCGAAGGGGAAAGCGTGGAGCTGCCCACCGCAGAGGAGGCGGTGACCTACCGCGACGGAGTGCTGGTGAGGTCAAATGCGGACACTCTGCGGTTTATGTCGCAGAAAAACTGGTCCGCGCTTTTCAAAGATGCGAAGACGCTCGGCGGCGAACTGCCCGCGGAAGCGGTCGCGGTCAACAACAAGGGCTGGATTTACGTCTTCACCGACCGCGGCAACATAGCGCGGCTCGACATCTCGGACGTGGCGGAGAGAAAGTGGAAGGACAGGGGTATGAACCTCTCGCAGTTCAACCGCGAACTCCACGTGGACGAGAAACCCGTAAAGATTATGTTCTTCCCGTCCACACCCGTGGGAGAGCTGGTGTTCTTCACGCGCGGCGGCATAGTCAAGCGCAGCGACTGGAACGATTTCACGAGTATGCGCGCGCCCGGAAGCGCGATTATCCTTGCGGAAGGCGACAGCGTCATCAACGTCGAAACCGTGGACGACGACCTCAACGTGCTGGAAGTCACCAAGGGCGGGCTGTGCCTCGTTTACCGCGTGACGGAAATACCCGTGCAGGGCAGAAAGGCGGCGGGCGTGCGCGGCGTCAAGCTCGGCGAGGGCGACAGCATAGCGTTCGGCGGACAGATTGACGACGAGGGCGAGATAATCGTAATGACGGACACGGGCTACGCAAAACGCGTCATCGCGTCCACGATAGACCCCGGTTCGCGTTATCTCAAAGGCGTCAAAATCGTGGAGCTGGACAAAGGGTCGGTCGTGTTTGTGGGCAGCGTGAAGATGCCTTACGACCTTGCGGTGTCGTCGGGCGGGGAAACGTACGTTCTCAACACCGAAGGCATAAGGATTGACACCCGTACGACGAAGGGCAAGATGACTTTCAAGGCGGGAATAAGCGGAGCGGTAAAGCTCCCGGAATGAAAGAGGAATAAAGTTTCGAGAGGAAATACAGAGGATATGAAAAGAATAGGTTTCGACAGCGAAATGTATATGCGCAAGCAGTCCGAACAGATTTTGGAGCGCATTTCGAAGTTCGACAAGCTGTATCTGGAATTCGGCGGCAAACTGTTCGACGACCTGCACGCGGCGAGGGTGCTGCCCGGTTTCGACAAGGCGGCGAAGATAAAGCTGCTGCAAAAGCTCCGCGACAAGGCGGAACTCATCATCTGCATCAATGCGGGCGACATAGAAAAGAACAAAGTGCGCGCGGACTACGGCATTACTTACGGCAGCGAAGTGGAGAGGATGATAGACAACATCTCCGGGATGGGCATCTTCATCAACTGCGTCGTCATAACGATGTACTGCGACCAGCAGGCGGCGCTCGCCTACAAATACAAGCTGGAAAACCGCGGCATAAAGGTCTATCTCCACCGTCCCACGAAAGGGTATCCCCACGAGATAGACACCATCGTTTCGGACGAGGGCTACGGCGCAAATCCTTACATAACCACTTCGCGTCCTCTCGTGGTCGCGACGGCTCCCGGTCCCGGCAGCGGCAAACTCGCCACCTGCCTCAGCCAGCTTTACCACGAGTACAAGCGCGGCATAAAGGCGGGATATGCCAAGTTCGAGACTTTCCCGATATGGAACCTGCCTCTCGGTCACGCCGTGAACGTCGCGTACGAAGCGGCGACGGCGGACCTGAAAGACGTCAACAAGGTGGACAATTTCCACCTCGAAGCGTACGGGAAGATGGCGGTCAACTACAACCGCGACATAGAAGTGTTTCCCGTCGTGCGCAGCATACTGACCAAAATTTCGGGGTCGGAACTTGTGTACCGTTCTCCCACTGATATGGGCGTGAATATGGCGGGGTACTGCATAGTGGACGACGACGCGTGCGTCGAAGCGAGCAAGCAGGAAGTCATCCGCCGTTATTTCAAGGCATTGGTGGATTACAAGAACGGCACGGCGAAGCCGTCCACCGTGCACAGGTTGGAATTCCTTATGTCCGGGCTGGGAATATCTCCCGCGGACAGGAAAGTCGTGGCGGCGGCGCGGGCAAAGAGCGACTGCAACGGAGGTCGCGGCGCGGTCGCGATTGAGCTTGACGACGGCAGGATAGTGACGGGCAAGAATACGGAAATGATGAGCGCGTCCGCGGCGTGCGTGTTCAATGCGGTCAAGGTGCTTGCGGGCATCGACGACGGGGTGAAGCTCATCTCGCCTTACGTCATAGGGCCTATTCTCGACCTCAAAACCAAGATACTCAACGAGCGCGAGAATCCGCTGACGCTGGACGAAGCGCTCATCGCGCTGTCCATATGCGCGGCGACGGACGCCAACGCGGCGCGCGCGACGGAAAAGCTCTCCGAGCTTTCGGGGATGGAAGCGCACTCCTCGCATATGCTGCTGAAAGCGGACGAAAACCCGTTCAGAAAACTCGGCGTCAATCTGACCTGCGACCCCGAATTTCTGGACAATCATCTCTACAACAACTGATTATCCGCCGATTTCGGCCGATAAAATGCCGTTTGTGCAAACCGGACGGCAACAAGAGGGCAATGAACGACAAGGTTCGCGAAAGAAAAATAAAGATTGCGGTGTCGTCCTCCGCCAGCGCCGTAAATATGGGGCTGGGCATAGTCAAGGTGCTTGCGGGCATTTACACCAACAGCCTCAGCATCATCACGGACGGCGTGAACAATTTCGGCGACGTGCTCTCCAACGCGGGCGCGGCGGTCGGCTTTGCCGTGGAGAACAAGGCTCCCACGGAAAAGTTCCCCGCGGGGTTCGGCAGAGTGGAGTACATCGTCACGTTCATTATGGCAATCATCATTATGGCGGTGGGCGGCGGCTTTGCGTATTCCGCGCTGGACAGGATATTCTATCATCCCGTCATCACGTTTTCGTGGGTGCAGTTCGGGATTATCGCGGCGACGATTGCGGTCAAAATCGGGCTTGCCGTTATGTTCCGTCTGTCCTATGTAAAATACCGCTCCGACGTGCTCAAAGCGCAGACGCTGGACAGCGTCCTCGACGCGTGCATAACCACGTTCGCGCTTTTGGGGCTCTTCCTCTCGCGTTACATTTCTTTCCCGATAGACGCGGTGATAGGGCTGATAATCAGCGCGGTGATGATTGCCGCAGGCGTAAAACTTTTCGTCGGCGAGTTCGTGAGGCTCGCGGGCGGAGCGGACGAAAGGCGGGTCGGCGGGCTTAAAAAGCTGTGTCTTGCGCAGAAAAGCGTGACGGACGCGCGCGTGAGAGTGTATGATTTCGGCACCAAATATGCCGAAGCGGTCGTGGAACTGACTTTTGAGGAAAACGTGCGGCAGGAAGACAGGTCTGCCGCGGAAAATAAGATATCCGCTGTGGCACGGCAGCACGGAATTGCCGTGACGTTTGCGGAATTCAAGGAGGGACAATGAGACCGGAAGACGAAAAGAACAACCTTCCCGGGCAGGAGGCGGCGCCTCCCGCAGAAAACAACGAAGCTGCCGAAGCAGCCGCGGATGAGACGACCGCGGCGGAAAATACGGCGGCAGACACGGAAGCCGCGGAGCAGACGGAGGTTCCCGGCGACGCGGCGGAGAACGAGGAGGACTTTTTCTCCGAGAAAGAACCGTCCAAACGCAAGAAGAGGCTGCGCCGCAAGGATATGACACCCGAACAGAAGAGGCGCCGCACCATACGCGACCTCATCATCACGGGCACGGTGTTCGGCGTCGTGCTGGTGTTCTTCGCCATATGCGCTCTGTGCAGCTGGGTGGGTTACAGCGGCAATTTCGATTACATAGCCACCGTCGAAGCCGTCGACTATGACAGTCCGTTCACGCTCATCGACGCCGAAGACAGCGACACGGGTTACTACGAATTCGTCGCGCCCGACGCGGAGACGGAATTCCGCGTGCTGCAACTCACCGACGTCCACATCGGCGCGGGTGCGTTTTCGGCGCAGAAAGACAGGTGGGCAATCGACGCCGTGCGCACCGTGGTGCAGCGCGTCAAGCCCGATTTCGTCATAATCACGGGCGACGTGGCGTATCCCGTACCCTTCCAGGCGGGCACTTTCGACAATAAGCGCGAGGCTGAGATGTTCGCCGAGCTTATGGAGCAGCTCGGAGTATACTGGACGGTTTGTTTCGGCAACCACGACACCGAGATTTACAGCCTTTACACCCGTGAAGAAATCGCGAGTATGGTGTATATGGACGAGAAGTACGAGCATTGCCTCTTCCTCGAAGGTCCGGAAGACATCGCGGGCAAGGGCAACAACGTGTATGTGGTCAGACATCCCGTCGCGGACGGCGTGACCGTCACCGACCTTGACTCCTACAACGCCAATCTCAACTCCACCAAAATCACGCAGGCGCTCGTCACCATCGACTCCCACTCCTACACCGACGGCGACTATTTCGGCATCGCGTGGAAGTACGACAACATCCACCAGGACCAGATAGACTGGTATGCGGAAGAGATGGACAAGCTCACCGCGAAGAATGTGGAATACGGCGTCGCGGCGGAAGACGCGCAGGTCAAGAATCTGCTGTTCTTCCACATCCCGCTCACGGAATACGGCAGGTATTGGGACGAGTATAAGAACAACGGGCATCAGGACACCGAAAACGTGCATTACGTCTTCGGACAGGCGGGCGAAAGCGGCGAGAAATCCTTCCCCGGCGTGAACGACTGCCTGACTTTCGAAACGATGCTTCTGCACGGCGGACAGGGCACCTTCTGCGGCCACGACCATTACAACACCTTCGCAATCGACGTCACCGTGTCAGTAAAGGATGCGGACGGCGAAGAAGAGTCGAAGACCATCCGCCTCACTTACGGGATGAGCATAGACTATCTCGCGTATGTGGGAATTGCGAGCGACATCGAACAGCGCGGCGGCACGGAGATAAGGATAAATCCGGACGGCAGCTTCGATGCGCGTCAGCGTCCCTATCAGGGAGAAACGGAAGAAAATCTCGTTTGGCAATAAGCCGTAACGGGAATATGAGGGCAGGGCATCTCCGCGCGTGCGCGGGGATGCTTCGCACTTTGCGGAAAAGCAATTTCGCGCTTGTTTTGTCCGCGCGGGATTAAAGAGCGTTTGAAACAAAATAATTATTATGTCCGCGCCCGCGCGTATGCGACGCGGTCATAAGAGGTGCTATGAAACTCAGAAACAGAAACGAAATCGCCGCAGAGTACAAATGGCGGCTGGAAGACATCTTTCCCTCGGACGAGGCGTGGGAAGAGTGCTTTTTCGCGCTCTCCGAGCGTATGGGCGGGATATTGTCCTACAAGGGCAGACTCGCCGACGAGGACGCGCTGTACGATTGCCTGAAATTCGACACGTCCCTCTCGCACGACATCTCCAAGCTCTATCAGTATGCGCGTATGCGCCGCGACGAGGATACCCGCGTCGCGCTCTATCAGGGGATGACCGACAGGGCGGACTCGCTTGCCGTGCGCCTTTCGTCGCTCACGTCCTTTCTGACGCCCGAACTCGCTTCGCTCCCCGCAGAGAAGCTGAAAGAACTTGCGGGCAAAAAGAAGTTTTCCGACTGGTCGGTGATGCTCGGCGAAGTCATCCGCAACAAGGAAATCATCCTGCCCGAAAGAGAGGAGAAACTGCTGCGCGAAGCGGGCATTTTCGCGGATACGGCAGAGGAAGTCTTTTCGATGTTCGACAACGCGGACGTGAAATTCGAAGACGTCAGGGACGACAAGGGCAGAAAGGTGGAAGTCAGCCACGGGACCTATTCCCTGCTGTTGCAGAACCCGTCGCAGAAGGTGCGCAAGGCGGCGTTCGAGAGTATGTTCGGCGCATACCGCGCGCACATCAACACCCTTGCCGCAAACTATGCCGGCAACGTGAAAAAGGATTGGTTCTTTGCGAAGATACGCGGTTTCAAGTCTTCCTTGGAGCGCAGTATGTTTGCCGAAAACGTGCCGCCGACCTGCTACGAAAAACTCCTCGAAGCGGTGGGCAGAGGGACTAAATCTCTGCACCGTTACGTCGCTCTCCGCCGCAGAATGCTCGGCGTGAAAGAGCTGAATATGTACGACCTGCACGTCCCCCTCGTGGATGAGGCGAAACTTGCGATGCCGTACGAAAAAGCAGTTGAAACGGTCAAATCGGCACTTAAAGTTATGGGAAGCGAGTACGGCGACATTCTTGCCTCCGCATTTACGGACGGCTGGGTGGACGTGTACGAAAACCGCGGCAAGCGCAGCGGAGCGTACAGCTGGGGCTGTTACGGCGTGCATCCTTTCGTGCTGCTGAATTACACCGAAACCACGCACGACGTCTTCACCATCGCGCACGAACTCGGACACGCCATCCACTCCTATTATTCCAATGCCAACCAGCCCGAAGAAAAGGCGGGATACGAAATCTTCGTCGCGGAGATTGCCTCCACGGTCAACGAAGTCCTGCTGCTCAAACATCTGCTCAAAACCGCGGAGGGCAAGGACAGGGTGTATCTGCTCAGCTATTATCTCGATATGTTCCGCACCACGCTCTTCCGTCAGACGATGTTTGCGGAGTTCGAGGCGGAGGCGCACGCGCTTGCGGAGAGGGGAGAGCCCGTCACGGCGGACGCGCTCTGCGCCGCATACTTAGCGCTCAACAAGAAATATTACGGCAGGGCTGTGAAGCACAACGACGAGATACGCTACGAATGGGCGCGCATCCCGCACTTCTATTCTTCCTTCTACGTTTACAAGTACGCGACGGGGCTAACCGCCGCGGTGACCATTGCAGACAACCTGACGGAAAGAGGAGCGGAGTATTTCGAGAAGTACAAGAAATTCCTCTCCGCGGGCGGCAGTCTGCCCCCTCTCGACATACTGCGCCTGGCGGAAGTCGAGCTGGAATCCGACGCGCCGTACGAGCGCGCGATGAGGGAGTTTGCGGACACTCTCGACGAGCTCGAAAAGATGTACGAAGAGGGTGCCGCGGGAATGAAACGGAAATGACGCGCGGCGGCACGGCGGACGCCCGCAGGGGCGGGATAAGACGTTTTGCGCGCACGTTTGCGGCGGTTGCCGTGCTTGCGCTCTCCGTGCTGTGCCTTGCCGCCTGCGGCGCGCCTGCGGACGAAGGCGGAGCGGAGTATGCCGTCTCCGTGATGCGGCTTTACGGCTGGCGGACGGATGAGGACGGAAGCGTATATGCGCTTTTCACCACCGCGCAGACGGAGACGGTGTATGCCGAGGCGGCTTGCGAAACGGTGTCCTACGCAGTGTCCGACGGCGCGTTTTACAGAGTGAGCGGCTACGGGGTGCGTTTCGACGCCGCTTCCGCGGCGGAAACCGCTCTCGCTTGCGCGCCCGCGGAAACGGGCGCTTCGTACGAAAACTTGAAAATCGTTTTCGTCTATGCTACAATGAACGAAAGCATCGCATCCGACGGCGAAAGGTCGGAGAGCGACGGGGTGTATCTGCACACAGTCACCGCGTCCCCGACAGACGGCGAGGTGACGTTCGAGGCGACTTTGCGTTCGCCCGTCAGCGGCGCGTGGTATGCGGTGCTGGCAGCTTCTGCGGTCGCCGCGCTCGCGGTGTGCGTCGCAGTCGTACTCATTGTCCGGAGAAGAAAATGGCGGAAAAAAACAATGTGACCTACAAAGGGATGCCGCACAATCCCGAAGCCGAGCAGGCGTTGCTCGGCTCTATACTCATTGACAACCACGCTGCGGACCTGCTCATTCCCACGCTCAGGGAGAGCGACTTTTTCATTGCCGCCAACAGGCTTGTGTTCGCCGCAATGCGGGAGTTGCAGGAGGCTTCCAAGCCCGTGGACACCGTGTCCGTCGCCGATATGCTTGAACAGCACGGCAAACTCGACGAAGCGGGCAGCATAGATTATCTCACCGAACTTGCTGACAGCGTGCCTTCCGCGGCGAGCGGCGACCACTATGCCGACATAGTCAAGCGCGATTCTCTCATCCGCCGCGTCATTTCGGCGGGCAACAATATTGCGAAAAAGGGCTACGAGTCCGTGGACGGCACGGACGCGCTGCTCAATGCCGAAAGAGAGATATATTCCATCTCCGAAGACATCAGCGAAAAGGAACTCGTGCGTGCGGACGTCGCTCTCGGCGTCGCGATGAAGAACATTCAGGACGCGCAGGCGGGTGTTGTTTCCAAGAACGTGGTCAACACGGATTTCCCGTCGCTGGACAGGATGTCCAGAGGGTTCAAACCGGGCGAGCTCATTCTCATAGCCGCCCGTCCTTCCGTCGGCAAGACCGCGTTTGCGCTCAACATTGCGGCAAACGCCTGCCTCAACCACAACAAGACCGTGGCGATATTCTCCCTCGAAATGCCGGCGCATCTGCTCGTCAAGCGTACGCTCGCATATGTGTCCAAGGTGTCGCTTTCCGCGATGGACCAGTGGGGAGGGCTCACGCCCGCCGATACGGGCAAACTTTACGACGCGTACAGACGGCTTTCGGAGACCAACCTTTACATAGACGACTACTCGATGAACACTCCGACGGACGTGCTCTCCAAGTGCCGCAGGCTGAAACGCGAAAGCGGGCTTGACCTCATCATCATAGACTATCTCCAACTGATGAGCAACGGCGGCAGGGGACGCGCAAACGAGAGCAGACAGCTCGAAGTCAGCGAGATGTCCAGAAGTATGAAGATTTACGCAAAAGAGCTGGACGTGCCGATAGTTCTGCTTTCGCAGATGTCGCGAGGAGTGGAACAGCGCAACGACCACACGCCCAAACTCAGCGACCTGCGCGAGTCGGGCGCGATAGAGCAGGACGCGGATATGGTTATGTTCCTGCACCGCGAGAATCAGTTCAATCCCGCCGTGCCCGAAAACCTCATTCAGCTTTTGATACGCAAAAACAGAAACGGCCCGATAGGCGACATAAATCTGGAATGGGAGGGCGCAACGACGACGTTCCGCGAATGTGTGGACGGAGTTATGCCCGCGCCGTCTTCCGCGCCGTCTGCCGCGCCCGCGCCTTCGCCCCGTCCCGACTATGCGGCGGCCGTAGCCAAAGAGGAGGAGCGCGAAGAGGAGAAAAACGCGCCCGTCCGTGACGACGGGGAAGACGCGTTTTTGGAGGATGTCACCGAAACGGACGACGGACTTATGCCGTTCGGCGACGCGGCTTCGTTCGGTGACGCCGCACCTGCGCCCGATGACGACGACGCGCCTCCCTTCGATACGGAAGAAGAGGAAGCGGCGGAAAACGACGAAACGTCGGAAGACGACGGCGACGAATACGACGACTCCGCGGAAGAACTCGCCGACGAGGAGTATGAGGACGAATACTCCGACGACGAAGAGGACGAGGACCTGCCTTTCTGAGGTCACGGCAAGGCTTTTCGGCCCCGCTTGCGCGGGGCTTTTTTTTTGCGCCGCCGCGCGCATAAGGCACGGCGCGCTTTGCCGGACAATTTGCTGTATAATCACAATACAGAGCGTTAATTATGTGTTTTTACGCTGTAAATGCCTTGTTTTGCGAATTTGCATAGCCGGACAGCGCACGGCATATCCTTTAATATGTTTCTGAAAGAGGCTCTCGGAAAGTTGAAGATGGACGACGCTTTCGTGCCTTATACCGTGACGTTGTTCGGCGACGGCGGCGTCGCGCTTTCGGGCATAAAAGGGGTGGCGTTCTCCTCGGACACGGAAGTCAGGGTGCGGCTCGGACGCCGCACCCTCACCGTGCGCGGCGAGGAGCTGATTATCGCTCAGATAGGCGGCGGCGACATCTTCGTGAGAGGCGCGGTCAAAGGGGTGGAATTTGACTGAGGTCGTGGACGAGCGCGGCGCATACCGCCGCGGCAAAAAGGAAAGGCGGGAGAGTGAACGCGCACCGCGTCGGGAAGCGGACGCGGCGAAGATACCCTTTTCGCGCACCTGGTTCGAAACCGAAAGGCTCAATTCAGGCAGACTGCTCACCGCGCTTGCGGAAGTCACGACCGTAAAGACCGTGCGCGGCGGCGAAGCTCTCCGTTTCTGCGTGCCGTCGCGCGACAGGGCAAAGGTGGTTGCAATCTGCGCATCCTTATGCTACAATTACAAAATAATAAAAGAAGAGGGTGTATTGCTCTCTTTCGTACGCGCGCTGGGGCGCGCGGGCATCGTACTCGGCACGCTGGGCGCGCTCGCGCTGACCGCCGTCTATCCTCTTTTCGTGACGGAGGTGGAGTACGGCGGCGACTACATTGCGGAGGCCGTCCGCGTCGTGGAAGAGAGCGGTGTGAAAAGGGGCGCATTCCTGCCCGGTTTCGACGGCGAGGCACTCGAAAAGACGTTGCTCGCGCTGGACGGGGTGGCGTTCGCTTCGGTGACGAAGAGGGGCACCCACGTTTACGTCGACGTGCGGGCGGAGAGGTCGGACGAGCATTTCGTCGACGTACCCACACAGCCCGTGACCGCGAAGATAACGGCTTCGGTGACGCGCGTCGTGGTGTGGTCGGGGACCGCGCTGGTGAGTTACGGCGACGTGGTGCGTCCCGGTGACGAACTGATAGGCGCATACGTCGTGTCGGGGGAGGACAAAGTGCCTTGTCCCGCGGACGGCGAAGTGTACGGACTGACTTACCGCACGGCAACGAGGTTTTTCCCCGATACCGAATTCGTGCGGGAATACGGCAGGACGCACACCGAAACGCGGCTGTCGTTTTCGGGAAAGCAGCCCGCCGTGCCCGAAAGTCCGTTCGAAGACTATGTCCTCGAAGTGAGCGCGGTGCGCAACGACTTTATGCTGGGCTATACGCTGTACACCTATACGTTCACGGAGGTGCACACGGCGGAAAAAGAGAACGACCGCACGGAAGACGAAATGATGTCCGAAGTGAAGCTGCGGCTGCTGGAAGAACTTCCCGCGGGGGCTAAGCTCGGAGAAGTGCGTGCGGAGTGCGTGCGCGGGGACGGAGGAGTGTATGTCACCGTCACCGCGGAAGCGGAAGAAAAACTGAACTGAAACGGAGTGTATGAAGATATCGAAAGAAAAGCGCATTGAAAATTACGCGGCTTATCAGGAGCTGTTCGGCGGGCTGGACACCAACGTGCGGCTTTTGGAAGAGGCGTTCGGAGTGAGCGTGTTCACGGGTGCGGAAAGCCTGAAAATCACGGGCGAAAAGGAGGATGTGGCAAGCGCGGCGGAAGCCATCGACGCGCTTATCACGCTGTCTGCGAAGGAGCCTCTCGGAGCGCAGCAGATTGCCGCCGTCGTGGATATGGTGCGCAAGGGCAAGGCGCACGGCGTGAAGGACCTTATGTCTTCCGTCACCGTGGGACGGGGCAAGACGGTTTATCCCAAAAGCCTCGGACAGAAGCTGTACTGCGACGCCATAAGGGAGAATTCCGTCACGTTCGGCATAGGGCCCGCGGGCACGGGCAAGACGTATCTTGCCGTGGCGCTCGCCGTGGACGCGCTGAAAAACCGCGAAGTGGACAAGATAATCCTCACCCGTCCCGCCGTGGAAGCGGGGGAGAAGCTCGGTTTTCTGCCCGGCGACCTCGCCGAAAAGGTCGACCCTTATCTCCGTCCTCTCTATGACGCTCTGGAAGAACTTATGGGCGGCAGCGAGAGTTATATCAAAAACATAGAGCGCGGGCTGGTGGAAATCGCGCCGCTCGCGTATATGCGCGGCAGAACGCTGAACAGGAGTTTCATCATTCTGGACGAAGCGCAGAACACTACGAAGGAACAAATGAAGATGTTTCTCACCCGTCTGGGCGAGGGCAGCAAGATGGTGGTGACGGGCGACGACACGCAGGTCGACCTGCCCCGCAGCGTACCCAGCGGACTGACGCACGCCGAAAGAGTGCTGCGCGGGGTCAAGGGGATAGCGGTGGTCAGGCTGGAATACTGCGACGTCGTGCGCCACGAACTTGTCAGCCGCATAATCCGCGCCTACGACCTCGCGGAAAGAGCGGAAAGGACCGCGGAAAAAGGCGGCGCCGCCGCTGCGGACGGTGTCGCGGAGGAGCAGTCTTCCTTAAAGGAGTAGTATGAGAAAACGACCCGAAGAACTGACGACCGCCGAAAAGACGAAACTTGCAAAACGGCGCAAATTCGTCATCGATTTCGCAAAGGTGTATCCCGCCTGCTTCGTGGCGACGGGACTGCTGACCATTTTCGCGATATTTATGACGGGCGACTTTTACGACGCTTTCACGCCCGCCCGCGCCGCGTCGACGGCGGGAGTGTTCGTCATCAACGCCGTGCTCGCCGGCTTTCTTATCGCGTCCACGTATTCGTCGGCGGACGACGCGCGTTTTCCGATAAGGAACTGTCTGCTTTCGTTCGTGATGGCGGCGCTGACTTATATGGTGTGCCTCACGACGAGCAAATTCCTCAGCGTGTTCGCGCTGCCGATATGTCTTGCCGCGCTGGTGATGACGGAGCTTTCCAACCGCCGTTCGTCCACGATAGCCTCGCTGACGATTGCGGCGATGCTGTGCGTGGTGTTCATACACGGTGAAAATTATCCCGATACTATGCTGCCGGAGATAATCCTTTCCGTGGTGGGCAACTTCGCTGCGGCGCTTTCCGTGAATATGCTTGTCAGCCGTCATCTGACCCGCCTGATGTTTATACTTGCGGCGTTTGCCGCGTCCGCACTCGGCACTCTGCTCGTGTTTGCGGGCACGCTCGTTATGGGCGACATCAGTATGAACCTGCTTTACAACCTGCTGTGGTCCTACGGAGCTTCCGTGGGCGCGGTGCTGGTGTTCACGCCGATTGTCGCGATACTGGAAGGCGTGTTCAACATAGCGGACGATTTCAGGCTGAACGAGCTCACCAACCTCAACCAGCCTCTGCTCAAACGTCTTGCGAGCGAAGCGCCGGGGACGTTCAACCATTCTCTCGTGGTGGGCAACCTTTCCGAGGCGTGCGCGAACGCAATCGGCGAAAATCCGCACCTCGCGAGGGCGGCGGCGTATTACCACGACGTGGGCAAGCTGAAAGCGCCGGTTTACTTCTCCGAAAACCAGTCCACCTACAACCCCCACGACGAGCTCATCCCCGAAGTCAGCGTGAGTATGATAACCTCGCACACCGTCTTCGGCGAAATACTTGCCAAACAGTACCGTCTGCCGCCTGAAATAGTCGCCGTCTGCCGCGAACATCACGGCACCGCACCCGTCGGTTACTTCTACCGCAAAGCGCTCAACCTTACGGAAGAGGGCGACCTTTCGGTGAGCAATTATACCTATCCCGGTCCCAAACCGCAGACGAAGATTTCGGCGATAGTGATGATAGCGGACACGGTGGAGGCGGCGTGCCGTTCCTATATGCCCGACACCACGGAGGCTTTTGCGGAGAGGGTGAACAAGCTCGTCGACGAAAAGCTGGAACTCGGACAGTTCGACGAGTGCCCCATAACGATGAAAGACCTTTCGGTCATAAAGACCACCATAATCGAAACCCTGCCCAGAGTTCAGCACGGCAGAGTGTCTTACGAAAAGAAGAAGGCATGATAGAGTTCACGGGAGCGAAATTTTCAGAAAAGCGGCTCATACGCAAAGTGGAAAAGGCGGTGTACGCCGTCCTCGGACAGGAAGACATTTTCACGGTCGACCTCGCCGTCACGGACGGGGAAACGGTCAGGGAATACAACCGCGAAACCAGGGGAGTGGACGCGGAAACGGACGTCCTCTCCTTTCCGTATTTCGACGGACTGAGCCTCCCCGTGAAAAAGGAGGACTTTTCCGACGAGGCGTTCGACGGGCGGAGGGTCGCGCTCGGCAGCATAATGATTTCCTCCCCGCGGGCGCACGAGCAGGCGGAAGCGTTCGGGCACTCTTACGAGCGAGAGCTGGGGTTTCTGTCCTGCCACGGGCTGCTGCACCTGCTCGGATTCGACCATATGACCGAGGAGCAGGAAAGGGAAATGAATGCGATTGCCGAAAAGGTTATGGACTCGGTGGGGCTGAAAAGGGACTGAAAAACACAGGATTAAAACTCTTTTGCCTGCGCGCGCAGGCGTGACGCGGAGAAAGTTCCGTGTCATACTGAATACGAGGGGAAGGGCGGGTCTCCGTCCGCGTCCCCGCAGGGAAGCGGCTTTGCCGCGGGAGACAGAATGAAATCGGGCTTTATTTGCATTGCCGGTATGCCCAATGCCGGGAAATCCACACTCATAAACGCGCTCGTCGGCGAAAAGGTCGCGATAGTTTCGTGGCGGCCGCAGACCACGCGCAACAAAATCCTCGGCGTCGTCAACACGGAAGACGCCCAGATTGTTTTCATCGACACTCCGGGCATACACCGTGCGCGCAACAAGCTGGGCGAGTATATGATGCAGTCCGTTGCCAGCGGGCTGAAAGACGTGGACGGCGTGCTTTACGTCGTCGACGCGGCGAAAGGAATCAGGGAAGAGGACGAGGAATTCCTTTCATCGAGGCCGTCCTCGCTGCCCGTGGTCGTGGCGCTCAACAAAGAGGACGCCGTGACCCGCGACACGCTGTTTGCGGTGCTTGAAAAGCTCAATTCCTACAAGGATATCCGCGCCGTCGTCCCCGTCTCCGCAAAGAAGGCGGAGAACCTTGCTCCCCTTACGGAAGAGATTGAAAAGTTTCTGCCCGAGGGCGAGGCGATGTATCCCGACGATATGTACACGGACAGGACGATGCGCTTTATGGCGGCGGAGATAATCCGCGAAAAGGCGCTGTATCTTCTCGACAAGGAAGTGCCGTACGGCATAGGAGTGCACATCAACAAGTTCGAGCTGCGAGAGGACAAGCCGATATACGACGTTGACGCCGACGTCGTGTGCGAAAAACAGTCCCACAAAGCCATTGTAATAGGCAAGGGCGGCGCGACGCTCAAAAAGATATCCACGGCGGCGAGGCAGGACATAGAGGAGCTTACGGGATGCAAGGTTTTCCTCACCCTTTACGTCCGCGTCAAGAACGAGTGGCGGGACAGCGACTATCTCATGCGTGAGCTGGGATACGACGTCAAGGACCTGAAAAACTGACCGAAACGGGATGTGACCGTTCCGTTTCGGACGATAAACCGTGTGTTGCGTCATAGTGCACGAAAAGAAAATGTGGAACGATACGAGCGGAGCGCGCAGGCGCGCATAGAAACCGACCGTCCGCTCAAACTAAATCCATGATGACAGACAAAGACTTCTGGAAGATGTTTGAGATGACGGGGAAAATCGAGTTTTACAACGCCTACCGCGCCCTCGGCGGCGGAGAGAATGGACAAAAAGGTCAAAGCGATAGTGACAAGGGCGGTGCCTTATCGGGAGAGTGACATGGTGCTCACTCTTGTGTCCCTCGAAGAGGGGCGGCTCACCGCTTCCGCGCGCGGGTGTCTCAAACCGCGCGCAAAGTTGCGTTACGCCGCCGAACCGATGAATTTCGGGGAATATATGCTTGCGGGGAAGGGGGACAGATACATAGTTACGGACTGCGTGCAGTACGATTCCTTTTCTCCCGTGACGGCGGACATCGACAAGTATTACGCCGCCTGTATGATTCTCGAACTTCTGACGAAACTTTCTCCCGAATCCCAACCCGGTATATTCCTCGGCGCGGTCAAGGAACTGAAAGCCATGGCTTACGAAGGCAAGGACGCGCGTTCCGCCGCTTGCGATTTTCTGCTTTCCGCGCTGCGCGAGGGCGGCAACGGGCTGGATTTTTCCGTGTGTGCCGACTGCGGCTGCATTCTGGAAGGCGACGCCGCGTTTTCGGATTCGGACGGAATAGTCTGCCCCCATTGCGCGCCTTGGGACGCAATCAGGGTTGACGCCGCTTCGCGCGCTTTCATCGCGGGGGAAAACAGGGATGTCCCCGAAGCTATAAAAATAAGGGCAGTTATGTTGCTTTCGGATTTTCTTTACCGCACGCAGGGCGTGCGCCCCGACAGCAGCTATTTCAAGGAGCAGGAATGAGAAAGAAGAAGACAATCGCATTCATCGCCGCGGCTGCGCTTGCCGCAGTAATCGCGCTTTCGCTGTTCGGTTGTGACCGTTTCGGCGGAGAGGACCTTCCCGCGCTGAACGACATTTACCGCGAATACGACGCGACGCAGGCGGAAATCGACACCGCGGAATTGCAGATTATCCTGCCCGACGGCTGGCAGGTGCTGACCTCGGCGTCCGGCAATCACGCCGACTCCGACATAGGCTATGTCGCGGGGCTTGACGCCTTTATCATAGTCAACACCTCGACGGACGTGCTCTCTCTCGTCAAGGTGCCCGAAGGCGACGACAAGGCGGTGACGGAAGAGCAGTTCGTCATTCCCGAAAGCACGGCGGTGCAGGCGATACACGTTGTGGGGCAGTATCTCGCCGTGCGCACGGCGAGCAGCGGCGGACAGGTCGGCGTGATGAACTCGTCCGGGAGATGGGTGGTCAACTCTTCGCTGACATCGGGAGTCACCGCGGGGCTCGACGAAATTTCCTCTTCCACGCTGTCGGGGGCGATACGCATACTCGACGACGAACTCGTTGCGATAAATCCCGCTTACGAGAACGACCCCGCCACGGCGGACACCCGCAATTCGGCTTACACTCCCGTTTACCGCATTTCGACGGGGGAGATGGTGTGCCGCGTGCGTACGGGCGGGTCGCTGTCCGGCCTGCTCGGCTTTGACGGCGAATATCTCACGGTGGAAAGCTCGGCCGGCAGCACGGGCGCATTGACCTATATTTACGCCGTGCCGGAAACGCGCACCGAGAACCCCAATCTCGCATACGCGCAGAACGGCACTTTCGACAACAGGAACGGCTTTGACGACTATTACACCGAGTCGCTTTACCTCGGCGACGGCAGGTTCTACGTCCACACGGAGTGGACGGTGGACTCCGACGCGGAATACACCTATTCCTACGGCGGTGAATATTACCGTGCGGTGCGCTATTTCTACTATCCCGACACGGACTCCCGCACGCAGTACAACTCTTCTTACATCTTCCTCAACTGCGTCAATACGTATTACGACAACGCTTCGGGCAGGTGCACTTACGACGCGGGCTCGACAAGCGTCAACGTCAGCCCCTCTTCCTTCCTCAACCCGGGGTACACCTATTCTTCCTTCGGACTCTTCGTGACGGAGGACAAGACGGCGTATTACGACCAGTTCATACTCGACGGCGACCTCGACATCGTCTTCTCCCTCACGGGCAATTTCGGCATAGAATACGAAGGCTCGACGGACAGGGACGAGGTCGGATTTTACGATATGCTTATGCAGTGCTCGGACGGATACTGCTATGCCAGGCTCACCCCCAGCGCGCTCCGCGTCTACCGCACGGACGGCAGTCTTGCGTTCGAGAACGACGACTACGACTTTTTGAGCGTGAGTATGCAGAACGGGATTTTCATCGTCGGGATTGACGACGACGGCGACACGCTTTACGGCGGTTTCGACACGGAAGGGAATCCGGTCATTCCGTTCTCGTACAGCTACATCGAACCGTTCAGGAGCTTCTACACCTACGCCGTGACTGCGGAGGGCAACACCCGCGTCCTGCTCGGTATGGACGGCGTGACCGCGCCTCTTCCCGAAGGGCAGACCTCGCATTTTTACGACATAGCGACGGCTGGCAGCACTCCGCTCGAAAAGAGAGGCTGCTATGCGTTCTATACGACCGCGGAGGACAACACCCGCCTTTACGGTGTGAAGAATATGAGCGGCGACTATTCCGCCAACACCGTGCTCGAAGCGTCGCTCACGACTTGCACGATATATTCTCCGTCTTCCGATAACGGCATAGTGTTCGTGTTCGGCAACGACGTGGACGGAAACTACCGCGTCTACCTTCTCACTTCGTCCGCGGAAGACGCCGCGGGCGGCGGGAACGGGGCAGTTCTGCCCGATTGGGCGATTGGGCTCATCGCAGCGGGCGGCACGCTCATCGTCATAGCCGCGGCAGCGGGAATAATATACGCCGCACGCAGGAAGAAAAAGGGCGGCGAGGCGTGATATGACGCGCATAGTAAACGCAAAAGACGGGCTTGACGAGGCGGTTTCGCTCATAAAAAACGGCGAATTGGTGGTTTTCCCCACCGAAACCGTGTACGGGCTCGGGGCGGACGCATACAATGCCGCGGCGGTGAAAAAGATATTCGAGGCAAAGGGCAGACCGCAGGACAATCCGCTCATTGTCCACATCTCGGACGTCGCCGAAGCGGAGGACGTCGCGACGGAAATCCCCGACGTGTTTTACGCTCTGGCAAAGGCGTTTATGCCGGGCGCGCTCACCGTCGTGCTCAAAAAATCCGACCGCATTCCCGACATTGTGACCGCGGGAGGAAATACCGTCGCCGTGCGTATGCCAGACAATGAGGTCGCAAGGGAACTTATATCGCGTTCCCGTCCTCTTGCCGCTCCGTCCGCCAACAGAAGCAAACACGTTTCTCCGACCACGGCGCAGCACGTTTACGACGACCTCGCGGGCAGAGTGCCCCTCATCCTTGACGGCGGCGAGTGCGGAGTGGGCATAGAGTCCACCGTGCTGGACCTGACTTCGGATGTGCCCGTCATTCTGCGTCCCGGCGCCGTGACGGCGGAAATGCTCGCGCCCTACCTCGGCATCGCGCCCGGCAGCGGGAAAGTCATAGGCGTCGCGAAGTCGCCGGGGATGAAGTACACCCACTATGCGCCCGCGGCAGAGGCGTACGCCGCCGAAAGCGCGGAGTCTGCCGCAAAATTTTACGACGAATGCACGAAGAGGGGGGCGCGTCCCGTGCTGCTGTTCCGCGACTGTGCCGCGGAAGCGCTCGGCGGCAGGGACAGAATATCCCTCGGCTCGGATACGGACGGCTATATGCGCAGGGTCTATGCCGCACTGCGCGAAGCGGAGAGGGAATACGACGTCATAATCGTGGAAATGCTGAAAGGCGGAGGAAGAGAGGCGTCAGTGATGAACCGCGTGATGAAAGCCGTCGGAGGAAAGACGGTATGAACATAATGTTCGTCTGTACGGGTAATACCTGCCGTTCGCCGATGCTTGCGCGTATGTTTGCCGACTACGCTCGCAAGGTCGGGTTCGGTTGCGCCGCGGACAGCGCGGGGATGAAGGGCGGAGGTTCGCCCGTAAATCCCAAGGCCGCCTGCACGCTTGCGGCGCGCGGACTGGACTCGGACGGGCATATTTCCAAAGTGTTCGGGGACGCGGAGGCCGGATGGGCGGATTTCGTGTTCACTATGGACGAGGGACAGCGCGACGAACTGCGTCTGCGTTATCCCGAACTTCGCGTCGAGTGCCTTTCCGCATTCTGCGGCAGCGAAATCGCGGACCCTTACGGCGGAGGGCAGGCGGATTACGACGCGACGGCGGACATTTTCGAGGCATTGCTCCCCGCTGTTTTGGACTTTGTCGAAAAAAATTCCCCGCAAGCGGAAAAGGACGCGTGAGCGTCCCTTCCGTGACAGTATGACGTGCCGCGGTCACAGCCCCGCGAGCAGCTCTTTGAAGATTTTGATGTGCAGTTCCTCGTCGAGGATAATGCGTTCGAGGAGGGTCTTTACGCTTTCCGTGTGCAGGGCGAGTACGGTGCGTTCGTAGTTCAGTATCGCGGTTTCTTCCGCCGTTATGTTCTGCCGCAGGAATTTTTTGGGGTCGAGGGTGTAGTTCACGAAGCTGCCGCTCCAATAAGTCCTGCCGCCCATTACGGGATAGCCGCCGAGTTTGAAAATGGCTTCGCCCAACAACTCGTGATGGTGCATTTCGATGCGTGCGATGCCTTCGAGCGCGTCTTTCAGCTCCTTGTTGCGTTCGGTGATGTAGAACTGAAAACAGTAGGTCGTCACGGCGGTGAGTTCGCCCGACGGACCGCCGTAATTCGGCATCAGCAGCTTGCTGTCGGCGATGTTCTCGACGGGTTCGATTTCGGGGTAGGGAAGCTCGCAGGCGTAGGGTTTCGGTTCCATTCCGTTCTCCTTTTTTTGTCAATATATGACGATTGGGGAGGGGTGGTGAATGCGGAGGAGGACAAAAGGGCGCATTTCGCGGAAAATGGTGCAATACGCTTGCAAATTGGAAAATACTGTGATAGACTTTTCTAGCTTGTAAACGGCGGAGTGCCGTTTCGGGCGGCAGACCGTCACCCAAGAGGTTTCATACCGTATGAAGAAAAGAGTGCTTTTGATAGCTTTGGTCGTGGTGCTTGTCGCTTGTCTGGGAGTTATGCTCGCGGCGTGCGATTCTTCCACCACCAGCGACCCCGCAGGCTCCATTCCCCAGCAGACGAGGGAAAATGTCCTCATAGCCTTTATGATTCTGATGCTGGTCGCAAGCATCGGAATGATTGTGGTCGTGATGATGCAGAAAGGGACCAACGACAACGTCGGAGTCATCTCCGGTGCGTCGGACACCTACTACGGCAGAAACAAGGAAAAGGGCAAGGAAGGCGTGCTCAAAAAGGTCACATTCGGACTGTTCGCGTTCATCCTCGTATGCTCGATAATCTGTTTCGTCATCGGTATGGTCAACTGACAAACGCAACCGACAGGCGGCTTCGCGAAGCGGAGCCGCCTTTTTTTATTCGGCGAGGCGGCGGTCCGCGGGACGCGGAATAAGGCGCGCGGGAGCGCGGCGGGACACGACGGAAACCAACGCTTGCAAAATTAGGTTGAAATAATACAAAAAGAGTTATATCATAAATGTGCGCGCGCCGCGCGCGGAGCAGGGGCAAATGAAGATAATCGCCACCAACAAGAAAGCCTATCACGACTATTTCGTGGAAGAAACCTACGAGGCGGGCATAGTGCTCGTCGGCACGGAGGTCAAGTCCGTGCGTCTCGGCAAGGTCAATCTCCGCGACAGTTACGCCGTCATAAAAAACGGCGAGGTTTTTCTCACGGGCGCGCACATTTCGCCTTACGAAAAGGGGAGCTATTTCAACGTCGACCCTCTGCGCCCGCGAAAGCTGCTGCTCAACAAGGCGGAGATACGCCGTCTGAAAGCGCGCACGGAGCAGAAAGGGTACACCATCGTGCCCCTGAAAGTCTATTTCAAGGACAGTCTGGTCAAGGTGGAGCTGGGGCTGTGCCGCGGCAAGGATCTTTACGACAAACGCGAAAGCATAAAGCGCCGCGAAGAGGCGCGGAAGCTCGACAGGATAAAAAAGGAATTCAACGCCAGATGATTTTGTCCGCGCGGCGAAATCGACGGAAAAGGAGTTTTATATGAGCAAAATAGACACTTTATGTGTGCAAGGCGGCTATACGCCCGGCAACGGCGAGCCCAGACAGATACCCATCGTGCAGAGCACGACCTTCCGTTACGAAACCAGCGAGGCGATGGCGAAGCTCTTTGACCTCGAAGCGTCGGGATATTTTTATACAAGGCTTCAAAATCCCACCAACGACTATGTCGCGGCAAAGATTTGTCAGATGGAAGGCGGCACGGCGGCGATGCTCACGTCGTCGGGGCAGGCTGCCAATTTCTTCGCCGTGTTCAACATTGCGGGCAACGGCGACCACATAGTGGCAAGCTCCACCATATACGGCGGGACGTTCAATCTCTTTGCCGTCACGATGAAGCGTATGGGCATCGATTTCACTTTCGTTTCGCCCGACGCGACGGAAGAGGAACTGAACGCGGCATTCCGTCCCAACACCAAGGCGATGTTCGGCGAAACGATAGCGAACCCCGCTCTCACGGTGCTTGACATCGAAAAATTCGCGAAAGTCGCGCACGCGCACGGCGTGCCCCTCATTGTCGACAACACTTTCGCCACTCCCGTGGGCTGCCGTCCCTTCGAGTGGGGCGCGGACATCGTGACGCATTCCACGACGAAGTATATGGACGGACACGGCGCGGCGGTGGGCGGCTGTATCGTCGACAGCGGCAAATTCGACTGGACTGCGTACGCCGACAAGTATCCGGGGCTTTGCACTCCCGACGAAAGCTATCACGGCATAACCTACACCGAAAAGTTCGGGCTCGGCGGAGCGTACATCACAAAAGCAACCGCGCAGCTTATGAGAGATTTCGGCTGCATTCAGTCGCCGCAGAACGCGTATCTGCTCAACCTCGGTCTGGAAAGCCTGCACGTGCGTATGAAGAGGCACTGCGAAAACGGGCTTGCCATGGCAAAATTCCTGCAATCCGACGAGCACGTCGCGTGGGTGACCTACTGCGACCTGCCCGGCGACAAGTATCACGAGCTTGCAAAGAAATATCTCCCCAACGGTTCCTGCGGCGTCGTCAGCTTCGGCGTCAAGGGCGGCAGGAAAGCGGCGGAGAACTTTATGAAACACCTCAAACTCATTGCGATAGAAACGCACGTTGCGGATGCACGCTCCTGCTGTCTGCATCCCGCCAGCGCGACGCACCGCCAGATGACCGACGAAGAACTGCACGCGGCGGGAGTATCTCCCGACCTGGTGCGTCTTTCCGTCGGCATAGAGGACATCGGCGACCTCATCGCCGACGTGAAACAGGCTCTGGAACAGGCTTAAACGAAACTGCGCGCCGCGCGTCGGCGGTGCGGAAGGAGGACGAAAGTGCCCATCATCATACCGAAAGACATACCCGCATACGCAAACCTCAGAGGCGAAAAGATTTTCGTTATGGATTCCGTGCGCGCCGTGACGCAGGACATACGTCCGCTCGAAGTCGCAATAGTCAACCTGATGCCGACGAAAGAGGTCACGGAAACACAGCTTATGCGGCTTTTGGGCAACACTCCTTTGCAGGTCAACATACACCTCATAGGGACGGCGAGTTACAAGAGCACGCACGTTTCCGAGGCGCATATGCAGAAGTTCTACCGCACGCTCACCGAGGTGAAAAAGATGAAGTTCGACGGTATGATAGTCACGGGCGCACCCGTGGAAACCATACCTTTCGAGGACGTCAAGTATTGGAAAGAGCTGGTGGAGATTATGGAATTCGCGCGCGAAAACGTCACCAGCACCATTTACATCTGCTGGGGCGCGCAGGCGGCGCTTTACCACTTCTGGAGGATAGGCAAGCAGCTTCTGGACAAAAAGCTGTTCGGAGTGTTCGCCACCCACGCCATGCAGGAGAACGATATGCTGCTCAAAGGGATGGACGACACCTTCTACATCCCCCATTCCCGCCATACGCGCGTGGACGAAGACGCGGTGAGGGCGTGTCCCGACATCAAGATACTCGCGTCCTCGCCGGAGGCGGGCATATCCGTCGCCAAGACGCACGACAACCGTATGTTCTTTTTCACGGGACACGCGGAATATGACCGTTTCACTTTGAAGAACGAATACGTCCGCGACCTCGAAAAGGGCTTGGACATCGACCCGCCGAAAAACTATTTCGTCAACAACGACCTCGGCATAGTGGATATGAAATGGCGGTCGACGGCAAATCTGCTGTTCTATAACTGGCTCAACTATTATGTCTATCAGGTGACGCCGTACTCCATAGACGAAGTCGGCGAAAGCGTGGCGCGGGACTGACGCGCAAAGACGGAAAAAGCGTCCGTATATCGGACGCTTTTCGTTTTCCGTATGTGTTTTCGCACACGCGGCGGAAACCGAATTTTGACAAAGCGGTTCGCGGGGGATATACTGTAACCGTAATTACTTTTCGGGGGGATTGTATGAAACTTTTTCTCGACGAAGTCACGTCAAAGCAACGTGTGTCCGAAAATATGGACAAGATGAATTCCTTCGGCGGAGGCGACCGTCTTACGGGGACGCGCGGTCAGAGGGAATTCTGCGCCTGGCTGAAAAGCGAAATCGAAGCTATGGGAATACCCGTAGTGTCGAAACAATATACCTTCGACCGCTGGGAGGCGAGGGACTTTTCGCTGACCGTGGACGGGGAGAATATCGGGGTGTCGTCGCCTTTCCATTACAGCGGGCTGACGGGGGAGGACGGCGTGACGGCGCGCCTTTGCACCGTCTGCAACAATCCTTTGGGCTTTCAGCTTGCGCGGGGTAAAATCGCGGTGTGCCGCATCCGCAATCTCTCCGCAATCAGCAGCCGCGTGGCTTTCAACAAACGCAACTCCCTGCCTGCCGACCTTGCGGTGGAAAAGAGTTACCGCGGACCCGTCAGCACGTCTTTCGTAAAGACGTTGCTCACGTTCTGGTCGCTGAAACTCGCGGGCGTCAAGGGGATGGTCTGCATATGGGAGGATATGTCCGACGATATGGTGGACGGACAATGCCTGAATTTCATTCTGGGTTATCTCGGCGTCCCCGTGCTGTGGGTCAACGAAACGGAAGGGAAAAAGGTGCTCGCCGCCGCGAAGGCGGGAAAGAGCGCGACCCTTCGGTTGGTCGGCGGCATCGAAAAGGGAGCGAAGACGGAGTCCTTCCACGCCGTGATTGAGGGCACGGAGAAAAACGGTGAGGCAATCATAGTCAATACGCATACGGACGGCTGCAATTTCTCGGAGGAAAACGGAGGAGTCGCTATGCTGGAAATGATGCGTTGGTTCAAGGTGCATCCGACAAGGCGGACATTGATTTTCGTGTTTGTCACGGGACATTTCCGTCTGCCCGTGTTCCGCGTCGGCATTATGACGTCCAATCAGGCTACGGGCAGATGGCTGGCGGACAACAAGGAGATGTGGAACGGGAAGAAATACAAGGCCGTGGCGGGCTGTTCGGTGGAGCATCTCGGTTGCACGGAATGGAAAGACAGGGACGGAAAGTATACCCGAACAAACGATATAGACACGGAGCTTGTGTATACGGGCAACAGGAAAGTCGACGCGGTGTATTACGAAGCGGTGAAAGACAGGACGCTTTTGCGGACAATGACGCTCCGCGGGCACAATACGATGCACTTCGGAGAAGGGCAGCCGCTGTCACGGAAGCATATACCCGAAATCGCGCTTGTCACCGCTCCCGACTATCTGTGTTCGTTCGACCGCACGGGCAACAGCCATATGGACAAATTCAATCCCGACCTTATGTACGAGCAGATGCACACCTTTGTCCGTTGCGTCGAGCTGCTTGACGGAATGACGCGCAGGGAGATAGGACGTTCGCAGCCATATTCCGTCGGGCTCGGCAGGCTGAAATAGGGCATACGGCGGCACAACGACATCTTCTCTCAAACCGAAAAAGGCGTCCTTCGAGGACGCCTTTCGTTTTTTTGTTTGATGCCGCATAGTGTGCGACGGTCAGTCTGCCGTGCTTTCCGAGGGAAGTTGCTCTTCGGCTGCCGCGTCTTCTTCGGCGGCGGCTTTGCGGCTCATTAGTTCGGAGCGCAGCCTGTCGGAGTCCTTGCGCACCCAGAAGAGCGGGATTGCCGCGCACGCGACCACTATCGCGGCGGCGAGGAAGAGCTCGAAAGGCGGCTGCATCTGTCCCGCGCTGTGCGCGTCGAGGGAGTTTACGCCCACCGCCTGCGCTATGCCTATGCCGAGTGCCATGGGGATGAGCACCGTGAAGCACATACGCACGCCCTGGAATCTACCTTCCGCACCCTTCGGGATATAGTCCTGGAAGGACGCCGTAAGCGCACCCGAAACGGAGAGTATCGCGCCGAGAAGCACGGAGCCGCCCACTATGAGTATGGGCAGGTATGCGGACGAGTCCATAAATTTCATACAATACACCACTATCGCGCCCACGACGAGTATTGCGAGCAGGGGATAGTAGAAATGTTTTCTTCCGCATTTGTCGAAGAACACGCCCAGCACGCCCGTAATCACCGCGCCCACGACTATGATGACGGCAAGCGGCAGGATATAGTTGGTTATGCCGAGGGTCTTTTCGATGAAGTTGATGAGGTAGGACATAAATATCTGCTGGGCTATTCCGAGCAGACATACCGTGCCCAGCGTCACATACATCATCTTGTTTTCCTTGACGACGGAGGGACGGAAACCGTAGAAAGTTTCTTTGAGATAGTTGGGGTTGGAATTTTTGACTATGCCCGGCGCGTCTTTCATCATAAAGAAAGAGAGCAGGCCGCCAATCATCGGGAAAATGCCCATTATGATGAAGAAGAGCTTGATGTTCAGCGGGTCGCGCTCGAAGATGGGAACCTTTATCACTTCGCCGAGTTCGTTCGTGACTGTCGCGCCGCTGTCGTATGTGAACATCCCTATGCCGAACACGAGGACGGTCGCGATGACGGGCATCACGGAAAGTATGGTGTTCACTTTGCCGCGGTTGCTCACGTCCGTGACGTCCGCAACCCAGGTGTTGAACGCGGCGTCGTTGGCGGTGGAACCGAAGAAAGTCATCACGCAGTCCAGCACGACGAGCACGGTTATGATGCCCCAGCTGCGGTCGTCGGAAAAGTCGATGGGGATGGCGGCGAAGAGCATTATCGTCACACCCCAGAGGACGTAACCCACCGTAATGAAAGGCTTGCGTTTGCCCGTCTTGTCGATGAGCCCGCCCGCAAAAATCGTCGTCACCGTGGCGGTGACCGCGGAGAGTATGACCATCAGAGTGGTGACGGTGAAATAGAGGTTTCCGCGCGTGTCGAACAGGTCCTGTCCGAACTTGGCGAAAAACATATTCTCCACCACCCACGCAATTTGTCCGATAAGCCCGAACACTATCGCGCAAGCCCATATTTTTTTGCCCAGCGGAGTGGATTTTGCCGCGGGCGTCTGTACGGTTTTCTCCATATTTCACCTCTTGCCGCAGCGGAATTCCGCGGGAATTCCTTTGCGGCGGATTGTTTGTTTTACACAAAACGGCGTTTTATTGTGCCGTTTCGTCACATAATGCGTCGGTTTCTGCCGTTTCGTCGCCGTTTGCCACGGCGTCGCGTTCGGCAAGCAGGCGGGCGCGTGTGTCGGTGTCCCTGCTGCGCACGATGACTGCGGGAATGAGCGTAAACACCGCGACTATCGCCGCGCCTAGGAACATTTCGTAGGGGTAGTTGAGGATTTCCTCGCCCGTGATTTCCGAGACGGAATACCACCCGTATGCGTCTATGATTGCGTTGCCTATCGCGGGGCCTATTATCATCGGCAGCAGCACGAAAAGGAACATTCTTATGCCCTGGAAGCAGCCCTCTTTGCCTTTGGGGATATAGTCGCGGAAAGAGGACACGAAGAGCCCGCTGACGGAAAGTTCCGCCGTCATCGTGACTATGCCCACGGGGATGAGCATTCCGAGCAGGGCGGCTGTGTCGCCCGTCCCCACGAATTTGAGCAGATAAATTCCGAGCGTGCCTATCACGGCGGCGAGCACGAGAGGGATGAAGAAATGTTTTCTGCCGAACTTGTCCATCAGGAAGCCCAAAAGACCCGCCAGCACGGCGGAGCAGACTATGATGACGGCAAGGGGCATAACGTAGTCCGTCATACCCAGCGTCCTTTCCACGAAATTGATGAGATAGGACATATACACCTGCATACTTGCGCCCGCTATTCCCGAGCCTGCGAGAGCGATGTATATCATTTTGTTTTTTCTGATTACCGAGGGACGGAAGCCGTAAATCAGTTCCTTGCCGAAATCGGGGTTGGTGTTTTTGGGTAGGTTCGGCTTGTCGCGCAGTACGAAAAGTCCGAGTATGCCGCTGACTATGGGGATGGCGCCCAGAATGACGAAGAACAGCCACCATTGTTCCGTGCCCTTTGCGGTCAGGCTGTCAAGACCTATGAAGACTATGACCATTGCAAAGACGGGCATCATCGAAAGTATCGTGTCCGCCTTGCCGCGGTTGGTGGTGTCCGTCATATCGGTGAGCCAGGTGTTGAACGCCGCGTCGTTTGCCGACGACCCCACCCAGGACATCACGCAGTCCATTATTATGATGCCCGCGACCAGCCCGCGGAGTTGGTCGGGAGAGTAGTTTATCGGAAAGAGGGCAAACACCATAATCGTCAGCCCCCACACGATAAACCCCCACGACACGAATACGGAGCGCTTGCCCGTCTTGTCGCATATTGCGCCCGTCACGACGGTGGCGGCGGTGGCAAAAATCGCCGAGAGCGCGACCATAAGCGTGGTCGCCCACGCCTCGTCCACGAACTCGTCCTGCATAAATTTGGCGAAATACATATTTTCGACTATCCAGGCAATTTGCCCGATAAGACCGAAAAACAGCAGACAGAACCAGACCTTGCCGCCGAGCGGAGTAGTCCTCACCTTACTCTCCGAAACAGACATAAATCTACCCCCTTACCATACGAAAAGTATATGATGAGAGGCAACTTTTGTCAATGTGCAATTTGTTTCATATGTCGCCCGCGCGCGTCGAGGAGGGCGAAACGCGTCTGAACAAAACGCTTGCGTACTTTGCGGCGTTGTGCTATATTATTTCGTGCGCCGGTGTGGTGAAACTGGCAGACGCGCTGGACTCAAAATCCTGTGGAGTAAAATCCGTGTCGGTTCGAGTCCGACCACCGGCACCAACGAGCAAAAGCGCCCCGCTCCGTTAGGAGTGCGGGCGTTTTTCTTATGCCCGCTCCGTGCTTGCACGAGCGCGGGCATAAGAAAAAGGCGGGCGCGGGAGCGCAGGGCGCTTTTGCGAGTGAAAGTAGGGGGCAATGCCCGCAGGGCATTCCCACCGAACGGACATGGGGGGGCATAGCCCGCTCCGTGCTTGCACGAGCGCGGGCATAAGAAAAAGGCGAGCGCGAGAGCGCAAGGCGCTTTTGCGAGTGAAAGTAGGTGTCAATGCCCGCAGGGCATTTCCACCGAACGGACAGAGTGAGGAGTGAGGATGCGGGGGTATAACTTCGCGTTATAGCTCTATGACAAAGCGGTATTTGCGTAAAGCGGAAGCGGGGATTAAAATCAAGGCAACAAGTCAAGAAAACAAAACGGAGGTTACGCTATGGAATATGTCAAACTCGCAAACGGCGTCGAAATGCCCATACTCGGCTACGGCGTGTATCAGGTCACGAAGGACGAATGCGAAAGATGCGTTTCCGACGCGCTGGAAGTCGGATATCGTCACATTGACACCGCGCAGTCCTATTTCAACGAAGAGGAAGTCGGCGAGGCGGTCGCAAAATCGGGCATTCCGCGCCCGAAGAGGGCGATATTTTGTGCAGGGAAAATTTTGTCAGCTTGCGTTAACGTGTTGACAAAGCCCGCACCGTTGCATATAATTCAAACGTAAAGCGGAAGACGCTTTTTTCTCGGTCGCGGCGTTCGCAGTTGCGAACCGACGAAAACGGCACTTCGAAGCCAGTAAAAGCGGCTGAGGCCGCTTGATTTTGAGGAGAAAGGTTCGCTTATGCGAACTGCGGTAAAAGAAATATGACGTCCTCGTTGCTCGGATACATTATGGCGATTGACGCTCTGGACAAAAAAGGGGCGCGCGTGAGGTCGGTGGACCTTGCGGGGAGCCTCGGAGTGGCACGGGCAAGCGTATGCAAGGCGCTGGACAGGCTGTCCGAAAACGGCTATGCGGTGCGCGGAGAGGGCGGCAACGTGAGGCTGACCGCCAAGGGAAAGGAAGCGGTCGGCATATATTCGCCGGCGCGGGACCTCTTGAAAGGCGCGCTGACGGAAAAGCTCGGACTCGGAGAGGCGAGGGCGGAGAAAGAGGCGCTCGCGGCGCTCGGGGCGATGAGCACGGATACGGTTCAAAGGATTGCGCGTCTGTACGGAGGCGCGGAGGAGAGAGATAAAAATGCCGTTGGTATTCGCACCTGTCAACGTGCTTCTGAGAGTTGTAAAGATGCACGTTGACGAGAAACTCAAACGACACCTGGAAAATCTGGGTATCAGCGTAAATTCCGAGTTGGAGGTTCTGTCACAGAGCGGCGGCAGCGTGATTTGCCGCATCAAGGACGGCAGACTTGCGCTCGACAGGGATATGGCGACGAGGATATTCGTTGCCGTAAAGGAGGCTTGAATGGTCAAAACTCTCGACAAATTCGACATCGGGGAGAGCGGCGTCATCAAGAGCGTGAGCGGCGAAGGGAGAATACGCCGCAGGCTCTTCGATATGGGCGTGACTCCCGGCGCGGAAGTGACTCTGCGCAAGAGGGCGCCTCTCGGCGACCCTATTGAAGTCACACTCCGCGGCTATGAGCTGACTCTGCGCAAGACGGAGGCGGCGGCGGTGCTCACGGAGGTGGCGGAATGATTAAATTCGCACTCGCGGGCAACCCCAACTGCGGCAAGACAACGCTGTTCAACGCGCTGACGGGGTCGACGGCGCACGTCGGCAACTGGCCCGGCGTCACCGTTGACAAAAAGGAGGGCGTCTACAAAAAGAGCGCCGAGCCCATCGAAATCCTCGACCTGCCCGGCATTTATTCTCTTTCGCCTTACACTCCCGAAGAGGTCATCGCGCGCAATTACATATTGGACGAAAAGCCCGACCTCGTCATCAACATCGTCGACGCGACGAATTTGGAACGCAACCTTTATCTCACCACTCAGCTGATGGAGATAGAAGTTCCGATGGTGGTCGCGCTCAATATGATGGACGCGGTGGAAAAGTCGGGCGACAAGGTCAACGCGCAGATGCTGGAAGACGAGCTCGGCATCCCCGTCGTGGAGATTTCCGCGCTCAAAGGCAAGGGCATCAAGGAGCTGATGGACAAGGCGTACGGCGCAAGCAAGCGCAGACGCGAAGCGGTGAGCGTGCTCGGCGGCTCCAAACTTGCGGGCGCGATAAGCGAGGTCAAGGCGCTGCTTTACGGCAACGGGGTCAAGGACCCGCTCTTCCACGCAATCAAACTCGTCGAAAGCGACGAACTCGAAGTCAAGGCGCATCCCGATGCGTATAAGCTGGTCGAGGAATACAAGTCGCAGATAAAGGACGACGTCTTCGGTGACGACTTCGAAGCAATCGTCGCGGACGAAAGGTACAAATACATCTCCAAGCACTTCGCAAAGGCGTTCGTGCGCAGAAACGGCGAGGCTGTCAAGCTCTCCAAGTCCGACAAAGCGGACAGAGTGCTGACGCACAGGATATGGGGTATACCGATATTCGCGGTCATTCTCTTCCTTGTGTTCCACCTCACTTTCTCGGAGGACTTCCTGTATCTCGGTGCGGGCGGCGCGCTTCCCGAAAACTGGGTCACGCTGGCGGGCACCTGGGGAGAGGGCATATTCGGTTCTTCCGACGGCATCTCGTCGCCCGGTGTGATTCTCTTCAACCTGCTGGACGCCATAACGAGTTCCATTTCCGACGCGATAGCGGGCGCAATGGAAGGCACGACGTCGGCGTGGGCGCAGGGGCTCGTCGTTGACGGCATATTCGGCGGTCTGTTCGCGGTGCTTTCCTTCCTGCCGCAGATACTCGTGCTCTTTATGTTCTTCTCCATTCTGGAAGACAGCGGCTATATGGCGCGCGTGGCGTTCATTTTGGACAGAATATTCCGCAAATTCGGGCTTTCGGGCAGAGCGTTTATGCCTATGATAATGGGCTTCGGGTGCTCCATCCCCGCAATGATAAACACCCGTACGCTCGCCGACGACAAGGAAAGGATGGCGACAATCAGGGTCATTCCCTTCTTCTCCTGCGGCGCGAAACTGCCGATACTCGTGGCAATAGCCGGCGGCATAGTGCAGTTCTTCGGCGTGGGGAATTCGGACGCGATAACTTACGGGATGTACATCCTCGGCATCGCGGTCGCAATAATCGCGGTCATCGTGATGCGCAACACCACGATGCGCGGAGACACTCCTCCCTTCATTATGGAGCTGCCCGCCTATCACGTGCCCCAGGCAAAAGCGCTCGCCATACACCTGTGGGACAAGGCGAAACACTTCATCAAGAAAGCGTTCACCATCATCCTCGCCTCCACGATACTCATCTGGTTCCTGCTTCACTTCGCGTGGAATTGGAGCTATCTCCCCGACGAGGAAATGGGCAGCAGCATCCTTGCGGGAATAGGGCAGCTCATACAGCCCCTGTTCACGCCCCTCGGCTTCGGCTCGCAGCTCGGCGCTTACGGATGGGTGTTCGTCGTGGCGGCGGTCATGGGACTTATCGCCAAAGAGAACGTCATCGCGGGCTTCGGCACTATGGCGGCGGTCATAATGGCGGCGACGGGCGGCGCGTACGACGCGGAAGCGGATGCGGAAGGCATCACCGCGGCGGCGATTATGATAGAGCAGACGGGCATCACCATCCCCGCACTCATCTCCTTCATCGCGTTCAATATGACCACGATACCCTGTTTCGCGGCGGTCGCCACCGCAAAGGCGGAACTCGGCAGCAAAAAAGCGTTCAACAACACTCTCGTCTTCTGGCTGGTGACGTCCTATATCGTAGGTACGGTGGTGTACCTCGTCGGCAGCTGGTGGTGGACGGTGTTCATCTTCCTCGCGGTTGCGGCGGCAGCGGTGTACGGCATAATAATGTTCAACCGCAAGCGCGACGCAAAGGCGAAACTCGCCCTCGCAGGCGGCGCGGATATTACTGCCGACGGCGCTGTGGCGGGCGACGTCGCGGCGGACAGCGGGGAAAACTCTTCCGATGAGGAAGACAAGGACTGACAATGACCTCTGTTGACATACTTGTAATCGTGCTTTGCGTTCTCGTCGTGGCGGCGGTCGCAGTCGGCAGCATAGTCCGCAAGGTGAAGGGCAAGCCGTCGGGATGTTGTTCCGATTGCTCGCAGTGCGCCTCCGGTTGTGCTTCCCGTCCCGCCGCCCGCGATGCGCAAAACGCGGATAGGAACGCAAACCGCCGTCCCCCGACGGACGAGGAAATCTACGCCGCCGTACGTGCGCATTCCTGCGGCCACGGATGCGACGGATGCACTTCCTGTCACCACGCGCACCGTGACGCAGACCGTGACGGTGCAAAGGGACGGAAAGACTGATTTCGGACCGACCGCGGCGTCCCCGTCGTTTGTGCGGCGCCGCAGAATGTTATCAAAAAGCAGCATCCCGCAAAATCACCGCAGACGATTTTACGGGGCAACATCATCCAACCATCGGTTGATTAGCCTTAAACGGCAAACCGTATTTCTCTCCTTACAACGGCAGAAGGCGCAGCACCGCTGCGTCTTTTGCTTTCCAGCCCGCGGGTTGGGGACGGAGAGGCGGATGAGAGGTTGAATATGTACGTTGCGGAAGAATTTTGTCTTTCTGCGGTTGACTTTCGCGCGCGCGGGGGACATAATAACCGTAGCGTTTTTTTCGGAGGCTTATTATGGCAGGCTGCAATCATGACTGCGACAGCTGCTCGTCCAAGTGCGGCAAGGAAAGTTTTCTCGTCAAGCAGAACGAACTCAGCAACGTAAAACGCGTAATCGGCGTTGTCAGCGGAAAGGGCGGAGTGGGGAAATCCCTCGTCACGGCTCTGCTTGCGGTCGGCGCGGCACGCAGCGGCAAGAAAGTCGCGGTGCTCGACGCGGACATAACGGGACCTTCTATTCCCCGCTCTTTCGGCGTGAACCGCGAGAGGGCGGAGTCTATGGACGGACAGCACATTCTTCCCGTCGTCACGCGCACGGGCATAAAAGTGATGTCCCTCAATCTCCTCATCGACGACGAAACCAAGCCCGTCATCTGGCGCGGACCGATACTTGCAGGCACGGTGAAACAGTTTTGGAGCGACGTGGTGTGGGGGGATGTGGACTGTATGTTCGTGGATATGCCTCCCGGAACGGGCGACGTGCCGCTGACGGTGTTCCAGTCCCTGCCGCTTGACGGCATAATCGTCGTGACGTCGCCGCAAGAGCTTGTCAGTATGATAGTCGCAAAAGCGGTGAATATGGCGAAGATGATGGACATTCCCGTCATAGGTCTGGCGGAGAATATGTCCTATTACAAGTGCCCCGACTGCGGCAGAGTGGAGGAAATCTTCGGCAAGAGCCGCGCGGAGGAAGTCGCAAAGGAATTCGGCATCCCGAAATCCGTGCGTCTGCCCATACGTCCCGACCTTGCGGCGGTTGTGGACAAGGGTATGGTGGAGGACGCCGACGAAGACATCGTAAAGACCGTCGCGGCATTGCTTGATTGACGCAAAAGCGGTTTTATATCATAAAAAAGCGCGGGTTATCCCGCGCTTTTTGCATAATGCCTTGCTTGATTTTATGCGAAAAGCGACGGACGGCAGTGTTCGCGGCAAGAGTATTTCGGGGCGTTTGACTTACGGGCATATCCCGGTACGGACACGTCGGACGGGCGCGCAAATGTGAGTTTCCGCGGCGGCGTATGCGCGCGTTTTCGGGGCGTCGGGAGCGTTGGGTTTCGCCGCGGCGGCAGGACTTCGGAGCAAGTGCGCGCGGCAAATTCGGCAGCGGAGCGTGCTCGGAAAGCGGCGCGGACAAAGATTTTCGGAGGCTGTACCGTTCACACATTTGACTTTATCGCGCGCGTGGGATAAGATATCTATACGAATTTGTGCGTTAAATGCGCGCGGTTGTTCGGAGGTTCTTATGGCTGACAAAGCTCAGGTCTATGCGGAAAGTTTCGCAAAGCTGATTAAAGTCCCCACGGTTACGAACAGCGACAGAAAGAATTTCGCCGCTTTCCGTAAGGTGCTGGCGGAGGAATTCCCCGCCGTCTATTCGGCGTGCGAGGTCATTATGCCCGGCGGAGAGGGCAGCGACGCCCTTATGTTCAAGTGGAAGGGCAGGTCTTCCGACCGTCCCGTTGTGCTGATGGCGCACCAGGACGTGGTCCCCGCTGTCGACGGCGACTGGAAATATCCGCCTTATTCCGCGACGGTTGCCGACGGAAAGATATGGGGGCGCGGCACGATGGATTGCAAGAACACGCTGTTCTGCACCATCCGCAGCGTAAACGAGCTCATAGAAGAGGGCTTCACCCCCGCGCAGGACGTCTATCTGTGCTATTCCGACAATGAGGAAACTTCGGGTCACGGCGCAGCGTACTGCCGCGACTGGCTGACCGCTCACGGCGTCAAACCCGCAGTCGCAATCGACGAGGGCGGCGCGATAGTCGAAGAGGCCTTCCCCGGAATGACAAAGCCTTTCGCTATGGTCGGCATAATCGAAAAGGGATACTGCGACGTGAAATTCGTGGTGAGAAGCAAGGGCGGGCACTCTTCTTCTCCTCCCAAACATACTCCGTTCGCAAGGCTTGCGGAGTTCATAAATTACTGCGAAACGCACACCGTTTTCAAGCCGCGTATGACCACCGCCGCGCGCGATATGCTGAAAGGGCTGTCCTCGGGGCTTACGGGTGCGCTGGCGTTCGTCACCAGACACGTCGATTTCTTCAAGCCGCTCATCGTGGCGGTGCTGCCGAAGCTCACGCCTTTCGGGTCCGCGCTGCTCGGCACTACGATGACGTTCACGATGGCGCAGGGCTCTGCCGCGCCCAACGTCATTCCGCAGGCGGCGAGCGTGGTGGCGAACCTGCGCTTTGCGCCCGGCGACGACAGCAAGGAGTGCATTGAGAAACTCCGCCGCATAGCTGAACGCTACGACATCGAAACGGAAGTGATGGAATGCCGCGACGCGACTCCCATGGTCGACGTGAACAGCGCGGATTACAAGTATTTCGTCGATACCGTCGCGCGTGTGTTCCCCGACTGCGGCGCAGCGCCTTATCTCATTTTCGGCGGCACGGATTGCAGGACTATGCAGACCATCACCCCCTGCGCGCTGCGTTGCACTCCCTGCAAACTCAGCGCGGAACAGCTGGCTTCGATGCACGCGGCGAACGAGAACATCGACATCTCTTCGCTGGTCGGAGGCGTTGCGTTCTTCAAGACATATCTGAAAGGGTACAAATAAATTCCGCACAGCGGAGAGAAACAGGCGACAGACACACCTTTCCGCCTTTTGGCGGAAAGTTTCGGTTTTACCGAAGACAAGGAGAGATAACAATGAGCATCTGGCATGACATCGACCCGTCGCGTATCACACCGACGGACTTCGTGGCGGTCATAGAAATCCCCAAGGGGAGCAAGAACAAGTATGAGCTGGATAAGGACACGGGACTGCTCATCCTCGACCGCGTGCTTTACACTTCCACGCACTATCCCGCAAACTACGGGTTTATCCCGCGCACGTTCTCGGAGGACAACGACCCTCTCGACGTGCTGGTGCTTTGCTCCGAAACGATAGTTCCGCTTGCGACGGTCAGGTGCTATCCGATAGGCGTCGTGATGATGCAGGACGGCGGAGAGATGGACTACAAAATCATCGCCATTCCTTTCAAGGACCCGAACTGGAACATCTATAAAGAGGTGGACGAACTTCCGCCGCACATTATGGACGAAATCTCCCACTTCTTCCGCGTCTACAAACAGCTGGAAGGGAAGGACACCACGGTCTTTCAGGTCAAGGACAGAGCGTTTGCGGAACTCATCATCCGCGACAATATCAAGATGTACAAGAAAAAATTCGTAAAATGACAGTTTACGCGGCGTTTTTGTCGCGTTAAGGGTGGATTGTGACAAAAGATGTGATAGTTATAGGGGGAGGTATCGTAGGGTGCGCCGTGCTGGACAGGCTGGCGCGCTTCTCCGTTTCCGCCTGCCTTTTGGAGGGCTGCGACGACGTTGCGTCGGGTGCGACGCGCGCCAACAGCGGCATAGTGCACGCGGGTTACGACTGCGAGCCGGGGTCGCTCAAAGCGCGCTTCAACGTGCGCGGCAACGCGATGATTTGGGCTCTTGCCGAAGAGCTTCGCGTGCCTCATCTCAAATGCGGCAGTCTGGTCGCCGCGCCTGCGGGCGGAGAGGACGGGCTTGCGGAACTCAAACGCCGCGCCGACCTCAACGGCGTGCGTGCGGAAGCGCTGACGAGAGAACAGGCGCTCGAAAAAGAGCCGATGCTTTCCGAGCACGTCACGGCCGCGCTGTACGCTCCCGACGGCGGCGTGGTGTCGCCTTATCAGCTTGCGATAGCGCTTGCCGACAGAGCGGTGCTCAACGGGGCGGAAGTCGTGACGGAGGCGGAAGTGCAGTCGATGCGCAAAGAGAATGACGAATTCGTCCTGACAACCCCGAAGGGAGAATTCCGCGCGAAGGTCGTCGTCAACTGTGCGGGCGCGGGTGCGTCCGCCGTGGACGCTATGGTCGGGGCGGAAACTTTCGATACGGAATTCAGAAAGGGCGAATACTTCGTGCTCGACCATACGGAACGCACAAACGTGTCGACGGTCATTTTCCCGCTGCCCACCGCGGCGGGCAAGGGCATACTCGTCGCGCCTACCGCGGACGGAAACGTGATTTACGGCCCGACTTCCACGCCGACGCAGGAGGGCGACACTTCCGTTTCGGCGGAGGGGCTGGACGAAATCAGGCGCTGCGTGCCTCTGACATACGCGCGTCCCGCTTTCGGGAAGTGCATCAGGGTGTACTGCGGCGTGCGCACGGTCGTCGGTCACGATTTCGTCGTTAAAGCGTCGGATGAAGTCGAAAATCTCATTATCACCGCCGGCATATGTTCCCCCGGGCTGACTTCCGCGCCCGCAATTGCGGAATATGTGGAAGAGCTGGTGGGAGAAAGGATTGAACTCGTTCCCAAAGCGAACTTCGTCACGGTGCCGCCCGCGCAGCCGCGGCTTGCGGAACTTTCGGAAGAGGAACTCAACGCGCTTGTCCGCCGCGACCCGCGCTGGGGCAAAATCGTCTGCCGCTGCGAGAAGGTCACGGAGGCTGAAATCGTCGCCGCCGTGAATTCTCCCGTTCCCGCGCGCACCGTGGATGCGGTCAAACGCCGCGTCAGGGCGGGTATGGGAAGATGTCAGGGCGGATTCTGTTCCACGCGCGTGATGGAAATCATTTCTTCCGAGCTTGGCATACCGATGCGCGAGATAAGAAAGGGCGCGGGACATTCGGAAATCGCGGTGCTTGCGGTGAAGGAGGCCGATTATGACGAAGTTTGACGTTCTGGTCATAGGCGGCGGACCCGCCGGTATGGCGGCTGCGGTTGCGGCGAGCGGGAAGGGTGCGAAGGTGCTGCTCATCGAGCGCGACGTGCGGCTCGGCGGGATACTCAACCAGTGCATACACGCGGGCTTCGGTCTGCATTATTTCGGCGAGGAACTGACAGGGCCCGAATACGCCGACCGTTTCGAAAAGAAACTCGCGCAGACTGACGTGAAAGTAATGCTGAACGCAATGGCGCTCTCCATAGGCGCGGACGGCGACGTCACGGTGCTTTCGCCAGAAGAGGGGCTTGTGCACATCAAGGCGGGCGCGACGGTGCTCGCAATGGGCTGCCGCGAGCGTACCGCGGGGGCAATCGCGCTTGCGGGCACGCGTCCCGCGGGCATTTATACCGCGGGTATGGCGCAGAAGATGTGCAACATCGAGGGCTATCTCGTGGGCAGGCGCATAGTCATTCTCGGCAGCGGCGACATAGGGCTGATTATGGCGCGCCGTATGACGCTGGAAGGCGCGCACGTCGAACGTGTCATCGAGCTTATGCCTTATTCGGGCGGTTTGAAGCGCAACATAGTGCAATGCCTCGAAGACTTCGGCATCCCCATCGATTACAGCCACACCGTGACGAGAGTGGTCGGCAAGCCGCGTATGGAAGGGCTTTATTACGCTCCCGTCGACGAAAACCGCCGTCCCGTATTGTCGGAAGAAAAGTTCATTCCCTGCGATTGTCTGCTGCTTTCCGTGGGGCTCATTCCCGAAAACGACATTCTCACGGACACTTCCGTGAAGCTCAGCCGCATAACGTCGGGCGCGGAAGTGGACGAAAACAGGATGACCACCGTCCCCGGCGTGTTCTCCTGCGGCAACGTCCTGCACGTTCACGACCTCGTGGACAACGTTTCCCACGAGGCGGAGATTGCGGGGGCTGCCGCCGCAAAGTATGCGCTGGAAGGCGCGCCGGCGTCGGACGGCAAAGTGTATGCGGTCGGCACGGGCAAGGGCGTGCGTTACGCCCTGCCTCAGCGCATAAACGGCGGAGAGGGCGGCGTGGAGATATTCTTCCGCACGGACAACATTTACAAAAACTGCAAAGTCGTCGCCGAATGCGGCGGACGCGTCCTTTACTCAAAGAAGAGGATGATAGTCGCGCCCGGCGAGATGGAGAAAATCGCGCTGGACAAAAAGGACATTGACGGCGACGTCACGGTGAGGCTGGAAGTATGAACACAATCTGCATAAACTGCCCGATGGGCTGCCCGCTGGAAATCACGGAAGAGGACGGCAAAATCGTCGTCAGGGGATACACCTGCAAGCGCGGACTGGAATACGGCGTGTCGGAATACACCGCGCCCGTCCGCACCGTCACGACGCTTGTGCGCACTTCGGACGGCAGGGTGGTCCCCGTCAAGACTTCCGTCCCCGTGCCCAAAAACCGTATGTTCGACGTGCTCGAACGTATGCGCGGCATTGTAGTGCCCGCCGACTGCGAAATCGGCTACATCGCGGAGCGCGACACGCTGGGACTCGGCGCTGACATCGTGGTGACGGGCAGACCCGCTCCCGTGCAATAAAATGGAAGTGCGCGGCAGACGGCTTTTCAACCGCAGACCCGTCTGCTTCTTTGCACTCTTTCTCGCTTTCGGCATCATCGTCGCGGAAGGGTTTTACGCCCTGCCGCACCTGTACAGGCTCATACCGCTGCTCCTTACGGCCTGTCTCTTATACACATCTGAC